>CAVOEV010000336.1:0-4323 GCA_963694825.1 Planctomycetota bacterium
TGAGATCGTCGAGTTGGTTGACGGTGACGTCGTGGTGGATTTTGTGCGAACGGTTCGCGGGTCGAATTCCGGCGGCAAGATTGGTCTAAGGATTGCGAACGTCATTTGCGTGGGCAGTGGCAAGGGAGGCGTGGGCAAGAGCAGTGTCGCCTGCGGGTTGGCGTTTGCCTTGAAGGCATCCGGAGCACGCGTTGGCCTGATGGATGCCGACGTGTACGGTCCCAGCGTGCCGCATCTGCTGGGGGCTCGAGGCGAACCGACGGTTGCCGAACAGCCGGGTGCCGACGGCGAGATGGTTCAGCGGATCCAGCCGGTGGAAGTGGATGGGATGCCATTGATGTCGATGGGTTTCCACATCGACGAGGACCAGGCGGTGATCTGGCGAGGTCCGTTGTTGCACCGCACGTTGACTCAGTTCCTAGAGGCCACTGAATGGGGCGAGTTGGACTACCTGATCATCGACATGCCGCCGGGAACCGGTGATATCGCCCTGACACTGTCTCAGTTGCTGTCGATTTCCGGAGCCGTGGTCGTTTGCACGCCGCAAAAGGTCGCTCTGCTCGACGCGATGAAGGCGATTTCGATGTTCAACCAGGTCAAAATTCCGGTGTTGGGCATGGTCGAGAACATGACGGGTGAGATTTTTGGTCGAGGCGGGGCTCGGGACAAGGCTCTGGAATTGGGAATTGCATTTTTGGGCGAGTTGCCAGCCGATCCGGAGGTGCGAATCCGAGGCGATGCTGGGCGGGTCAGCACATTGATCGACGACGACAGTCCAGTCAGAGAGTCATTGATCTCGATCAGTCAGAAAGTGGCCATCGAAGTGGCTCGGAAGGTCACGTCGGGATCCGGGCTGCCCGATCTCGAGATTCTTTGAAACAGTTTCGCGTCAGATTTAGCTTGGGCAGTCCCCTTGGCGTTGTTCGAGGCGACTCATAGAATGGACGTGGTTGTGTGTTTTGGCGGCTGATGAGACTTGGCGGTCCTTGAGATCGGCGGGAGACGATGAGCGACGAGTTGTACGACGAACTGATCCTGGACCATTACGAGTCGCCGTACCATCGCGGTGAACTCGAGTCGCCCAGTTGCACTCACACCGAACACAATCCGTTGTGTGGCGATCGAGTGCAATTGCAGTTGCAGATCGGTTCGGACCAGCGGATCGAGCAGGCATTTTTTGACGGCGAGGGTTGTGCGATCAGCCAGGCGGCGGCGTCGATATTGTGCGAGCACATTGAAGGCAAGACGCTCGAGGAGATCGAAGCCTTCACCGCGGCCGCGATGCTCGAATTGCTCAAAGTGCGACTCACCGCAGTGCGGCAACGCTGTGGTCTGTTGGGCTTCAAGGTGCTCAAGACTCTGGCTTATTCCTACGATGGCTCGCACGATGAGGCGGCCGAGGCTTCGGCCTGAGTTCCAGTTCCGGTTTCCAGTTTCCAGTTGTCTGTTTGAGACAAGAGGACAGAGGGTCGTGGGGACGATACGCAGCGACTTTCCGATTCTGGGCCGTCCATTGTCCGACGGCACACCGTTGGTCTATCTCGACAGTGCGTCGAGTGCTCAGAAGCCGCAAGTGGTCATCGATTCACTTTCTGAGTGCTACTCGACCTATTACGCCAATTCGCACCGGGGCGTGTACCAGTTTGGTGTTCAGGTGGACGAGGCTTTGGAGGGTACGCGAGCTCGGGTGGCTGCAATGATTGGAGCGGATCATCCCGAGGAGGTGATTTTCACATCGGGCACGACGATGTCGATCAACCTGGTGGCATCGGCCTGGGGTCGGTCGCGATTGTCATCGGGCGACGAATTGCTGGTCAACGAGATGGAGCACCATGCGAACCTGGTTCCGTGGCAGCAGCTGGCTAGCGAGACCGGAGCCAGTCTGCGGCACATTCCCTTGACCGACGACGGCCGTCTGGATCTCGAGCGACTGGACGAATGCCTGACGTCGCGAACCCGTCTGGTGGCGGTCACCGGCATGTCGAACGTGTTGGGGACGGTCAATCCGATTGGGCGGTTGGTCGAGCGGGCTCACGCGGTAGGGGCCTTGGTGCTGGTCGACGGTGCCCAGAGTGTGCCTCATGCTGCGATCAACGTGCAGGAGCCTCGGATCGATTTTCTCGCCTTTTCCGGCCACAAGATTTATGGTCCCACGGGTGTTGGTGTCCTGTACGGTCGCCGCGAGTTGCTCGAGAAGATGGATCCGTTCCTGTGCGGCGGGAACATGATCAGCGAAGTGGGTTTGACCGAATCAAGTTGGGCCGAGTTGCCGGCGAAGTTCGAGGCAGGGACCTTACCGGTGGCGCAGGCGATCGCCTTGGGCGTGGCGGTCGACTATGTACAGGGAATCGGTTTTGACGAGATCGGTCGAATCGAGACCGCCTTGCTGCGTGAGGCTCAGCAGCGGTTGTCGGAGATCCCCGACGTGTTGATTCACGGCCCTGCGGTCGAGCACAAGGGTGCGATCGTCAGTTTCACCGACGAGCGTGTCCATCCTCACGACATGGCCGAACTGCTCAAGCGCAAGGGCGTCGCCGTCAGGGCTGGTCATCATTGTACGATGCCGTTGCACGCTTGGATGGGGGTCGTGGCGACGACGCGAGCCAGTTTTGCACTGTATAACGATTCGACCGACATTGATGTTCTGGTCGATGGCATTCAGTACGCACGCAAGGTCTTGCGTTGCGACTGACATGACGACGGTGTGGAGTTCGGTGATGAGTGTGGACGGGTCACAACGATCGGAAGTCGAGACGCTGTTCAGTCGTCGTCGCGATTGGTCGGCTGACAATGTTGTGGGCTTCATGATGAAGCAGGCGGTGGATCATCCCGAGTGTATTTCTCTGGCAGCCGGCCTGGTGGATCCCGAGACGTTGCCGGTCGAGGTGACTCGTCGGGCGGCGGAGAGAATGCTTGGTGACGAGTCGTTGGCTCGGGCGAGCCTGCAGTATGGAACGACCGAAGGGTCTCAGCGGCTGCGTGACCTGTTGCTCGAGTATCTTGCGAGGCTCGAGGGTGTTTCGGTTGACGATCTGGGGATTGACCGGGATCAGTTGGTCCTGTCGACCGGTTCGCAGCAGATGTTGTCGTTGTTGTGCGAAGCGATTCTCGATCCGGGCGACATCTGTCTGATTGCCGATCCGACCTATTACGTGATGTTGGGCACGGTGACCGGCCTGGGTGCCAGGGCGGTGGTGGTCGAAGCCGACGAGGGCGGGTTGTGTCTCGAGTCGCTCGAGGCCGTTCTCTTGTCGATCGAGGCTGCGGGAGAGTTGTCGCGGGTCAAGATGATCTATGTGGTCAGCGATTTCGACAATCCTCGCAGCGTCAGCCTGGCTGATGACCGCCGAGGCGGATTGGTCGACCTGGTGGCCGGGTATGCAGATCGACAGAGGATCTTGCTGGTCGAGGATGCGGCGTACCGCGAGCTGTATTACGACGGTCGTCCGCGGCCGAGTGTCTGGGGCCATGACCCTGCGGGCGACACCGTAGCATTGGTGCAGACGTTTTCGAAGTGCTATTCGCCGGGTCTGCGAGTTGGGTTTGGCGTGTTGCCTCGTCGGCTGATCGAGCCGGTGCTCGATTTGAAGGGCAACGAGGATTTTGGTTCGACGAGCTTCAGCCAGCACCTGCTGGCGACGGTTCTCGAGGACGGTCAGTTTGCCGAGCACACCGGGCGGTTGCGGCAAGCGTATGCTGCCAAGCGGGACGCATTGGTCCGCGGTGCCGACGAGCATTTGGGCGATGTGGATGGAGTGGAATGGTTGGTCCCTGACGGAGGTCTGTACGTCTGGATGACCGTTCCCGAGCGTGTGGACACTGGGTTGGGCGGATCGCTGTTCCGGCGAGCGGTCGAGGTCGAGCAGGTGATGTACGTCCCCGGTGACCTCTGCTACATCGGCACCAACGGACTGAAGCCTCGGAACCAGTTGCGTTTGAGTTTCGGGGTCGAGACACCCGAGCGGCTTGCCGAGGGCCTGGCCCGGTTGGCTCGAGCGATCCGGGCCGAGTTGTGAGCGACGTGAAGGGCGAGAGGGCGGACGACAGGGCGGACGATTGGCGGCCATCGGCGACGTGGGAGGTGTTGGAGACGCGAGCGGCGATGCTGGCGAGTGTGCGTGCCGCGTTCTGTGCTCGCGGGTACCTGGAGGTGGAAACTCCATTGTTGTCGGCCGACGTCTGCGTCGATCAGCATCTCGATCCTTTCGAGGTCGAGGGGCCCGGCGGTGTCCGGTTGTTTTTGCAGACCTCGCCAGAGTTTTCGATGAAGCGTCTGGTGGCCGATTCGGCGCGGCCGATTTTCCAGGTGTCCCGGGCGTTTCG
>CAVOEV010000337.1:0-4299 GCA_963694825.1 Planctomycetota bacterium
GGGTCACTGACCTTTGCCACCATAAAACGGACGTTTCCTCGATGTGGGTCAAGGTCTGTGGACTCCGCAACCGGTCAACGGCCAGTCGGCTGGCCAGCCTGTCCGACGGTGACCGCCCGGATGCGGTGGGCTTGAACTTTTATTCGGGCAGCCGACGTTGTGTCACCGAGTCGAGTGCGCGGTCGATCGTGGCGGAGGTGGGCGAGTTGATCGAGGTGGTGGGTCTGTTTGTTGACTCACCTCTGGAGCGGGTTGTCGGGCTGCGGAACGAGCTGGGGCTGCCGACGATTCAGTTGCATGGAACCGAGTCGCCCGAGTATGTCGCGGAGCTCTTGAGCGAGTGTCCTGGGGTCCGGGTCTTTCGAGCGATGCGTGTGCGTGATCCGGAGTCGGGCGAGTCGGGCGGTTTGAGTGAACTGGGGGCGTATTTCGAGATGTGTGGATTATTGGGAGTGGAACTGGGCGGTTGTCTGGTTGACGCTTTTGCGGAGGGTCAGTTTGGCGGCACCGGCCAGTCGCCGCCCTGGTCGTTGTTGTCGCGGGAGTATCGGCGTGTCGAGTGGCCTCGGCTACTGTTGGCTGGAGGGCTTCGACCGAATAACGTTGGCCGAGCCATCATGGAGGTGTCTCCCTGGGGAGTCGACACGGCTGGTGGTGTGGAAGATTCGGTTGGAGACATGGACGTGGAGCGGGTCGTGCAGTTCGTCAGGAACGCACGGGCTGTGGGCGGACGTATGGGAGTTAAGAGCGATGGCTGAGATCGAAGCCTTTCGAGGTTGGCGTTATGGGCTGGACGTAGTGGGAAGCCTATCGGATGTCGTGGCGCCGCCGTATGACGTCATCGACCCGGCATTGCAGGAGAGTCTTTATGCTCGGCATCCGGCCAACGTCATCCGTTTGATCCTGAACCGAAGCGAACCGGGTGACGAGTCCGAGTTGGCTCGATACGAGCGTGCTGCGGGATTCCTGGAGAGTTGGAAGTCGGACGGCGAATTGGAGCGTGATCCGGTGCCGTCGTTGTACGTGTATCATCAGGAGTTCACCTGGGAGGATGTCACCTACGTCCGCCGCGGTTTTCTCGGTCGCATTCGACTCGAAGAATTTGGCACCGGCACCGTGTTTCCTCACGAGCAGACCATGCCCGGTCCGAAGGCCGACCGATTGGCATTGTGGGAGCATGGTCGCACCTGTCTCTCGCCCGTCTTCGGTCTCTATCCGGCCAATTCGGACGACGTCCAGGGCCCGCTGGAGTCCGCCTGCAGTGGTCAGCCGGCTCAAGAGGTTGTCGACGAACTGGGGGTGACCCACAGGTTGTGGGCGGTCGAGGATCCCGATGCGATTTCCGCCGCGTGCGGGGCTCTGGTCGACGTGCCGGTCTTCATTGCCGACGGGCATCACCGATACGAGACGGCACTCAACTACAAGAAGGCTCATCCCGACGTCGATTCTGCCGGGTACACGATGATGATGATGGTGGCGATGGACGATCCCGGTCTGACCATCCTGCCGACTCATCGGCTGATCACTGGAGTCAACGGGCTGGATGTGTCGCGGTTGACGAGTTTGTTGAGTGAGTATTTCGATGTGAGCGAGATGGGAGTCGGTCGCGAGGCGGCTCGAGCGGCGTGGTCGCAGATCGAGACGGTCGGCGGGCAGGGCGGGCAGGCCGACCAGGCTGTTCTGGCCTTGTGCACCGTTTCGGATCGACAGTGGCTATTGGCTCGATTGAAGGACCCGGCCGTGATGCAGCAGTTGGCCCCGGATCGCAGCGACGCGTGGCGTGGCCTGGGTGTCAGTCGTCTGCACAGCTTGCTGGTTGATGCGATTCTCGAGCCGGCGTTCCCCGAGTCCGAGGTGGGTTGTCGATACGTGCACCGGATGGATGAGGTGGATGCCGCGGTCGAGGGTGGTGACGATGGCGATGTCTCGTTGGCCGTGCTGGTGGCTCCGGCCACGCTCGACCACGTCCGGGACATTGCGTCGCAGTTGGAAACGATGCCGCCAAAGAGCACGTATTTCTATCCGAAGCTGCTTTCGGGGTTGGTCTTCTACTCGTTGAACGACGACGCCTGAGGCTGGTGTCGGGCGGTACGGGCAGCGACGGTTCGTGAAGACACGGCCGCATTCGGGGCGTGTCGGGGCGTGTCAGGCGTTGAGAAAGGAGCGGAGTGCGGCAACAATGGAAGCGTGAGCGAAACTGGGACGAACATTGTATTGATCGAGGACGACCGCGAGACGGCCACGACGTTGGTCGGGGTGCTCGAGTCGGCGGGTTACGTGGTCCAGCATGCGATCAACGGGATCGAAGGTCGTCAGTTGGTCGAAGCGAACGAACCGGGCTTGGTGATCACCGACATGATGATGCCACGGATGGGAGGCTTCCCCGTCCTCGAGTTTCTCCGCACTCTCGAACATCCACCTCGCGTGATCATGATCACGGCCAACGAGGGAGGTCGGCACAAGGCCTATGCCGAGATGCTTGGTGTCCACGATTACCTGCGCAAGCCCTTCACGATGGACGTGCTGCTGGCATCGGTCGAACGAGCCCTTCAGGACAGCGAGCCGGGCAGCGAGCCGGACAGCGAGCAGTCTGACGGGGCTGACTGAGTGGTGATCGGGTCAGTCGATTCCGAGGTGGCTTTCGGTTTGCCGTGCTTTTTCAGACATGAACCAGCGGCGGTACCACGGGTCGGGGTCCTTTTCGGCCAGGTGAGTTGCCTTGGCTTCGCGGGTGTATTCGAGCCACTTGTCTTCGGTTTCGGCGGTCGAGTCGCGGTAATCGTGCGGCGAGGGTCTGAATTGGCGTGTGAACTGTCGTCGGGTGGTGTTGGTCGAGTCGATGACCGACTGGCAGCCAGTGCTTCCGACGCAGATCAGCAGCAGCGTGCAGGCTGTTGCGATACGGATCGGGCAGTGTGTTGCGGATTGCATAGCGATCATCTGGTCCTCGCTCGTCCCGGGTGCGAGGCGGTATTCTGTTGAAATCGGATTCGGAGTCCAGATCGGTTTCCCGGAGTCAGGCTGGAATTCCGGTGGTGGGTTCGTACAAAGGTGATGCGAGTCGAGGGGTGAGTGATCATGTCAGATTGTGAAATGGAACCGGTCGAGTCCTACTCGGGTGATCCACTCGATCTGCTCGTCGTGGCCGCTCATCCCGACGACGCCGAGATCAGTGTTGGCGGAGTGATCGTGTCGTCGGTGGCAGCCGGACGTCGTGTGGGTATTCTGGACTTGACCGATGGCGAACCGACGCCTCGAGGCACCGTCGCCCGTCGCGAGTCCGAGACAACCGCGGCGACGGGTGCACTGGGTGTGGTTTGGCGAGCCAACCTGGGATTGCCCAACCGCAGCCTGGTCGCCGATCTTGCGTCTCGCGAGCGGTTGGCCGAGGTCTTCCGGTCGACTCGTCCGGCGGTCATCCTGGCCCCGTACTGGCAGGACGTACATCCCGACCATGTCGCCGCGAGTCAGCTGGTCGATGACGCTCGTTTCTGGAGCAAGTTGAGCAAGACCGAGATGAGTGGCGATCCGTTCTGGCCTCCGCGGTTGTACCACTACTTCAGCATTCACTTGCGGATTCACCCTCGGCCGTCGTTCGTCTTGGACATCAGCGATCACATCGACACCAAGATGCGTGCGATTGGTTGTTACGAGAGCCAGTTGATCGAGGGTCGCAGCACCGAGTTTCCGACTCTGCTCGACGACATCCGCGATTGTGCACGGTACTGGGGTTGGACGATTGGCAGGTCGTATGGTGAACCGTTGACGAGTCGCGAGGAGATCGGGGTGGATGGGTTGGAGTCGATCTTCTGATGGATCAGGAACCGCGAACCGAGTCTGATTGCGACGCTGGTTTCGGCGGCATGGATGGTGTCACGGTCGAGTTTTTCGGCATTGCCCGTCGTCGCGCGGGTCGGACTCGGATTGTTGTGTGTCCGGGTCGCGAGTCGATTCGATTGGGCGACGTCTTGCTGGCCGCCGGGTCGCGGCTGCCGGGACTGGCTGGTGAGTGCCTGGACGGTTCGCGGCCGAAGGGGGGTTACCTGGCGAATATCAACGCCTGCCGGTTCACGACCGACCCAGACGTGATGGTCGAAGCTGGCGATCACGTGCTGTTGTTGTCGGCCGATGCCGGAGGTTGAGTGTTGTTGCAATTGTGGCCCCGGTGGTCTGCAATTGAGGCATGGCACCTATCCCTGGTTACCACGGCAGATTTCTCCGCATCGATCTGGACTCACGCACATTTCAACGGATCGACTGGCCCGAGGGGGTCTTGCGTCGGTTTCTTGGTGGAACGGG
>CAVOEV010000338.1:0-4279 GCA_963694825.1 Planctomycetota bacterium
GAGGTAGGCCAGTCCGATGCGGCCCCAATCCGGCCGGTCGTACCATGGCTCGACAATTGCCAATGGCGGCGGATTGACCAGGACCACTCGTTGCAAAGTCATCACATAGGCTCAAGAACGGATTTCGATGACACAGCCTCCGTGCGACATTCCATCCATCCATCCATCCTAGAAGAGGCCAGCAGGGACGGTCAATTGGCTGGTTCGACGCAAGTCCTCAGGAACCACACTTTTGTCGTCTCAGAGGCTGCCTCTGGGACGGCCCTCGGATTTCATCCGGGCCTTGAAATCCGACAGCGCCTCGGAGAGCCGCTTGACGATGTCGGGATGTTCGGCAGCGACGTTCTTCTTTTCCCCGATGTCGCTGCTGAGGTTAAACAGCAGCTTCGGCTTGTTGCGGGCTCTCGATTCCATCAGCTTCCATTCCCCTATCCGCACCGCCTTCGACTGGTAGAAATAGGCGTCGTGTGGACTGCGGGCCCCCTTCCGCCCTTCAAGAAGCGGCAGGATGTTGTGTCCGTCGATCTTCTGCTTCGGCAGCGCGGCACCCGTGATCGCCGCGAGCGTTGGGAGAATATCGATTGTGCCGGCCAGTTCCCTGCAGACCGAACCGGGAGGGATTCGGCCCGGCCACCACATCACCGTCGGCTCACGCATGCCTCCCTCGAACTGCTGAAACTTGTAACCACGCAGCGGCAGCGCCGAGCCGCCGATGCGACGGTTCTTGTTACCCTTGACCTTGTCGGTGGCGTTGCCCTTGAGGTTCCACGGACCGTTGTCGGAGGTGTAGATCACCAGGGTGTTCCGGTCCAGTTGCAGTTTCCGCAGCGTGGCCATGATCTGCCCCACCGACCAGTCCATCTCCTCGATCGTGTCCCCGTACAGGCCGGCGGCCGACTTGCCCGAGAACTCGGGTGTGGCGTACAGCGGGATGTGCGGCATCGTGTGTGGCAGGTAGACGAAGAACGGCCTGTCCTTATTGGCCGTGATGAAGCGGACCGCCTCCTGGGTGTACCGCCTGGTCAGCGTGTTCTGATCGACGGGAAACTCGACAACCCGTGTCCCTCGCATCAGTGGCGGTCCGGCCCGGCGGTTGTTCGGCGTCAACTGCCGAAACTTTTCCTCGGTGAACCCGTTTCGCCAGCGGATGTCGGTGGCGAGCTGCATGGCCGGGTCGGCGCCCATGTCGTTCGAATAGGGGATGCCGAAATAGGTGTCGAAACCCTGGTTGGTCGGCAGGAACTTCTGCTTGTGACCCAGGTGCCACTTGCCGATACAGGCGGTGGCGTAGCCGCGTGTCTTGAGCAACTCGGCGATGGTCATCTCGCTGGGGTTCAGCCCGATCTTGTCACGAGGAAAGAGCACCCCCAGGCGACCGACGCGTTCCGGGTAACAGCCGGTCATCAGTGCCGCCCGGCTGGGCGTGCAGACCGACGCCGCCGAGTAGAAGTCGGTGAACCGCATCCCCTCCCCAGCCATCCGGTCGACGTGTGGTGTCTTGATGTTGGGCGAGCCAAAGACACCCAGGTCCTGGTAGCCCTGGTCGTCGGCAAAGACCAGGACCACGTTGGGTGTCGTCTTCGAGCGTTCCGGGGCAGGTGGATCCTCGCGGTCTCGCAGGGCCAACTCGCGAAACGCGACCAGTTGCCTGTCCCACTCGGCGGCCAGTTGTTTGGCCCTGTCGGGGTACCTGGCGGCGAGGTTTTTTGTTTCGGTGCGATCCTCGCGGAGGTTGAACAACTCGGGCTGCTCCCCCTTGGCCACGACGAGTTTCCAGTCGCCCTTGCGAATCGCGCGATGGCCGTCGTGCAACCACCACAGCGAGTCGCGTGAAATGGTGACATCCTGTCCGAGCGCCGCCACCAGGCTCTTGCCCGGTGCCTCCGGTGCATCGGCTGGCAGCCGTTTCGCCCCGGCAAGTTCCAGGATGGTCGGGACAATGTCGATCACGTGCCCGGCGGTGTGCCGCAATTCGCCGCGAGCCCGGATCCCACTGGGCCAATGCGCGATCAGGGGCGTGGCACAGCCACCCTCGTGGACCCACGTCTTGTGCCGCCGAAATGGCGTGTTGCAGGTCGTGGACCAGCCGGGGCCCAGGCACAGGTGTGTCGCGGCGGACCCCAAGGGAGCCTTCGGATCGTGTCCGTCATTACGGACCATGATCTCGGCACTACAGCCGTTGTCCGACAGGAACAGGATCAAAGTGTTGTCAAAGGCGTTCATCTTTCTCAGTTGATCGAGTACACGCCCGATCCCCGCGTCCATGCGATCGATCATCGCGGCATGGATCGCCATCTTCGTCGACTGGAATTCACGCTGCTCTGCCGTCAGATCCTCCCACGGCAATGGACGATTAACTTCACCCGGCCCAAGTTGTTCCAGAGCGTCGGGGAAGTGGTAGGGGGGGCCGAGATCTCGTTCGACCTTCGAGAGCTGGCCGGTGACAATGCCAAGCTTCTGCAGGCGTGTCCAACGCCGGTCGCGGACTTCACCCCACGACCGACGGTATCGCTTGCGATAGCGTGCGATGTCCTCGGGAAGTGCGTGTAGAGGGAAATGCGGTGCGGTGAAGGCGAGGTAATGAAAGAACGGCTTCGCGGCATGCTCGGCAGCATGCTCCTTCAGACACCTGATGGCATGCTCGGCAATCGCGTTGGTGGCGTAGTACCCCGAACCACGTTCAACGGCCGCAAGCCGCTTGTCGTCCTCGTAATGAACCTTCGGGCTGAAAAACCGCCCCTGGTCGCCAAGATAGTACGAGTGATCGAACCCGCTCTTCAACGGCATGCCGTCGATGTGCCATTTGCCCGAGTGGTACGAGCGGTACCCGGATGGTGCGAGCATGACTGGCAGCAATTGTGCCCAGTTCGGCCGCTGACCTCGACCGCCGGTTCGAACCCCCTTGGGGAGGCCGGGAATGATGTCGCGACGGACCTGCTGAGCGTAATAACCGGTCAGCAATGCCGCTCGAGTCGGCCAGCACCGGGCGGTGTTGTAAAACTGAGTGAATCTCAGACCGTTACCGGCCAATCGATCCAGGTTCGGAGTCTCGATCTCGCCGCCGTAACAGCCCAGGTCCGAGAACCCAAGATCATCGGCCAGGATCAGCAGCACGTTGGGTCGCTTTTCCGCCGCCTCCAGCGGCACGAACCCCGCCCACGAAACCACGCAGCCGGCCAAGATGATTAACAGAGGGTGACACATTCGATTTCTCCGGTTGTGCATAACGCAATTGTGTCGTCTCAACGCTGATAGAAAAGCCCGCACCGGGCTTATCCCGGTGCGGGCTTTCAGCAGCGGACCAGGACAACCCGAACGCGCTGACAATCCCCTACGGCAAGACCATCACCTTCAATCGGGAGACGGCCTTCGGCGAGCGGTAGACTCGCTGCGTGGCCGCCCGGTAATCCGACTCGACGGCCCGGAAGATGTCGCAGAACTTCTGCGGGTTCCGATCGACCAGCGGGAACCACGAGCTCTGCACCTGGACCATGATGCGGTGGCCCGAGCGGAAACAGTGATAGGTGTCGGGCATGGTGAACCGGACCCGTGACGGCGTGTTCGGTTCGAACGGCTCGGGCTTCTCCATACTCTTGCGGAACTTGCCTCGAATCACGTCGCCTCGGACAAGCTGCTGGTAGCCGCCCATGCGGACTTGCGTGGGGTTCTTCGCCGGATCCGGGTAATCGTCAGGGTAGACGTCGATCAGCTTCACCACCCAGTCGCTGTCGGTGCCCGAGGTCGACACCGTCAGGTCGACCTCGATCGGCCCCACGAGTGTCACGTCCTCTTCCAGTTCTTCGGTCTGGTAGACCAGCACGTCGGGACGCCGTGACGCGAACCGCTGGTCGGCGATCATGTACTCGGCCTTCATGCCCGCGAGGATGCCGTTCATGTACGGAACGGGCTTGTTCGGATCGCTGAAATACTGGTCGTAATCCCCCCGATCACCGTTCTTGTCACCGTTCCTGACAGGTGGGTCGAACGCGAGCCGTTCACCGGCGTGGAAGTAGAGCGACTTCGAGCGGGCAACCTTGGGCGGCCACTTGGCATACCTCCGCCACTGGTTGGTGCCCATTTCAAAGACCCAGGCCTCGGGGTGCTTGGCATCTCCCTTGTTCTTCAGGTGCCGCTGGAAGAACGGGAACTCGATCTTCTCGCGGTAGAACTCCGAGGTCTTGGCGTTGAAGGGAATGTCGCCGAAGAATGACCCCTCACCCCGAGCCCATCCTCCATGTCGCCATGGCCCCATCACCAGGGTGTTGACGGTCTCGGGGTT
>CAVOEV010000339.1:0-4264 GCA_963694825.1 Planctomycetota bacterium
GGTGACCTACGAAAGTCCCCAGGTCTTCAACCAGCCACTGCTGAATACCTACAAGTTCGTACCCGCATTCAACGTCAGCCCCGTCGCCGAAGGTCAACTCGGGAAGACCTACCTGGCTCACATCGACGAGATTGTCGGCCGTATCCTCGACGGACAACGCCACAAGTTCCGCAAGGCCGCCGGTTGGCTGGCCGAGGCCGCTCGAAAGAAACGGACCAGCTACGCACTGCTGATCCACGGGCTCGACCCCGAGAACCTGCCCGGTGACCCGGGACTGTTCAAGGTCTTCAGCGAAGGCAATGCCTACTACCCTCAACTGGATGGCCTGATCCAGCCCGATGATGTCGCGTTGTTTGTCGGCTACAACTGGTATCCGAGACGATTGGCTCGGACCGTGGACACCGGCAAGGCCCGCCAGATCCTCTGCTTCACCCTGGTCGACCAGGCACCTCCGGCACCAGCCCTGTACGGGGAGGTGGGTGAGTTGTACCACCCGACGTCGTTTGACCAGTTGCCCCAGAGCGAGAACCGAATCTACATCGACCTCAGGTTCGCCCAGTACAACGCCGTGCTGAAGATCCCCGGCTTCCCGGTTCCGGCTCTCGAGACGTCATCGTTTGCCGAGGACGTGGTCTACTGGCACCTGGTGGCCGACACGGTCGAACTGCTGGCCAGGTAGCGCAGCGACTGGCTCTCCGGCCGTGTGCCTGTGCCTACGCCAACCTGACCACTGCCCCGTTTTCGGACGAATCCAACATGCCTTCGATCGCCGCCACCGCCGCACGCCCGTCGGCCTCGGTGCCGCACCCGGCGTCCAGGCCGTTGATCCGGTCGACGAACGCCTGCACCTGATCGGCGTAGGCCTGCATGCGTCCGTCCGAGACAAACGCTGCGTTGGCGTCGTCGAGCGGCACATGAGGCTGCTCGTAGGCCAATTCCCACTCGCCGTCCCTTCCCACCCGGATCTTTCCGAACGGTTGAGCGTCGATCAGGCCCGCGTCACCCATCAAGCGGAACCGGAAGTCCTCGCCATCGAAACCTGGCGAAGGACAAACGCTCGACGACCAGAAGCTGGCCATGGCTCCGCCGGCAAACCCCCACATGGCCATCGTCGTGTTTTCGTTCGGGTTCTCTTCACGGAACGTCCCACAGTGCGCGACGACCGAGACGATATCGTCATCGAGCCACCAGCGGCAGAGGTCGATGTTGTGCGGTCCGCTGTTGAGAATGTGAGCACGGCTCCGCGGGTCCTTCCACCAGCCCCAATCGCCTCCAAACCCGTCATCGGACCGCAACGCCTCGATGTCGAACAGGGCCGCCATCTGGACGCAACGGACAGTCCCGATGGCTCCGGATGCGACCAGGTCGCGAACCGTGCGATTCGATTCCCGAAACCTCTGGTGATACCCCACTGCCAGCACGACACCCGCACTGGCGGTGGCAGCGATCATCCGGTCGCAATCCTCGACCGACGTGGCCATCGGTTTTTCGACAAGCACGTGCTTGCCGTGTCGAGCCGCCAGTAGAGTTTCCTGGATGTGGCAGTGGTGAGGCGTACTGCTGATGATCGCGTCGATGTCGTCGCGACCGATCAGCTGCTCGACCGTCTCCACGCAGTCGATCCCGTAGTCCTCGGCCAGCCCGGGCGCCCGCCGGCCTCCGGCCACCGCCACGATCCGGGCACCCGGAGCTCTCAGAGCTGCCTCGACATGCGTCCGGCCCATGAACCCGGAACCGGTCACCCCAATTCGAATCAATCCTTCGCTCATTCCCGCTCATCCTCTCTGGTTGATCGCAACCTCGGTTCGGTTTTCACTTCTTCAGTTTCGGAAACCACAGCTTCCTAGCCGTCTCGCCCAGCACGTTGCGGCGGTCCTTTTTCGAGAGCGGCAACACATCGGTGAAGATCTTCAGGTGCTGGCCATAGGTCAGCTTAGGAGTCCACAACACGTTGGGAAAGTTGCTGCCCCACACACATCGTTCGGAGCCGTAGGTGTCGATGATCTTCAGTGCCGCAGCGTGCAGGTCGGTGCCGGGGAACCCGATTTCTGTGCCGGTGCTGATGAAGTCGACCTTGGCGTAGAGATTCTTGTACTTCGAGAGTCTGAGCACCTCGCCGAGCGATCGCTTGTAGAGCGGTCCGGGCTTGATGTCCATGCAATGGCACAAGGCGACCGTCAGTTTCGGAAACTCCCGCAACAGCTTCTCGGCCGACGGTACCAGGTCGGGGTGCATCAGGAAGATATCGACCGTCGCTCCCAGCTTCTCGCACGTCTTCCACAGTTCCCGCACCCCGTCATGATCAAACGTCCGCCGCTTGTTTCCCGCGGTGCTCCTGAGCGTCCGGACACCAAACTGCTTGACGTGCTGCTCGAGCAAGCCGGGGCTGTGGGGATCGTCGGGTTCGAGCGTACAGACGCCGGAAACCCAGTCTGGGTGTGCCCTGGTGGCGTCGCAGAGGTAACGGTTGTCGTAGCCGTAGAACGAGACGGTCTGGACGGCACGAACGGCCGAGACGCCCTGGGCCCGACTGATCTGGCGGAGGTCGTTGATCGAGCCCTTGCCCCCGGGGACTCGCAGCGGCTTGGCCACCGGTGGGTACTTCTTCTCGTCGGGCGAGTAGATGTGGGCGTGGCAGTCGATGATGTGCATGGGAAATCCCGGCGGAAGCAGGTTCGGGATGCATCGTATAACGGCTCATGATAAGTCGTCGATGGCTCGCCAACCACGTAGTACGGCTGCGACAATCTGCGGTTTGCCGTTTGTGATGGGACCTCCACGTGTCGACTGAACGACTCTACGATCGCAATTTCAGTTACGCCTGCCTGAGCCAAGTGGGGTTTTCGCTGGTCAACATGGCGATCCTGGCACACTACCCGCGCTGGATCGCTCATCACGGGGGCGAGGTTGATGCGGCGGGCTGGATCACCGGCACCGCCTCGATCGCCGGCCTGCTGCTGCGGCCGTGGATCGGGCAATGGATCGATCGATTCGGGGCCCGCATGATCTGGCTGACCGGTTACGCGATCTTCGCCATCGGTTCACTCTCGAATCTCTGGATCCACGACCTCGGCCCCGGCATCTACCTCTGTCGCACCCTACTGGTCGTCGGCTCGGCGGTGATCTTCTCGAGCAGCCTGACCTATGTGATCCACCTGGCTCCATCCGGCCGCAAGGCCGAGGCGATCGGGACCCTGGGTGCCGCCGCCTTCCTGGGGATCGTATTCGGACCGTTGCTGGGCGAGCTGATTCTGAGTGCCGAGCGGACTCGAGCCGAATTCGAAACACTGTTCGTCGGGGGCGTCGCGGTGCTGCTGGTGCCGGTGTCGCTGCTGATGCTGGTCCGGCCGGCGGCGAGCGAGCCGGGCAAGGGCTCGGTCCGGTTGCTCGAGTTTCTCAAGACCTCGCGTCATCACTGGCCGGGCACAGTCGTCCTGCTGCAAATGACCTTCGGCCTGTGCGTCACCGTGCCGTTCATCTTCCTGACCAAATTTGTCGATGACACCGGGCTGGCCGACACGGGCTTTCCAAAAGTCAGCCTGTTCTTCATGTGCTACGCCGGCCTGGGCTTTACGCTGCGGATCGTCTTCCGGCGGACTCCCGATCGACTGGGACGCCGCAAGGTGCTGCTGCTCGGTGCCGTGTTCATGTCGCTGGGGATGCTCAGCTTCCTGCTGGTCGACGCCGAGCATGCCGGACTGATCATAGTGCCGGCGCTGTTGTGCGGCACGGGGCACTCGTTGATGTACCACACCTGCACGTCGCTGTTCCTGGACACTTTTCCACCCAATGTGCGAGGTGCCGGATCGGGGCTGTCGATGGTCGCGTTGGACTTGGGATCGATCGGCGGAGCACAGCTGCTCGGCGAGGTGGCTCACCGGATGGGATACGACGTGCTGTTTGTCATCGTCGCGGGAATCACGCTGACATCAGCGTCGGTCTACGCCATTTCAAGTGTCCCGGTGTGGCGGGAACGGCGACGGACGTCGGCCTGAGACCGGTGGCAAATGAACGAGGCCCCGGATCGGACGACCCGGGGCCTCGTGAACATCACTGGCTGGCCTTTACGCCGGTGCACCTCCGGAATCGTCCAGGACCGAAGGGCCTCCGTACTGTGCCGAACCGAAGGCGAGAATCGGCAGAAAGATGGGAGTCAGCAGAATCAAACCGAGAGCAAACATGGTGTCCTTGCCATAAGACTTGGCCAAGTCCAGAAACAGGATGATGAACACGATGAAGTTTACAAACGGGATGAGGCACAGGA
>CAVOEV010000340.1:0-4262 GCA_963694825.1 Planctomycetota bacterium
TCGCAGTCTCGACGATGATCTCTTCGAGCATCTCGACGATCGATTCCATGCCGGCGAAGTTCAGTTTGGGCCAATCGTCACCAGGTCGGTGGTAGTCGCTATGCGTTCCGGTGAAGAAGTGCAGTACGGGGATCTGCTTGCCATAGAACGACGAGTGGTCACTGGGTCCAAAGCCACTGGGTTTGAGCGTCAAGGCGAACTCGTGTTGTTTCCCCTTGGCCTGGATCATGGGTTTCCATCGGGGTGCGGTTCCGGTCCCAAAGACGGTGAGTTTCTGGTTGCGAAGTCGACCGACCATGTCCATGTTGAACATGGCGACGGTGTGGTCGAGTGGGAAGACGGGTTCCTTGACGTAGCGGGCCGAGCCGATGAGTCCGAGTTCTTCGGCGGTGAAGGCGATGAAGACGATCCGACGGGGGAGCGTTTTTTTGCGTCCGGCGAGTCGTCTGGCGAGTTCGATGAGGCTGACGGTCCCGGATCCGTTGTCGTCTGCTCCGTTGTGAACTTCCTTGGACCCGGGAGCCAGCGAGCCGGTCCCACCGAGTCCGACGTGGTCATAGTGGGCACCGATCACGATCGTTTCGTCTTTGTGCGGGCCCTTGCCTTCGAGCACACCGATGACGTTCTTGACCTCGGTGCGGATCGTGTTGATCGAAGTCTTCAGTTGGACGCTCCAACCGGGAAGCAATTGGCTTTTGGGTTGAAAGTCTTTGTCGATGTCGGATTCGAGTCCGGCGAGGTCGGTCTTGAGCGCCGCCTTGAGGATAGGGTCGAGGACCTTGTGGGTGATGTGAACGATCGGCACGGTTCCGGAATTACCCGAGCGTGCGTAGCCGAATTTCATCAGCGGATCGGCGGGCCCTGGTTTCTGCCGAGTCTTTTCTGCGTCGAGTCGTTCGACGGCGACCTTGAGTTGACGGCGGGCTTCCTTGAGAGTGTTGGCGTCATCGGGAGCGGTTGCATCGAAGGCGACTGCGGCTGTGACGACGGCATTCCGGGCCCGTTTGAGTGCCTGCAGTGCGTTTTCGCGGTTGGAGTGCGGATCGTTGACGAACAGGATTGCCTTGGCACCGGCTCCGAACGCGTTGCTGACTTTTGATCTCAGAGAGGCGTGTCGCGAGATGCCACCATGGGGTGCGGCAAACGGGCTTTGCTCATCGTCCTGCCGCGGCGTGCGCCTCATGATGATCGCGATCTTATCCTTGAGATCGATATCCTTGAGATCGCTGTAGTGGTCTTTGGCGGCATCGATGGCATAGCCGAGGAACACCAGTTCTCCCTGGATCATTCCGGATCCTCCAAAGGCACAGACTTCGAAATCGTCACCGATCGCCAACTCGATCGACTCTCCTTTGGGTCCGGAGAATGTCACGGCATTGGGGCTGCCGAGTTTGACATCGGTGACCATTGTGAATTTCTGATAGGCGTCTCCATCGACCTGTTTCACATCCAGCCCGGCCTGTTGGAACTGTTTGCGGATGTAGTCGGCGGCAAGGTTCAGGCCCTGGGTTCCGACTCCACGTCCTTCGAGTTTGTCGGAGGCAAGGTATTGAATGTCGGACTTGAGCCGGTCCTGTGTGCCGGGAACGGCCTTGGCCGGCCAGGCGTCGGCTGTGGTGGTCAGCAGGGTCAGGGCGAGGGCCGAGAGGGCTGTCCCGAGCAGCAGTCGGCCGGTTTGAGCCGAGTGATTCGGATGTGAGCGATACGCCTGCGAGTGTTGGTGTCTGCGGTTCACGGTGCGGGCTCCTGGCGCGTTCTCGGAGGCATGTCGACTTGAGATGGTAAACAACCACGGTACCGGGTGGCCAGTCTCGGGGATGAGCGGTGCCGGGCGGTCAATCGAGTTCGTCGAGTGCGTGTTCGAGGAAGTCGCGAAGGTGTTCGGCGGAAAACAGGCAGAACGCGAATTCTCGATTGGTCAGCACATGATTGGCGTCGAGTTGTCGATCAAGATGTTGGAGTTCCCCTTCGAGGGCCTGGCGTGCTCCGATGGTGTGTCGAGCGAGTTCCCGATTCAGGCGACGAAACTTCTGATAGCGTCCCCGGCGTCGTTGTCGTGCGGAGGGTGATTGGTCGAGCGAGTCGGCGAGCTGTTGTTGAATCAGTGAGGTTTTCTGGTATCGCAGTTCGGTGGCTTGTCCATCTTCGAGGAAGTCCTGGGCGTTGTGGATCATGCGTCGGCGTCTTGAGATCAGTCGGCTGCGGTCGTGGGTTGTGACGTCTGAAGCACCTGCGAGCGGGAGTTGGAGTGTGGCGGAGAGAGTGAGAAATGGTGGTGGTGCGATGTGGAAGAAGTCGGCCATAAGCGAGTCGGTCACCGCGTCGTACTTCGAGCCACCGACCCCGTGCACAAACATGTCGGCGAGGAAGGCTCGGGCGAACAGTGTTGTGGAGAGTGCGCTTGGGCGAATCTTGAGTCCATCGTTTTGCCACTGGCCGAGAATGTCGGCGAGTTGCGTGAAGTCTGACACGGACGCGAGAGGCCACTGGGCTTGGAGGCTGTTGCCGTCGCTGACGGCGATGGACTGTTGTGCGACTCGGACCATGAGTCGACGTCTGCGGGTGTCGCCGGCGTGCCAGCACCAGAACGGGGTTTCGAGCCAGTCGTCGCATCGTTTGAGGTCGGCGGCAGGGTGAGTCCGGCTGCGGACTCGGTTGGCGATCCGGTAGGCGGCCAGGGCGCGATTGTGGGCATCGGCAAATCGTTCGGCGTCGAGTAGCAGCAGGGCCAGAAAACGGAGGAACGGTTTGCGTGTGGCCAGCCGTGAGATGGGCAATTCGAGCGTGCCGTGATCGAATTGTTCCTGCAGGTTGATGCGTGCGGCTGAGAGGCAGTCTGCGAGTCCGCGACCTTGTTCGGCGGCCGAGACGGCGGCTGGCCATATGTCCGGCAGCACGGGACGGATGTTCCATCGCGACAGCGCGTCGACGACTCGATCGGGGAAACCGGTGAAGGCTCCTGAGAGATCCGGCTTGATTTCTTCCCAGGGTCGTGCTGCGGAGTCTGCGGCGAAGGGGATCAGGCGAGTGGCCGGTTGGTCTGGGGTCCCGTCTGGCACTGCCAGGTGCAGGGGAGTGGCGATGTCGTTGTCGATGATCAGGTTGATCGGAGTGCCATGGAGGTGTCGAGCCAACCGGGCGATTGCAAAGTTCTTGATCAACACGCCGCAGTGAAACAGGGTGGGCTGGTGCCCCGCGACGATCAGTGGGCCGGAAGAGTTGTGTGTCGGCAGGTTGTGTCCGCAGTCGGCCGAGTATTCGGCGGCCGCCGCCAACGTATCGGTCGCCACCTGGTCTCTCCAGTCGGCCAGCCGGATTCCGCCAATGCGGATGTCGCTGGAACCGAACAGTTGCCGAGTCTCGGTCGCCAGTCGGGCTGCCTGCAACGGTGACGGGTGCGAGTGTACGGCTCTGTCCTGCCGCGGAACTCGCAGGGACTTGGCAGCGATCAGGGTGGAGGAAACGGACACGGTTGCTGACTGGCTATCGGAACGGGGCGGCGGCGGGAATTGAGCCGTTCGAGGCTGACGCGGGCTCATTCGGGGGCCGTTGCGGCCAGGGCACGATCCAAGATCTCATTGTAGTATGACATTCGCAGGCCCGCGTCGTCGAGTGACCCGCCGAAGGATCGCTCTTCGTCGAGGTAGATCAGTGGGACGGGGTATTCGACGATGTGCAGGCCAGCTCGGACCGCCTGGACCCACAATTCCAGAGGCATCGCGTAGCCGGTTTCGGTCAGGGAGAGTTTGCCGAGTGCCTGTGTGCGATAGGCCTTGAAGCCGCAGAAGGCGTCGGTCAACTCGAGGCCCAGTTCGCGGTTGAGTCGTTTGGTGATCTCGACATTGATTCGTCGACGATCCTCGGGCGGGATGTCCGGGTCGGTCGAGAATTCCAGGTAGCGGCTTCCCGAGAGTATGTCGGCCTGTTGGGTTTCGAGTTCGTCGACGAGTGCGGTGATTCGTGTGGGTTCGTGCTGTCCGTCGCAATCGATTGTCACGATGACATCGAAGTGGTGTGTGATGGCGTATTCAAAAGCGGTCAGCAGAGCGGCTCCATAGCCTCGATTGCTGTCGTGGATGGCGATGCGAATGTCGTTGCGTTGGGCAAGAATCTCGGTCGTACCGTCGGTCGATCCGTCGTCGACCACCAGTACGTCGGAGCAATGCTCGAGAACTTGGTCGAGGACGTGATTGACGTGAGGCACTTCGTTGAAGACCGGCAAGGCGGTGAGTGCGGTGAGTGCCATGGGGGGTGGAGGGGGG
>CAVOEV010000341.1:0-4226 GCA_963694825.1 Planctomycetota bacterium
GTGACCTTACCCTCTCCCATTGTACCAGTGGAAATGAGAGGATCACCCGGATCTGCGTGATCCGGAAAGGAGATCCGCAAGATGTGCAGTCTCGACCTCTCGCTGATGGAGAAGTGCGGTGTACGGTTGAAGGTATTCGGGGACTCGACGGCCAAGCTGGGCGAGGTCTGATTCCAGCGAGGTGATCTCTAGGCCAGTTCCCAGACCGATCGGTACGCCCCGGACGTCTCGAACCACTCGAGCAACTTGGCGAAGAACGGATCGGCCCCGAGCGTCGCGCTGTCGCCGACGACGGTCAATTGTCGCCTGGCCCTGGTCAGGGCGACGTTCATTCGTCGGGAATCGGAGAGAAACCCGACTTCACCGTCGGAGTTGGATCGCACGGTGCAGATCACGACCGCCTCCTTCTCCCTGCCCTGGAATCCGTCGACGGTGTCGATTTCGAGATGATCGATCTGGCAGTGCTGCCGCAACCAGCGGACCTGGGCGGCATACGGGGCGATCACGGCGATGTCGCGGGGGGCGATTCCTCCCTCACACAATGCCGTGACCCGGTCGAGTACCAGTTGGCCCTCCTGGGGGTTGAACCGGCTGAAACCTTCGGGTTCGAGTTGTTCGTCCCATCCGGCTCCGGCCGTGTCGATGAACAGGACCGGTTGGTTGTCCCGGCCGTCGATCTCAACATCCGGCAGGTCGTTGAGCAGATGTGTTTTTACCGAATCGTCGGCAGTCAACGTCCCGTCGTAGAAGTGGTCCGACGAGAACTGCATAATTTGTTCGTGCATGCGGTACTGGACCGTCAATTGGCGAGTGACGGTGTCGCCGAAGTGTTCGACCAACCTCTGCATCAGACTGACATCCAGTCCCTGCTGTGCGGCATCGCGTGAGAGAATTGTGGGTGGCAGTTGGCAGTGGTCCCCGGCCAGCAAGACGCGTTGGACATGCCGCAGCGGGATCCAGCATCCCGGTTCGACGCTCTGGCACGCCTCGTCAATCACCAGCAGGTCGAATTTGCTCTCGTCGAGAACCCGGAAATCGAAGCTGACCGTGGCGCAGATCACCTCGGCGTCGGCGAGCAGTTGGTTGATGGCGTGTTGTTCGAGCATCCTCGCATCTCGCCGGAGTTCACGGGCATCCTTTCGTTGCTGGTGTTTCTGGCCCGCGGCGGGGCGGGCGCGGGTGTATCGTCGTGAGCGGCGTTCGAGGTGGTCGGCTTCCTTGAGCATGTCCTGGATCACCGGTCTCGCGTCGTGTTGTTCGACAAGCGCATCCAGCGTGTGGCTGCGGACGACCTCGAGAACCCGGGCCGGGTGGCCCAGTCGGACGGCCCGGGCGCCGGTGGCGATCAGTCGTTCGAGAAGGTTGTCGACAGCGGTGTTGCTGGGCGCACACGCCAGGACCCGTTCGCCGTTGGCAACGGCCTGGCGGATGACCTCGACCACGGTGGTCGTTTTTCCTGTTCCCGGCGGTCCATGGATGATCGCCAGGTCCTGGGCCGAGAGCGCAAAGGCGACGGCCTGGCGTTGTGAATCGTCGAGATGCTCGGCACCCTCGGGTTCCAGGTTCTCGTCAAACTCCGGTTCGCCGTGGTACAGCAACAGGTCGCGTAATTGGGCCAGCCGACCGGTGGCACGTTCAGCCGCATCTAATGCCTCCCGTTGCCGTTTGCGAGTGATCTCGTCGGGAGTTATATCGACCCGGAAGCTGTCGCCCTCGGGCCACTTGTTCAACGCCACCTCGATGTGGTCGCGACGACGGGCGCTGACGACCCCGGACAAGGGGCGGTGATCCTGTTCCGAAGAGAGTGACACAGGGCTGCCGACCCGGAAACGGTGCCAGGGAAGCCGTTCGGGAGCGTGCCGCTTCTGCAGTGTCAGCAGGTAACGCCCGCCCAGCCCGGTCGTGTGACTGGTGATCACCATATTCAGCAGCGTGGAGCCGTTGCGTTCGGCCTCTGCCGGTGTCATTTGATTTCGACGGGACTCCATGCGTTGCTGTTCGGCCTTGCCCTCCAAATCCAGCCAGCTGCGGAAGTTGTCAAAATGGACGCGTGGGTTCAGCGGTGAGTTGCGTGACGCCATGGCGGCGGAGCATAGTGACCTGCTGGCGGGATGGCCACCGAATCAACACACGGTCCGCCGTGCCGAATTCAAACGGGCATCAACGGTCCCTGAGCGAGTGGCCTACCGGGCCACTCGAGCGGTGCGAACTCGTGGGGGCTTGACGGCATCGGTCCAAGAAAAGAACCGAGCGTCGCCGAAGCGTTCTATGCGGGAAAAGCCCGACGAGCGGTTTGCCAGGGGCCCCGTCAGCCGTCGAGACGGTGTCGTGGTTCCGTCCCGGTGAACCACGCGACTGCTAACGAGTCACCGCCCGCAATCAGTGTCGGCCAATCAGGGGGTGTTTCGCCAATGCAGACGACACTCCAGCGGCCAGTCGGTACAGATGCCGTCCATGCCGCTGGCGCGGGCCTTGTCCCAGATGTCGGGCCGACGGTCACCGATCTTCAGACTCAACCAGACCTGCTTCTTCAGTTGATGAGCCTGTTCCATTTCCTCACGACTGGGGACGAAGCCGACCCAGAGACAGTCACCCAATGGATCTTTCAGCGCCGTGGCAAACTGTGCGGAGTCGTAGATCTTGACGATGGTGGTCTTTAGCCTGCGGTTGGCAGTCTTGAATCGTCGACTGGAATCGGCAGGTTGGCCGAACGCGAAAAGTTGATCGAAGAGATCGTGCTTCTTGACCAGCTTGACGATCTTCTCCTCGATACGAGGTGAGATGACTTTCATGTTCAACGCGATCGTGATTGGAGCACGTTGTCGCTTCTTGATCACCCGGAAGGCCTCGTCGAGGGTCGGCACCTTCAGCCCCTGGAACCGGGGATGGAACCAACTGCCCGCATCGAGTTTCCGGATCTGCGCCAGAGTCATGTCGCCGATGGTTCCCGTGCCATTGGTGGTGCGATCGACGGTGTTGTCGTGGATCACGACGAGTTCACCGTCCCGGGCCTGGTAGACGTCCAGTTCGATCGATGCTCCCAGGGCAACAGCCGCCTCAAAGGCCGGAATCGTGTTCTCCGGTGCGTGCCGGACCAGCCCACGGTGTGAGAGCAGGATCGGGTCGTTGTGGGGAGATCCCTGTTGAGCGACCGCGACCGAGCCAATCAGGGAAAGAATCGCGGTCGCCATAGCGACCCGGTGAAGGCAACTCGGACGGAGAGTCGGTGGCATAAGAAACCTGTCTGTTCGCGGGATGTGTTGTGGCACTGACCTACCCCAAAATCCTGTATCACTCCTAATGAGAGAGTTTCAGGTCAGTGATAGTTCTGTGTTCTGGTGGATGAAGCGTAGCGGAATCCTCCAGAACACAGTTGGCCGCAAACGCGGCCGGGGTCTGGTAGCCGAGGGCACTATGCGGTCGCCGGTGGTTGGCGTCAAGACGCCAACGGACAATCAACCAGCGTCGAATGCCCTTCGCGACAAACTCCGGCCCGTTCTCGCTGCGGATGTGCCCGGGAACACCGCGAATCGCGAACAGGTACTGCAGCACACCAATCACATCATCCGACGTGAAGCTCCGCCCCACCTCGATCGTCAGGCACTCGCGGGTGAATTCGTCGATCACCACCAGCATTCGCAACGCGCGACCATCCTCGGTCCGCGCGGCAACGAAGTCGTAGCTCCACACATGGTTCCTCCGCATCGCCCGGTGACGTACGCAGCTGTTCTGGCTGCCACCCAGTGACAGGCGACGCTTTCTGTACTGTTTTGTCGGGACTTACATGCTTTCCTGCTTCCACAGAGGTAGGTCACTCGCATCCGGCGGCAAACCCCTGCAAAACAGATTTTTTCATGCGAGGGCAAAGTGGCTTGCGACCCCGTGCGAGGCAAAACGGCTGGCTGCTGCAGCGCATTTTGCAGCGCTTTGGCGAAGTGGGTGACGCAACCCGGAATGGCAGTTGCAGAACTGCAGACTTAAGCCGACTATGGTCGTTGGAGATCAAGTCGTGGGGCACGCACCGAGTGCCTGGAATATCATGAAAACCACGTCCACGCCTTTCATCGCTCTGCTGCTGATTGTTGGTCAGCCGGCGTCATCACCGGCTGATGATACTTTGACAACGCTGCAATCGACATTCACGGCGCATTGCATCAAGTGTCACGGCAAAGGCACGAAGATCGAAGGAAAAACCAACCTTCTTGCACTGAAATCGGGTGCTGACT
>CAVOEV010000342.1:0-4222 GCA_963694825.1 Planctomycetota bacterium
GTCTTCTGTAAGTTCAGAGTGTCGACAACCTAAGCCCTCCCACCTCTCGGGGGGATCCGTAGAAGGCCCAGCAACAATGGCTCGGTCGTTCTCATGGCCGTTGAACATCCAAAACTCGGGTCGCTCGCGAATCTAACAGATGTCAGAAGCAGGCGTCAAGTTCCTGTCGCCGACTGACGCGTTCCCGGCACCTAAGGCACCAGCAACGCCATTCCGTCGGCTCCGGTGTCCGCCGCACCGGTCAATTCGCCACTCTCTGGGTTAATGGCGACAGCGTGTACCAAGGCCAACCCGCCATGACTGCGAGGAATCCGGACCACGTCGTGCGACTGTCGAACCTGCTCGCAAACCGACTCGGGAATCCGCCGCTGACACTTGATCACGTCACCCTGGCAATCAAACCGAGGCACATGCACCGCGTCGGTGATACTCATCCCGAATTCCAGGTGATTCAGAATCACCTGCAACACCGATGTAATGATCCGAGTGGCTCCGGGTGCACCGAGCACCAGTACCGGACGCCCGTCGCGAAGGACTATGGTCGGAGTCATCCCGGTCGTGCGGCCCTTGCGGGGAGCAATGCTGTTGGGGTTGCCAGGGTAGGGATCAAAATTGACCATCGAGTTGTTGTACATGAACCCCAGTCCAGGCGTAATGACTCCGGAACTGGTCCCCAGCGAGTGAGTCAGCGAGACACAGTTGCCTTGTGCGTCGACCACACTGACATGCGTCGTCCCGGAATCGGCTTGCTGCCGCCCCACATCAATCTCTTCGCCCGCGGCGATCACTTCTCGCCAATCAGCAGCTCGGTCGGCAGAGATCATCCATTCCAGCGGAACATCGGCGAAGCGGTCGTCGGCCAGGTGCCGGTTCCGGTCGGCGAAGGCCGCCTTCATGGCCAATGACACTGTGAGAATGTACTCGGGCGAGTTGTGTCCGAGCGATTTCAGGTCCTGGTCGCCGAGGATGTTCAAAATCGCCGCCAGTGTGGGCCCACCGTGTGGTGGCTGATTGCTGACGATGGTGTAGCCCTTGTAGTTGGTCGTCACCGGTTCCTCGGACCGAGGCTCATAGTTGGCCAGATCGTCGGCCGTGACCCAGCTTCCACCGGCCTCAAGATCGGTTGCCATCGTCTCGGCCAACTGGCCGGTGTGCAGGTCCTCGGGTCCAACCTCGGCAATCCGACGTAGCGTGGCCGCATAATCTGGGTTGGTCAGTGTCTCGTGCATCTCGTAGGTCGAACCGTCGGCCTTCAGGTAGATTTGTTGAGCCGACGGTGTGACATCGAGTTTCTGCCGCGATGACGAGCCTTCGTAGAAACCGGCCGGTTCTTTCCAACGCGAAGCCATCAGCGGACCCACCACCCAGCCGTCTTCGGCGAATCCGATCGCAGCAGCCAGCAACTGGTCCCAACCGCGAGTGCACCATTTCTGGTGCATCAGCCCGAGGCCTCGTCCAATCCCCGGTACGCACACGCTCTGGTACCCGTCTTCGTTCACCTTTCCCTGCAGGAAATAGCCCCAACCGTCGGGGTTGGGGCTGATCACAATGTCCTGCCACATCCCCTCGGACACACCGCTTCCAGCCACCGCCGGCGCGTCGATGATCGGGTTGGCCTCGCCGGTTTCGGCCGAAAACGACGTCATTACCATGTACCCCCCGGCTCCGCACGAGTGCGGGTCGACGAGCCACTGCACGGCCACACAGGCGATCGCCGCGTCGAAGGCGTTGCCTCCATCGGCCAGCATCCTTGCGCCGGCTTCGACGGCGAGCGGTTGAGGCGCACAGATCATCGAAGGCATATCAGGCTCCGTTGTGGAAGTCGGTCAGTCGGATTCCGAGACCTCGGCAGCGGCCGGATCGGACGCATGCTCCGATCCCGTTGGGGTCACGGTCGTGTTCAAAAACACGGTGATGGCAAACAGGAACCCGCCGCCGAGGTTCAGCCACAGGGCCGGGTACAAGAGCATTGCGGCCGAGGTGATGAACATGGCCCGTTGCCACCATGATGCCTCCTTGCGGCAGAAACCTGCGATCCCGGCAGCCAGCGCGATCACTCCGATAACCGCCGTCGTCACCGACAACGTCAGTTTGTCCCAAGGCGCATATGCAGCCTGGGCTTGCTTCAACAACTCGGCCGCCTCGCCAGGTCGCCCCGCGTCCTTCGCCGCAATCCACGCATCCCACTTCGCCCCATCCATCAACAACAACGCCGGCCGATAGACGAACATGAACGGCAGAGTGAAACCGACCAGCGAGAACCGGAACGCAGCCAAACCGGTTCGCATGATGTTCGCCTTGGCGATCGACGCACTGGCATAAGCGGCCAACGCCACCGGTGGAGTCACCATCGACATCATGCCGAAGTAGAAGATGAACAGGTGAGCCGCGAGTGGGATCACTCCCAATTCGCCCAAAAGCGAACCCATCAGGGTTGCCATCAGCAGGTAGCAGACCACCGACGGCACGCCCATCCCCAACACGATCGAACAGGCCATGATGCCCAGCAGGGCCAGCAGAAGATTGGTCGCCACGAGGCTCTTGATCACTGCGCTGAAGTCCGTCGCAATTCCGGTCTGCTGAACGACTCCGATGATGATCCCCACGCACGCACTCGCGGCAACCAGCGACACACCATTCTTCGCCGCTCTGGACATCGCCGACAACATCGACGGTCGCCACGAACGTGCACACAACCCGAACACGAACAATCCCATTGTCCCTAGGATTGTCGAGTTCAACAGGCTGCCCATCATTGCGCGTCGTGTGATCGCCTGCACACTCGGATCCGTCCACGCTCCGGGCTGATACGCCGAGAGGAACGAAGCAAGATCATCGGGCAACCACGCAGACCACTTCCATTGCAACTGATTGACAAGCACCACCAGGGCGAAGGTCAGGATGGCCGAAGCTCGAGTTTTCTTCTCGAGCGGAAGTTCCCGGCGAAACACCGTGCAGACCATGATCACCATCAAGGCGCCCGAAACAGCCTTGAATGGCGTGTAGGAATCCAGCAGCAAACCGATCAGCGCAACCAACGCTCCGGAAAAGACCGTCGCTTCGAATTTCGAAAGTTCCTTGCGAGGCATGCTGTCGGTTGCCCGAGCAGTCTGACCGACACGTCGCGAGTAGAAATGCACGATCATCCAGATCGAGAGGTAGTAGAGGATGGCCGGAATCGCCGCTGCGGTGGCCACTTGTACAAAGGTCACGTTCGGTTCGACAATCTCCAGCATCATGTAGGCTCCGGCGCCCATCACCGGAGGCACCAGGGCACCGCCGGACGCCGCAGCGGCCGTGATTCCGGCGGCGACATGAGGCTTGAAGCCGACGTTACGCATCATCGGGATCGTGAAAGTCCCGGTCGTTACCGCGTTCGCTACCGCGGAACCTGAAAGCGAACCCATCAAGCCACTGCCCAGCACCGACACCTTGGCCGGTCCGCCCGGACTGCCGCCGAAGATGCGTTCAGAAAAATCAATGATGAACTGAGTCGCGCCAGACATCTCGAGAAAGGCACCGAATACGACGAACAGGAAGACGTACTTGAACATCACACCAGCCGCCGGACCGAAGACGCCCAGGGTCTGGATGTACGTCGTGCTGACGATGTCGGCGGCATTTTGACCGGAGTGTGGTAGCAGCCAGTCGGGCATCTCGGGCCAGTCGTATGCGATCGAACCGTGGCAGTAGTAGGTGTGGGCCACAAACGCCAATGCCAGTGCCGGAACAATCCAACCGATTGCACGCCGAGTCGACTCGAACACCAGAACCAGACCGATCGCACCCATCAGGATGTCCAACCGTGTCTCGCTGCCAGCACGATCGCCCAGCGATTCGCCTCCGGCCCACCACGACCGGAACGTCGGTTCGAGTTGGATCACCACGTAACCACAGGTCACGACAACGGCCAACGCGAAGATTGTGTCGAGACATCGAAGCGATTTCCAATCCTTCAACTTCGCGTGGAGCGGATTCACCAGAAAACAAATCACCAGGCCCATCATGATGAACAACGCCAGTGCCGACTGCTGCTGCAGCCGCGGGTAGTTCATCTCCAGCACCGTGAACAGGCACAACGCCACGCCGAACACGGTCACGACGCCCTGCCGGAGTCGTTCTCCGAGGGCGACCTCGTCGACGGCTTGGGCACTGGTCTGCCGATTCACTTCGCTTCGGTATCCTTCGGCTCGGCAGCCGTATCACCAGCACCGGATCCGGG
>CAVOEV010000343.1:0-4222 GCA_963694825.1 Planctomycetota bacterium
GCGACATCCTGCAGCAGGTCCCAGCGAAGCGTGGTCAGGCCGTTGGCCGAGAAGCCGACGGTGGGGACTGAGACGGGTTGAGTTGTTGCGGGCGATTCGAGGGTGGCTGGCCGATCAATTCGTGTCGGCTGGAGATGGGAATTCCAGGGGAAGCTGGTCCGAGTTGACACCTGGCGTCCTTCGGTCGAAGGCGACCCCAGCCGGTCGCCGTGATGTGGGTTGTTGCTGACCGGCGATATCCTATGTCGCCACGACGTCGTTGGCAAACCGAAACGCCAATGCCGACCCTACCGCCCTCGGCACCAGTTGTTTAGAAGATCCCGAGGTTGTCTCGGGCGTCGTCGGTCATCCGTTCGGGTGTCCAAGGTGGCGTCATCACCAGGTTGATCTGTGCCTCGGTGATTCCATCGAGTCGTTCGAGGGCCATCTTGGATTGCTGAACCAGTTGCGGTCCGGCCGGGCAGGCGGGGCTGGTCAGTGTCATGTCGACGGACACCAAGTCTTTCCCGTCGTGTCGCACGTCGTAGATCAATCCGAGGTCGACGATGTTGACCATCAGTTCCGGGTCGATGACTTCCTTGAGTGCTTCGAGCATCACAGCCGCGTCGATGGTTCCGGACTCGCCAGCGGTTGGATCCAGGTCAGCACTGGCATCGTCGGATTCGGATGACGGTGTGGTTTCGGGCGGACCTGGAGTAGCTGTCGAGTTGTCGGCGGGATTGGCATCGTGGTCCGAGACGCTGGTTTCGTCGTTGGTCGGGATTGCGTTGGATTGCGAATTGGAGTCATCGGAGGTGGCAAGTCTGGCCAGAATACCGTCGTCGGTAACTTGAATGGAGTAGGCCACAATCGGTTCGGTGGCCGGCATGCACAGGGCGTTTCCGTTGGCGAGATCGAAGCGGGCTCCGTGCCTGGTGCAGGTGATGTGATTGTCGCTGATCGGACCGTCGCTTAGCGGTTGTCCATCGTGCGAGCAGACATCCGCGACGCAGAAGTAGTCGTCATCGGTCCGGACCAGCAGCACCGGATTGTCGTCGATGAACTCGGTCTTGCGGTCCCCGGGCTTAAGTTCATCGACAGCGGCTAGGCGGGTCCATTGGGTCATATGAGGATTCCGTGGGACGTTGGTGAAGCGAGTTGTGGTGGAGTGCGTCTGGGCGGGGGGTGTCAGTCGCCGATTCCGAGTTTGCGTTCGACGGCATTGTCGAGTGTGTCGCGTACGAGTTCGACGGGGATGCGATCCGAGACGACACTGAAGAAGCCTTGGACGATCATGTGCATGGCTTCGTATTGGGTGAGTCCCCGGCACATCAGGTAGAACACCTGTTCGGCATCGACTCGACCTGCGGTGGCTCCGTGCGTGCATTTCACATCATCGGCTTCGATTTCCAGTCCGGGAATCGCATCGATGCGGGCGTCGGGTGAGAGCAGCAGAGCGTCACTGCGTTGGTAGCCGTCGGTACGTTGAGCGTCGACGTCGACCTGGATCATGCCTCGCCAGACGATTCGCGAGTTGTCTCGCAGGACATTTCGGTACAGCAGATCGCTGTTGGTATCGGGCGAGTGGTGAGTCTGCTGGGTGTAGTAGCTCATCCGCTGTTGACCGGTCGCGAAGCTGAGTCCATTGACTTCGGCGTGGGCGCCTCGTCCATCGAGCCTGACGTCCTGATGAATGTGAGCCAGTCGGCCGCCGAGTCCGGCGACGGTCCATTGCAGATGGGCATCGGCAGCGACCCGGCCGGTCTGATGAGCGATGTGCCAGGTCGATTCGTTCCAGTTCTGCAATTGTACGTACCGGAGTCTCGACTCTCGCCCCAACAGCAACTCGACGGCTCCCATGTGAGCTCCACGGTGAGCTGGATCGGCCGAGGCGGTTTCTTCGAGCAGAGTGGCCTGTGCTCCGTCTTCGAGTATCACGAGCGTGTGGCTGAAATCGGCGACCGAGTCGGTAGCCAGCCCGATCAGGCTGTACAGGGGTGTCGTGATTTCGACTCCGGCGGGGACAAACAGCACGGTGCCACCGGTCCAGAAGGCCGAGTGCCAAGCCGAGAAGCGATCGGTGTTCGGACAGACGCCTCGGGTCAGGAAGTGCTTCTCGAGCAATTCCGGTTCCTCACGAACCAGCCTCGACAGACTTCCGAACCGGACCCCTTGTGCGGCCAGTTGGTTGTCGAGACTTTCGTCGACGGCATGTCCATCAACGTGAACGACTCCACCGGCAAACTCGGCACGGTCTCGCATCAGCGTCTGTAGCGTGGCTGCGTGTTCGGCGGTGGGCGCGGCGGCTGAAATCTCAAACGTATCGGGCCGAAACGCTCTCAACTCGACCCGCTTCCATTCCTCGTCATCCAGCGGCAACTCGAGCAGTTTGCAGTAGTCAGCAAACGCTTGTCGTCGTCGCTGGGTGACCCACTGGGGTTCATCTCGTGAGGCGACGAACTGATCGAAGGCGGCCGCATCGAAGGGGGCCGTCGTGGTGGCGGTTGCGGAGCTGGACCCGGTGGTGGGGTCGGTGGCGGGGTCGGTGGCGGGTGGAGTGCTCATCGGGTTGTGATCGTCTTGTTGGTGTGAGTCGACTGAGTGGTGGTGTGAAGTCTGGGACTTCACGGGGTGGTCGCGATTCAGCCCACTGACCCTTCCATTTGCAGCTCGATCAACCGGTTCATTTCGACCGCGTACTCCATCGGCAGTTCCTTGACCAGGGGTTCGATGAACCCGGTGACGATCATTGCGGAGGCTTCGGTTTCGGACATCCCGCGGCTCATCAGGTAGAACAACTGTTCTTCGGCGATCTTCGACACGCTCGCTTCGTGCTCGATCACCACATCCTTTTCATCGATTTCGATGTAAGGATAGGTATCGCTTCGGCTTTCGGGATCGAGAATCAGGGCGTCGCAGACCACGCTGCTCTTGCATCCGGTCGCCTGCTTGTTGATTTTCACCAGCCCACGGTAGCTGGTACGTCCTCCGGACTTGGAGATGCTTTTTGAGATGATCCGGCTGGAGGTATTCGGAGCACAGTGGACCATTTTGGATCCAGCGTCCTGGTGTTGTCCTTCGCTGGCGAAGGCGATCGAGAGAGTTTCGCCACGGGCGCCGGGTTCCATCAGGTAGACGGCCGGGTACTTCATGGTGAGTTTCGATCCGAGGTTGCCGTCGACCCATTCCATCAGTCCATCGGCGTAGACCATTGCCCGCTTGGTGACGAGGTTGTAGACGTTATTGGACCAGTTCTGGATCGTGGTGTACCGGCAGCGAGCACCTCGTTTGACCACGATTTCGACCACTGCTGAATGCAGGCTTTCGCTGGAATAGGTTGGAGCGGTGCAGCCTTCGACGTAATGCACGCTGGCGCCTTCGTCGACGATAATCAGCGTCCGTTCGAACTGGCCCATGTTTTCGGAGTTGATCCGGAAGTAGGCCTGCAGGGGGAATTCGATGTGGACTCCCGGCGGGATGTAGATGAACGACCCACCGGACCAGACGGCCGAGTTGAGTGCCGCGAACTTATTGTCGGAGGGTGGGATCAGGGTGCTGAAGTACTCGCGGAACAACTCGGAGTGTTCGCGCAGTGCCGTGTCGGTGTCGGTGAAGATCACGCCCTGATCGGCGAGGTCTTCCTGCAGGCTACCGTAGACGACTTCCGACTCGTACTGAGCCTTCACTCCGGCCAGGTACTTCTTTTCGGCTTCGGGAATCCCCAGTCGATCGTAGGTCTTGCGAATGTCGTCGGGTACGTCGTCCCAACTCTTTTCCTGGCCGTCGGAGGCTCGGACGTAGTAGTAGATGTTCTGAAAGTCCAGTTCGTCGAGTGCTCCGCCCCAGTCGGGCATCGGCTTGGTCTCGAAGATGGCCAGTGAGTCGAGCCGAAACTGTCTCATCCAGTCCGGCTCCTTCTTCAGCTCCGAGATCTGAGTCACGATCTCGGCGTCCAGTCCCTTGCGGGAGGTGAAGACGTAGTCGTCGGTCGGATCATGAAACCCGTACTGATAATCGCCGATCGCGACATGTGTTTTGGTGTCGGTTGCCATGAATGTCTCGATGGATTCGAGGAGTGGTTGTCGATTGTCAGATTGAGTGGGAGTCGCTGCGTTCAGGATTCGGCTGCGACTGCGGTGTCGGTTGCGGTGTCGGTTGCGGTGTCGGTTGCGGTGTCGGTTGCGGTGTCGGTTGCGGTGTCGGTTGCGGTGTCGGTTGCGGTGTCGGTTTGTTGTTCGTCCTG
>CAVOEV010000345.1:0-4184 GCA_963694825.1 Planctomycetota bacterium
AGGCCTTTGGGGCTTGGCCGGACATGATGAAGGATGCCGGCTGTTTTGTCACGGGGGGCTTGAGCCGGTGGGATCTAGGCAATGATCTGTTGGATCGGTGTGCCGTAGTCGATATCGAGTCGTTTGTGGCCAGGGACTTCGAGCGTCTTGGGGTCGAGGCCGAGTTGGTGCAGGACGGTGGCGTGCAGATCGGTGACGTAGTGGCGGTTTTCTGCGGCGTGAAATCCCAGTTCGTCGGTCGCTCCGTGCACGGTGCCCTGCTTGATGCCTCCACCGGCCAGCCAGACCGAGAAGCCGTAGGGGTGATGATCGCGTCCGTCGGAGTTTTCGGCACCGGGGGTGCGTCCGAACTCGGTACCCCAGACGACCAGCGTTTCGTCGAGCAGGCCTCGTTGTTTGAGGTCCTTGAGCAAACCGGCGATCGGTAGGTCGGTCTGTCCGATCTTGGACGAGTGGTTGGCGATGAGTTTGCTGTGGGCGTCCCAGCCGTTGTGATACAGCTGCACGAATCGGACACCTCGTTCGACAAACCGTCTGGCCAGCAGGCACTGTTGTCCGAACGGCCGGGTGGTCTTGTTGTCGAGGCCGTAAAGCGATTGCGTGGCAGCGGTTTCTCCGTCGAGTGTCATGGCTTCGGGGACGGCCATTTGCATGCGGTAGGCCAGTTCGTACGACTTGATCCGAGCCCGCATCGACTTGTCGCCGGGGTACTCGACGGCGGCGAGTTGATTGAGTTGTTTGAGCAGTCCCATCTGGTCGGCTCGTTCTTCACGGAACACCGTCGAGCCGGGTGATCCAAAGGGAAGCGGGTTGCGTGGATCGATCCGCATCTTGACTCCGGCATGTTCGGGCCCCAGGTAATCGGCCCCATGAGTTCCCACTCCACCGCAGCAGTCGCCCGGCGGGTTGCCCAGGACGATGAACCGGGGGAGGTTTCTGTTGAGCGTGCCGAGTCCGTAGTGGACCCAGGATCCGAGCGAGGGGAAGAAGCCGTCGAAGATGTGTCGGCCGGTGTGGAACTGCAGTTGTGCGGCGTGGTCGTTATCGGTTGTCCACATTGAGCGGACGACGCTGATGTCGTCGATGCAGGTCGAGAGATGCGGCCACCAGTCACTGATCTCGGTGCCCGATTCGCCTCGCTTGCGGTACCCGATCTGCAGCGGGTAGAGCTTGTTCATCAGTTTCCGAGGCGTACCAGCAAAGTCGCGGACGTTTTTGCGGTAGAACGGCGACTCGAGCACCTGCTTGGCGTAGGGACTCTCGTCGATGGTCAACCCGGCATACTTGTTGAGTGCGGGTTTGGGGTCGAACGATTCGAGATGGCTGGTGCCACCGATCATGAACAGCCAGATCACGCTCTTGGCCTTGGGGGCCAGGCGGGCCAGGCCTGAGGGTGGCGACCAGCCGTCTGTTCGAGCTCCTACGGCGGCATTCGCCGTGCGACCGATACCCTCCTCGGCCAGCATCGCCCCCAGGGCCAGGCCGGTGAAGCCCATGCCGGTGTCGGCCAGGAATGTACGGCGGGGGATCCGGCCGCAGGGGGTGGTCGGTGTCGATGTGGGGCGGAGTGTCATGAGACTATTCCGGCGTGGCCGAGTTGATTCGGAGTGTTTGAGTGATCAGCGGATTGTGACAAAGTCGTTGTGGCTCAGCAGCACGTGGACCAGGTTTTCCAGGGCTCGAGTCAGCGGGTCGGTGGAAGCGGCGATCACGCTTCCGGTCCCTTTCGGGAAGGGTGTGAGAGATTTCGAGTCGATCAACAGCCTGGTGTTGTGTTCGACGAAACCGCTGCAGGTGGTCAGTTCTTCGGGGCTGGGTCGGCGTCCGAGCACTATTTCGAAGGCGGAGGTGGTGAAGCTGGTGACCAGTGACTGGTGATTCGAGTCGGTGATGGGTCCGTGGTGTCGGGTGAGGTCGTTGGCGAGTCGGCGTGCCAGGCGTCTGGAGCGGTCCAGGGCGAGGGGGCTGTTGGTCATTACCAGTGCCTGTCCGGGCACGACACTTTGCTGTCGGTCGTAGCATTCGTTGGGGTTGGCCAGGTCGAACAGCTCGAGCATCAGCATTTTGTTGTCGGGCGTGGTGCGGAAGTAGAGGCTTCGGCGAGGCGAACTCTGGCCCTGTGTTTCGGGGATGTCGGGGCCGCCGAATGCCGGGTCGAGAGTGTCCGAGATGGCCAGCAGGCTGTCGCGGACGACTTCGGCCTCCATTCGTCGCGAGTTCATCCGCCATAACCGGCTGTTGTCGGGATCGATCTCGCGGTTGAGCAGTTCGGCCGGTTCGCCCCCCGGCGAGGAACTCATGCGGTACGTCGCCGAGGAGACGATCAGGCGGTGGATGTGCTTCATGTCCCAGCCGCTTTCGATCAACTCGGCCGACAGCCAATCCATCAGCAGCGGGAAGTCGCGGGGTTTGCTGCGGAGTCCGAAGTCGGAGACGGTATTGACGAAGCGTTGTCCGGTGTGCCGGAGCCAGATCTGGTTGATGGCGACTCGGGCCGTGCGGGGATTATCGCGTCGTGTCATCCATCGAGCCAGGGCGGTGCGGCGACCGGTGCTGGTCTTGGGGTAGGTGGCCGGGAACGGGGAGTAACTGCCGTCGGCGGCGTTACGAGCGGCGATCGCGGTGGCGAGGGCCTTGGTGGTTGTCGAGTCGGGAGCCTGGACCAGTTTCAGGCGGGCCTGTTCGACGGCGATCTGACGTTCGGCTCGGCTGGCGGTCAGTGCGAGGCGTTCGCGGGTGCCTGGATCGCCGGTGTGTCGAGCCTGTTCGGCAGCGATGCGTGCGGCAAGTGAATCGAGACGTGTTTGGGCGAGTGTGACTTCGGCCTGCTTGACGGGCAGGTCGCTGCGGGCCTGGGCGAGTGAGTGTTCGAGACTCTTGATCGTGGGGCGGATGGCGTGGATTTGGATCTCGTCGAATTCGGCGTGGGCCTGGTGAGCCCAGAGTGCGAACTTGCCGTTGCGTCGCTCCATGGGCAGCGTGTACTCGAGCACCGTCTTGCCGTCGAGCACGATCGTGAGCGAGCGGTCAATGACGGTGGCTTCGAGCAGGATGGTCCGCCCGATCTTCAGGCCGGGTGCCCTACGGATCCCCGCAGACGGGTAGATCTCGCGGCCGCCGGTACGGTGAAAAGCCTGCACGCTGGAGGTTTGTGCGTTGGGGCTGATGGCGGTGTAGATGTCGTGTGACTGTTTGGGGCCGACGTGGTCGAAGCTGAAACCGACCGAGCGGGGGTTGCCCGGAGCGAGTGTTCGGTACTTGAGTGTGAGTTGGAAGTTGCGGGGATGGTCGGTGGTCGAGACGAGACTGACGAAGCTGCCCAGGGCGGTCTGGACCAGTTGTCCGTCGCGGACCGACCAACTGCCCGAGACGACCTTCCAGGCCGACTTGTCGAAGGACTTGAACGAGTCGGAAAAGGCCAGTGTGTTGGGGGCGTCGCTGGTGGCCGGCGATTTCCGAGCGGTGGCCAGTTGAGTTGCGGTTGTCTGAATGGTGGCCTGAAGCGAGTCGACTTGTCTGGCGGCGGCCTGGACCTTGAGCGATTCGGTTTTCAGTCGTTTGGCGGCCTCGAGGGGACGCAGAATCGGCACGTAGGCGATCGGAGGCAGTTGGACGGGTGGGATGGGTGTCTGGTCGAACCGTTTGCCGCCCAACGCGGCGGGGACGCCTGGTGCGAGCGGGTTGGTGGTGTCGGGGTTGCGGTCGTCGCCGCGGATGAACAGGAAGGTCTGGGCGTCGAGTGTTTCGTCGAAGACTCGGGGTAGTCCGTCTGAAAGCACGGTGGACTTGCGGTTGTCGGTCTCGGTCTTGACGTCGGCCGAGACGATTTCGGTGCGGAACCCGTGCGGTTCGAAGAAGGCTCGAAAACGGTAGTACTCGCGCTGCGTGACGGGGTCGAACTTGTGGTCATGGCACCGAGCACAACGAAAGGTCAGGCCCAGTAGTCCCTGGCTGGTCCGTTCGACGGTTTCGAACAGCCAGGCATTGCGATCGAACTTGTACCAGTTGCGGCCGAGGAAGCCGGTCGCTCGCAGGGCCTTGTCATCGCCGGGAGCGATCTCGTCGGCGGCGAGCATTTCCAACAGCATCCGGTCATAGCCGGTGTTCTGGTTCAGCGATTCGATGATCCAGTCTCGCCATCTCCAGATGTGCCGCTGGCTATAGCGAATTTCGTTGCTGCCGCG
>CAVOEV010000346.1:0-4116 GCA_963694825.1 Planctomycetota bacterium
GCCCTTGCGGCAGCGGCCGCAAGTTGAAGTTCTGTTGTCGAGATTTGTCTCACGACATGGAACGGGTATTGAAGTTCCAGGAGAACAACCAGCCTCGGATGGCGTTGAATGCTCTGGACGATCTGGGTCGGAAGCATCCTGAGAACACCTGGGTGCGGACGACTCGAGGCGGATTGCTATTTGATGCCGGCGATCTCGAGGGGGCGCATCGCGAGTTGTCGGTGGTGGTTGCGAACGATCCCGAGCACGGATTCGCCCTGGCCTTGGTCGCAATGATCCAGCTCTCCGAGCTCGGTTACTCGGGTGCTCGTGAGGAGATCGAGCGAGCTTTGCGTCGTTGCGTGACGGTGCGGCCCGACATGGCGGCGAACCTGGCATTGGGCATTTCGGCGTGGATGCGTTTGCATGGCGAGTTGATGGCATCGCGTCAGCATTTGGTGTTGTCGTTGCAGTTGGCGTCATCGGCCGAGCAGCAGGAATCGATTTTTCGGCGTCTGGCCGAGTTCGACGGAACTCGTGAGATTCCGTACCCATTCCGCAGCGTGTACGTATTGGATGAGGTTGGTGGCGATGCTGCTGCTGCGGTGGCTGGTTGCGGGTGTTGGGGCGAGGCGGCCGATCGATATGGGTTGTTGCTTGACGAGTTGGAGGATGAATCGGGCGAGCGGTTTGGGCTGTGTTTCAACCGGGGCCTGTGTCTGGTTTGGTCGGGTCAATCGTCAGCGGCATCCGAGGCCATGGTGGAGGCTGCGGGTATGGCAGCGGACGCGGACCGAGCCGAGGAGTGCCAGGCGTTGGCTCAGTTGTTGATCCAGGGCCAGGGCGACGACGTGGTCAAGATGGTGGATCGTCGATTCGGCATCGAGAACGTATCGAAGTGGTTGACCGATCTGGACGCTTCGGAGCGTTTCATCCGGGTCGACGAGCCGGGCCGCAGCGAGGAGGGTGGTCCGGTCGGGATGTATCATCTTGTCGAGGGTGAGATTGTCGCGGCCGCGGCCGCTGATTCGCTGACACTGGAGACTGTGCCACGGGTCGTGGCCCGCTTGATGGTGCAGGCGGCAGGTGACGAGGAACCGGCGGCGATCGATCTGGTTGCTCGCAGTGGTGAGGAGATTGACGCGGCCGAGGCGGCGTTGCGTGAGGTGAGTGGTGAGTTGAGTCATTTCGAGGGCGAGGATGGCGTGGAGGGCGACGAGTCAGTTGACCTGGTGCCTCGTGAATTTGCGGCCTTGTACACCACGTGGCATTTTGAACCGAAGACACTGGAAACGGTGAAGCGGCGATTGCACCGGGAATTTGTCGAGAAGTTTGTCAGTGAGATTTGGCCGGCGACCGAATTGGCGGCGTTGGATGGTCAGTCTCCTGAGGCGGCGGCTGGCGATGCGGAGCGAAGTGCGGCGTTGGCTGGAGCGGTACGGGTTTTGGAGGTTCGTTGCGAGCAGAACATGTTGTCGATCGACGTGCCGTCGATTCGCCAGGCGATGGGGTTGCCCGAAGGGGCGTCGGTTGCCGTCGAATCGGACGACGAGTTGGCGATACTGTCGACGTGCGATCTGTTGCGAGTCGATCCGGCTTCGCTGGACGACCAGTACCTGGTGATGTTGTTGAACCGAGCGTTGCTAGTCCGTCACAGCGGCCTGCTGTTTCGGGTATTGACCGAGTACACGGGACGCGAGTCGTTGCAGGGTGGCGAGGAGTTCCTGCGTGCGGCGGTGGCGTTGGCGGATCTGTGCGAATTGCGTCACGACCGCGAGTCGGCGTTGTTGTGGTTGTCGCGAGCCCGGCAGTCGGTAATGGGCTTGGAGGGCGAGTTCGAGCGGACGTTGCAGTTGGAGATGCGTGAGTTGACCTTGAGGCTGTCGGACCCGGCGGATCCGGGTCTTCGCGACCTGTTGTCTCGACTTTGGACCGACTACGGCAGCAAGTTGCCGGAGCTGCGAGTGGAACTGCAGTCGCTGGTCGAAGCTGTCGACATCGAGGCTCCGTGGTCGACCGACGGCGGCAGTGTGACAGCGTCGGGTCTGTGGACTCCGGGCGACCCCGTCCAGTCGGTCTCGACGCCCGAGGCGGGCGGTACGGATGGTGCGGGCGGTGCGGATGGCGGAGCAGGTGACAAGACGCTATGGCTACCCGGCCAGGCCAAGCAAGACTAGCCGTCGCGACCAATTCCAGTTCGGCACGGGCACAGCGTCATGACCGAGTCGTTTGCGACTTTCGAGGCGGTGATGGATCACGCCGTGGGATTGGCAGCCCGTGGCGAGGGTCGTGTCGAGCCGAACCCGGCGGTGGGTGCGGTGGTTGTGGACGGGGACCTGCGGGTTTTGGGTGCGGGGTGGCACGCGGAATTCGGTGGTGTTCATGCCGAGGTGGCGGCGTTGGAATCGGCCGGCGAGTCGGCTCGTGGAGCGACTTTGTTCGTGACATTGGAACCGTGCTGTCATCACGGCCAGACTCCGCCGTGCACCGACGCGATTCTGGGGTCGGGTGTGGCTCGCGTGGTGGTCGGTCTCCGCGACCCATCGCCTCATGCTGATGGCAGCGGCCTGTCGATCCTGGAATCGTCGGGGATCGAGGTGGAGGTGGGAGTGGGCGCCGAGGCGGTTGCCCGGCTGAATGCTCCGTTCTTGCATTTGCTAGCGACTGGTCGGCCTTGGGTTCATGCGAAATGGGCGATGACACTTGATGGCCGCATCGCGTCGTCGGCGGGAGATTCGCAGTGGATTTCGAGCGAGTCGTCTCGAGAGCTGGTTCACCGGTTGCGTGGTCGGGTGGACGCCGTGGTGGTTGGCATCGGTACGGCGTTGGCCGACGATCCGTTGTTGACGGCTCGACCGGCCGGCCCACGCATCGCCACACGAGTCGTACTCGACACCGACGCTCGTCTGAGTATCGAGTCGCAGCTGGTTCGTTCGGCCTGTGATGGTCCGGTGATGGTGGTGTGTTCGCCGGCGGCGGACGCCGAGAGGGTGTCGGGGTTGGAGGCAGCTGGTGTGGAAGTGGTCGGTTGTGGCTTGGCTGAGTCGGGGCGAATCGAGGTGGGTGGATTGCTGGAGGAGTTTGGGATCCGGCGATGGACGAACGTGTTGTTCGAGGGCGGCAGCGAGGTGTTGGGATCGCTGGTGGATGGCAATTGGATCGACGAGGCTCACGTGTTTCTGGCTCCCACGCTGATCGGCGGTCGAGCGGCGTTGGGGGCGGTTGGTGGTGAGGGGCGGGCGAGGATCGTCGACGCGGCCCGTCTCGAGCGTGTCGAAACGACGTGTGTGGGTCGGGACGTCTACTGGCGAGGCGTCCGGGCGGGAGCGGGAGCGGGACGAGGTGTGAGTCGGGACTGCTGAGCGGCCAGGTGTTGTCGGTACTGCCGATCGAGTTCGGTGGTGTTGATTCCGGTGAGAGTTTGGAGTGACGAGACGGCGATTCGGCGACCGGGTGTATAGATTTCCGCCAGGTGTGTGATGGTGGCATCGCGATACCGGCCATTGTCGAAGTGCAGCAGGAAGTGGACGAATCCGGAGGCCTGCGAGTAGTTCCTGGTGATGTTGGGGTCGGTCTGAAACGACCGCTGCCCCATTGCCGCGAAGGTGTTCAGCGGGATGTAGTATCGTTCGTCGAGCATTCGTTTGCGTGCCCAGTGGAATCTCACGTATTGCGGATCACCGATCTGGTCACCTGTGTGTGATGGCCGGAACGACTCCATGTAGCAGGCAAAGCCTTCGATGATCCAGAAGTTAGCTTCCTGTGCGATGGGTCGTTGTCGGGGCTCGCTTTCGTAGAGCAGTTGGTGGGTGGCTTCGTGAAACAGTGTGGCTCGAGGAAAGAGCGGGTCGGCGGGTGGTCCGTGAAAGAAGTAGGCGATGCGGTCGTCGGGCATGTAGAGCCCGTTGGTGATGTCGATTTGCGGGATGCGTTTCCTGAGTGTGCGGCGGTATTCGTCACGATCTCGATAGAAGTGAACGACGTGTGGTCGTGGTTGTGAGCGTGATCGGTCGGGGTTGACGCGGCTGGTTGTGTCGAAGAGTTTCTGGATCTGTAGGGGAGTCTTGAAGAATCCGGCGAAGCTCGAGTAAAAGAACCGGTAGAAGGTTTCGAGTTTATTGGCCAGTACGACTCCTT
>CAVOEV010000347.1:0-4104 GCA_963694825.1 Planctomycetota bacterium
GAATGTCCGATCGACTGGCCGCTCGAGTCAAACGCGAATCGAGACCAAACACCGCGGCTCAGATCCGATACATCTTCCGACTCTGCTTCTCGCGGCCCCCCACTCGCCAAGAAGCCATTTCCGCCGGCGACTTCAGCTCCCGGCACGGCCTGGCCGCTTTGGCTCGAGTGCTGTTCAACGCCAACGAGTTCCTTTATGTCGATTGATATCACTCAACCTGTCTCGCGACGACAGTTTCTGGACTTCGCCACTGCCGGTATCGGCAGCACGGCACTCATCTCGCTGCTCGACAACGACGCGACACCGTACGCCGCCACCGTTCGACCCCGCCCCAACTCGTCACCGGCCGTACGTCGCGTGATCCATGTGGTGGCTGCCGGAGGCCTCAGCCAGGTCGACAGTTTTGACTACAAACCCCAACTCGCCCGATTGCACGGCACTCCGCTGCACTCGGACGAAAAACCCGATGTCTTTTTTGGCCAGGTCGGCCTGCTGCGGCAAAGCGACTGGTCCTTCAGGCAGCGAGGGCAAAGCGGTTTGTGGGTTTCGGACCTGTTTCCGCACCTCGCCTCGGTGGCCGACGAACTGACGGTCATCAAGTCGATGGTCGCTGAAACGTCCAACCACACACCGGCCACATTTCAGGAAAATACGGGCTTCCGACTGAACGGCTTCCCGGTCCTGGGCGCGTGGCTCTCGTGGGGCCTGGGCAGCGAAACCGACAACCTGCCGACTCATGTCGTGATTCCCGACCCACGTGGCCTTCCCGCCGGAGGATCGATCAACTGGTCCAACGGCTTTCTGCCCTCCGAGCACCAGGGCGTGCCGCTGCGGGCTCGAGGCAATCCGCTCGACGACCTCTTCCCCTCTCGGACCATCTCTTCCAAAACCGAGACCGACACACGCCGCCTGTTGTCCCGCCTCAACACCCGGCATCTCGAGCAACGTGGCAACGACGACGCGCTGCTCGGCCGCATTCGCAGCTACGAACTCGCAGCACGGATGCAATTGGCCGTGCCCGCCGTCACATCTCTCGATTCCGAAACTCAAGCCACCCGGAAACTCTACGGTCTCGATCAGCAACCCACTGCCGACTTCGGACGTGCCTGCCTGCTCTCCCGTCGACTGCTCGAACAGGGAGTTCGCTTCGTGCAGTTGTTCAGCGGAGGCGCGTTTGGGCGCCCGAGACAGAACTGGGACGGCCACGAAGACATGGTCATCAATCACGGTCGCGAAGCGGCTCGAATCGACCGGCCCCTCGCCGCACTGCTCACCGACCTGCGACGCACCGGACTTCTCGAGGACACGCTGGTCCTTTTCACCAGCGAATTCGGACGTACGCCCTTCACTCAGTCCAGCTCAACAGTTCTCGGCAGCGGTCGCGACCACAACCAGTATGGCTTCAGCGTATGGATGGCCGGAGGCGGACTGAATGCCGGAACCAGTTACGGCGAAACCGATGTCTACGGTTGGAAGGCCGAACAGAACATCACCACCTGGCACGACTTCCACGCCACCGTCCTGCACCTGCTCGGACTCGATCACGAACAACTGACCTTCTACCACAACGGGATCGAACGTCGGTTGACGAACGTCGACGGAATCGTGATCGACGAGATCCTAGACGCCCAGTAGATCAACACGAGTCGACCAACTGCTTCCCGGACTCGGCATCATGTTGTCCCAACTGGAAACAACTCGACCGACCGATCAATTCCCCGCCCGTTGTTGCCACCTAGACGCGCCTTTCGCATCGACTATTCCGGTCGCACGGGCCCGAAGATTCATCCGCCGGGAATCCAAGAAAGAAGAGGAACATTCGCGCACTCGTCTGCGTCGATTATACTCCTAGAGGCAGTAACAGGCTCTCGTAGACACTTCACCCTGCTCCCAACCGGACAGCCAGATCGATGGCCACGACGACACGCAGCGGACAGGCACACTACGTCGAGTTTGACGAATATGTTGACTCGAAGATCGCCAAGACCCGCGAAACGATTCGCTCGACCGACATCATGGTGACGATTGTCACCGCTGCCGCCGCAGTTCTGGGCTACCTGTTGCTGTTCGTCATTGCTGACCACTGGCTGGGGATGGACTTCGTCCCGCCGCTGGCCCGACTCGTGCTGGGGTGCTCGATCCTCGGAGCTTCCGTTGTCTGGGCCATCTGGAGAATCGGGTTACCCAACCGACGACGGATCAACCGCTTGTACGTGGCTCGTGAGATCGAACAGTTCGAGTCGGCACTCGAAGGGAACCTGCTGAACCTGGTCGATCTGCAACAGGCCGACCGCCGGATCGGACTGCCGGTGATGCGGTCAATCCAAAAGCGAGCGGCCGTGGGCCTGTCCAAAACCGATCTCGACGGCACCGTCGACCGCAGCCTGCTCATGCGGTCCACCTACACTCTGCTCGCACTCGTCGTCGCCGCCTGTCTCTACACCCTGCTCACCGTATCACTGGGCCTGAAACCGATCGGCCCCTCACTGATGCGAGCCTTCGGTGCCAGCACGACGGCACCCACGCGGATCCAATTCGAATCGGTTCAGACGCAGATCGCCGACGGCGATACGTTTGTCGACGCCGACAGCGCCCCACGTGTCCCGGCTCGTTTTCAACCAATGATCCAGGCCACGCTCAACAAGGCGCTCGACGAAAACGAACATGTCACGCTCTACTTCACGACCGCCGATCAACGGTTCGTTGACGAACCACTGGAAATGAGACCCATCGAGCAATCGTTGCAGGAGATCTATCCCGAGTACTCGGTAACGCTGCTGGGAGAAAACGAACGAGGCCTTCTGCAGAATCTCACGTTTCGAATTGAAGCCGGCGACGCGGTCACACCAAACTACTCAATCCAGGTTTCCACCGCTCCGTCGGCGACCGTTGTCTCGGTCGACTACGACTTCCCCGACTACATGCGACTGGAAGACGAATCGCGAGACAGCCCGAATGTCGAGGGATGGGAGGGGACTAATGTCACCGTCCACGCCACAACGTCTCTGCCCGTTCAGTCGGCTCGGCTCGTCTTTTCCGACACCGAAGATACGTCGCAACGGGCCGAGGAGTACCCGATGCATGTCATCGACGGAACCAAGCTGTCTGTCGCTTGGCATCTCGCCTTTCGGGATGGCGATTTCGAGAATTACCCGAAGTTCTATCGGATCGTCTGTCGAGACGAACAAGGTGCGACCGACCTGCACCCGACACTCCACTCGATCGCGATCCGACCGGACTTGCCGCCCGAGGTCGAACTGCTTGATCCGAAAAGTGACCTCACACTGCCCGCCAACGCCGTCCTCCCGTTACTCGTCAAGGCTCGTGACCCCGACTTTCAACTCAAACACCTCACACTCCGGGTCGAACTCGACGGAAAACAACTGGTCGAACACAACCGTGAACTCTTCGCCGGTGAACAACCCGTCTTCGGACCCCAGTCGGTCGAGTTCCCACTCGAACCACTCGGACTCCTGCCTGGTCAGACGATCAGCTACTGGATCGAAGCCCGAGACAACAAGATGCCGCTGGGTAACCGAGCCAACACTGCACCCAAACTCAATATCCTGATCACCGAACCGGTGTCACCAGAAGAAGCCCGCCAACAACAGCAGAAACGCAAAGAACAACAGGACGAACAGGTACGCCAAGAACAAGACAAACAAGACAAACAGGAACAAGACGGGCAAGACCAGGACGACCAGTCAAAGGATCAGCCACCCGAATCCGGCGACCCAGACTCCAAAACCCAAGATTCCGACAACAACCCCGATGGAAACTCCGAACCTGGCGAGTCGCCTTCCGGCAGTGACGACAAAACCGAACAGCGATCCGACAAGCCTGAACCGGGCGACGACACAAACGACTCTCCCAGCGAACAGGGATCAGACAAACCGAGCGACCAAGACGGTGCCAACCCCGGTGATCAAAAGAACGAACAAAACCAGGCCAAGGAAAACGACTCGGGCGGAACTTCACCCAACAACAGCTCCTCGCCTCAAGACGGCAGCCAAGACAAAACGGACTCCAAGCCCGGATCCGGCAACCCGAACCCCAAGGCTGAACCACTCAACAACGACGGATCCGACGACGCCGAGGCTCTGA
>CAVOEV010000348.1:0-4054 GCA_963694825.1 Planctomycetota bacterium
AACTCTGGGCCATGGTCCACGTCGCCGCGGAATTCCGCACGCTCGCCGGAGATGATCTCGATCCACCTGCACCCCTGCAGGCAATGCCCGAATCGATCGGCGAATACCAACTGCTCGAAGAACTGGGCCGAGGCGGGATGGGGGTCGTCTACCGGGCCCACCAGGCCAGCCTCGATCGCGATGTGGCCGTCAAGATGATTCTGCGAGGCGATTGGGCCTCCGAGATCGACCTGGCCCGGTTTCACAGCGAAGCCGAAAGTGCCGCTCGACTCGAACATCCCAACATCGTGCCAATCTACGAGGTCGGCCAGCACGATGGACTGCCGTACTTCAGCATGAGACTGATCGAAGGTGTCACATTCTCGGACAAGATGGCCGACGGACCACTCGATTCGCGACAAGCCGCCGAACTGATGCTGCCCGTCTGCCGTGCCATCGACGCCGCTCACCACGAAGGCGTCCTCCACCGTGACCTCAAACCATCCAATATCCTCATCGATCACGAAAACGTCCCCTACATCACCGATTTCGGATTGGCCAAGAGAATCCCGACCGAGTCCGATCCGTCGCAACCAGAGACACTGACCGGCAACGGAGCCATCCTCGGCACGCCCTCCTACATGTCTCCCGAACAGGCGGCCGGACAACGCGGACACGTCCAGGAACAAAGCGATGTCTACAGCCTCGGAGCCATCCTCTATGCACTCATCACCGGACAACCTCCCTTCCGAGCCAATTCGCCCGTCGACACCATGATCCAGGTGCTCGAGCAGGAAGCCGCACCACCCAGGCTGCTCAACCCCGACATCGACACCGATCTCGAAATGATCGCGATGAAGTGCCTGCAGAAGCCGATCGACCTGAGATACAACACCGCCGGCCTGCTGGCCGACGACCTGCAAGCCTTTCTCAACAACGAACCCGTCTCCGCTCGCTCGTCGCAGTTCTCACAAGTGCTCAGCCGAGCCTTCCGTGAAACTCACCATGCCGTCGTCCTCGAGAACTGGGGACTGCTCTGGATGTGGCACAGCCTGGTGCTGGTCGTGCTGTGCCTCTTGACCAACTGGCTGCAGGCCCGTGGCTTCGACTCACCGTGGCCATACCTCTGGGCCTGGGGAGCGGGTGCGGGATTGTGGGCCTTGATCTTTTGGAACCTGCGGAAGCGAGCCGGACCGGTCACGTTCATCGAACGACAAATTGCTCATGTCTGGGCCGGCAGCATGGCCGGCAGCACGCTGCTATACGTGGTCGAACCCATCCTTGGCCTCGAAACGCTTCGGCTCTCACCCATCCTCGGACTGCTCACCGGAGCCGTCTTCCTGGTCAAAGCCGGTATCCTCTCGGGACACTTCTACGTCCAGGCCGCCATCCTGTTCGCCAGCACTCCGCTGATGGCCTGGATCCAGCAACACGCCGCACAAAACAACACGCTCGACTACAGCATTTCAATCTTCGGACTCCTCGCCGGAGCCAGCTTCTTCTTCCCCGGCCTCAAGTACCACCGCCAACGCCAAGCCCGCCGGGTGGTGGAAAAATTCAGCCGCCACTCCTAGGCTCACCTGAATGTCCCCGTCTGCCACCGTTCCCGCATCGCTCCGATTCCTGCTGCTGCAGGTCCGCAACCCGGACGACCCGATGCGAGACCACGAACGGCTGGCCTTCTCGCAAGCCCTGGGAATCGATACCGACCGCTGCTCGACAGTCGATCTGCTCACCGAAACGCTCTCGTCAACTCAACTCGATGCCACCGATGTCGTCCTGCTCGGCGGCAGTGGAGACTACTCGGCCACGGGTGACGGTGACTGGCTGCAACGCTCGCTCGATCTGCTGCGAACTCTCGTCGAACGACGACAACCCACCTTCGCCAGCTGCTGGGGATTCCAGGCCATGGCACGAGCCGCCGGGGGTGCGGTCGTCAACAATCCCGATACCGCCGAAGTGGGCACTCACGAACTGTTCCTGACCACCTCCGGACGCAATGACCCAGTCTTCTCGACACTCGGACACACCTTTCTGGCTCAAATGGGGCACGAAGACTGCGTCTCCGTGCTACCCGAACACACCACGCTGCTCGCCTTCTCGCAACGCAACACACACCAGGCCTATCGATTCGACAACGCACCGATCTACTGCACGCAGTTTCATCCCGAGTTGACTCGGGACGACCTGCACCTGAGAGTCCAGACGTACCCGCAGTACATCGAACGCATCACCGGACTGACCGCCGACCAATTCATCGCAACACTGGGCGAGACACGACCGGCCCACGCGCTGCTGAGACACTTCGTCGAGACGGTCTTTGACGGGACAAGCAGTTAGACTGGCTGTCATGCACATTGCCATCGTCACCGCTGGCGGAGCCGGGATGTATTGCGGCTCGTGCATGCACGACAATACCTGGGCCCGATCGTTGATCGACGCCGGAGCCGACGTCAGCCTCGTGCCGACCTACACTCCAATCCGCGTCGACGAACAGGATGTCAGCGGTTCGGACGTTTACTTTGGCGGAATCGGAGTCTACCTGGCTCACCGCAGCCGGTTGTTCCGCCGCCTGCCACGATCACTGACCCACTGGATCGACCGGCCCTGGGCCCTGAAACTGGCCACGCGGTTTGGCGTCAGCACCGATGCCCGACAACTCGGTGCACTCACCCTCGATATGCTCCAGGGAGAACACGGACCGCATCGGAACCAGGTCGCCGAACTCGCCAACGCCTTCGCCAATTCGCTCAAGCCCGACCTGATCTGCTTCTCGAACGCACTGCTGGCCGGCACCGCCAAAGCGATCCGGAAACAGATCGATGTCCCGCTCCTGTGTGTCCTGCAAGGCGACGACGTGTTTCTCGAAGACCTCGTCGAACCGTATCGCAGCCAGGCCATCGAAACGATTCACGAACGAGCCGCCGACTTCGACGGGTTCATCGTCCACAGCGACTACTATCGCGATCACATGGTCCGCTACCTCGGACTCGATGCCCGCAAGTTCCACAAACTGCCATTGGGCATCGACTTGGCCAACCACGATGGACAGCCGGGCACACTCGCGACGGCACAACCCAATGACCACCCGTTCACAATCGGGTACTTCGCCCGCATCTGCCCCGAAAAGGGACTCGATCGACTGCTCGACGCCTTTCGTATCCTCCACGCCAGACGCCCCGAAGTGAGACTCAGGGTCGGAGGCTACCTCGGCCAACGCGACCAGCCGTTCTTCAATACATTGCAGGAGAGTGCCCAAGACCTCGGCGATGCCTTTCAGTACATCGGCAGCCCGCCCGATACAAAGTCCAAGATCGAGTTCCTCAAGTCGCTCGATGTGCTCAGCGTCCCCACCGCCTACCGCGAACCCAAAGGACTCTACGTGCTCGAAGCTCTCGCCAACGGTGTCCCCGTCGTGCAGCCCGATCATGGAGCCTTCCCCGAACTGATCCAGGCGACCGAAGGCGGGATCCTGGTCGAACCCGGTCACGCCGATGCTCTCGCCAATGCACTCGAAGAACTCGCCAACAACCCAACCCGACGCATTCAACTCGGTACCACCGGAAAACAACGCGTCCACGAACTGTTCGGATCGCAACGAATGGCCAACGCATCACTCGAACTGTTCGAATCGCTCGTCGCCGCACATCAACGCGAAACCTGACGCCGCCACACCACCCCAACCACCACCAACACCAAAACACCCACCCACTTCCACCACCACGGCCCAAACACCACCGTCGCATTCACAAACAAGAACGCAAAACTCGCGTTGAGTCCGACCGACCACGCCCTCGGCCGAGACGCCTCGGCACGCCGACACCACCAACACACCACATCCACAAACCAGGCCACGGTGAAGGCGTAGTTGATCCACACCCCCTGCCCAAACGCCCAACCCGTCACCCGCTCGGTCAGTCGAGCCGTATGCAGCACCGCCTCGGCATGACTCCAGCCGTGCATGAAATGGAACGCACACAAGACATGGCCCAAATGGCCAATCAAACCGGCGGTCCACAACAGCCTTTGCTTCGATGCCGGAGCACGAACCACGCTCAGTAGAAGACTACCCACC
>CAVOEV010000349.1:0-4023 GCA_963694825.1 Planctomycetota bacterium
CCGTCCTCGGTCTTCGGTGGGAAAATCTCGACCGAGACCTTCGGCCGCGATCCAGTCGACTCGCCACCGTAAATCTCTCGCAACGTCAACATCACTCAGACAACACTCCTCACAACACCACAACACCACAACACAACAACACGCCAGCACATCTCGAAAAAACGACCCGATGCACTCTGATCCTCCCAATTAGGTGTTTCGCCAGTCGCCGTCAATGCCTGCAAATCCGGTGGTCCGATCGTAGGAATTGGAGACGGTCGTTGCAGTGCTTGCCGCGATTGCAGCGATTGCCTAACGTGAGAGTTCGAGACTCAATCCACCAAGAGAACACTCATGTCGACCAGTTCCCCTCCAGCGACTTCCGAAGCCTCCGGTGCGGTGCCATCACTTCCCTACAAGGTCGCCGACATGTCGTTGGCCGAGTGGGGTCGACGCGAGATCGAGTTGGCCGAGACCGAAATGCCGGGCCTGATGTCACTGCGATCCAAGTACGGTGCCAGCCAACCTCTGGCCGGTGCCAGGATCGCCGGTTGCCTGCACATGACCATCCAGACAGCCGTGCTGATCGAAACACTGACCGCCCTGGGAGCCCAGGTGCAGTGGTCCAGCTGCAATATCTTCTCGACCCAGGACCACGCCGCCGCCGCGATCGCCGTCACCGACGTGCCGGTCTTCGCGTGGAAGGGGATGACCGAAGAAGAATTCGACTGGTGCATCGAACAGACTCTGCGGTGGGCTGACGGTAGCTCGCTGAACATGATCCTCGACGACGGTGGCGATCTCACCGCAATGGTCCACCAGAACACTCCCGAACTGCTCGAGGAGATCAAGGGGCTGACCGAAGAGACGACGACGGGGGTCCACCGGCTCAACCAAATGCACAAGGACGGTCGGTTGGGCGTCCCGGCCATCAACGTCAACGACTCGGTCACCAAGAGCAAGTTCGACAACCTCTACGGATGCCGCGAATCACTCTCGGATGGGATCAAACGAGCCACCGACATCATGATCGCCGGAAAGGTCGTCATCATCTGTGGCTACGGCGACGTCGGCAAAGGATGTGCTCATGCCATGAAGAGCCTCGGAGCACGAGTGATCGTTACCGAAATCGATCCGATCTGTGCACTGCAGGCGGCGATGGAAGGCTACGAAGTGACGACGATGGAAGATGTGGCCTCGCAGGGCGACATCTTCGTCACCGCCACCGGCTGCTGCGGAGTCATCACCGGTGCCCACCTCGAGCAAATGAAGAACGAAGCCATCGTCTGCAACATCGGACACTTCGATTCGGAAATTGACTTCGCCTTCCTGGTCAACGGCGATGGCATCGAACGGGTCACCATCAAGCCGCAGGTCGACAAGTTCGTCTTCCCCGACGGCCACGCCGTGATCGTGCTCGCCGAAGGACGACTGGTCAATCTCGGCTGTGCCACCGGACACCCCAGCTTCGTCATGTCCAACAGCTTCACCAACCAGGTGCTCGGACAAATCGCACTGTGGAACCCCTCCGAGCTGGGCTTCGGCGACGACGACTTCCCGCTCGGTGTCCACATGCTGCCAAAACAGCTCGACGAAGAAGTCGCCCGACTCCACCTCGGCAAACTCGGAGTCCGCCTCGAAACCCTCTCGGACGAACAAGCCGACTACCTCGGCATCCCCGCCCAAGGCCCCTACAAGCCCAACTACTACCGCTACTAACCAATCCCCAGGGACTGGCTCTATAGAAGCCCCCGGCGGCTGGGTGCCTGCCCCATCTACCCGCCAACAACCATGATCCGCGCCACGTTGTAATAAATAATCACCCCCACCACGTCGACGACCGCGGCAATCAACGGGTTGGACATCAACGCCGGATCCAAGCCCATTCGCTTGAACCCCAACGGTAACATCGCTCCGGTCACCGTTCCCATCGCAACGACCAAAAACACCGTGATCGCAACAACTCCCGCCTTCGCAGCGGAATCGACAAAACCCATCGCCGCACCAAAACTCAGGATCGCCAAGCCGCCTCCTAACAACCCAGCCAACACCAACTCGCGCAACAACACCTGGATGGTCTCGCGACGCTCGATCTGACTGATCGCCAACGCCCGGATAATCAACGTCGCCGATTGCGATCCCGCGTTCCCACCGCTGGCCAAAACCAACGGGATGAACAACACCATCCACTTCAAGGCCTCGACGTCGTCGTCGTCGGAATACGACTTGAGAGCCATTGCTGTCAAGATGGCAGCAAACAACAACACCACCAACCAACCACCTCGCTTCCAGGCCAATGTCACCAATGATGTCGACAGGTAGTCGTCTTCCAATGGCACCACTGCTCCAGATCGGTACGCGTCCTCGTCGGCTTCCTCCTGGGCCACGTCCATCGCGTCGTCATGAGTTACGATGCCGACCAACTGGTTCTGAGCGTCGACGACCGGGATCGCCAGGAAATCGAATCGGGCCAACCGCTGGGCCACTTCCTCCTGATCGTCATCGACACGCACCGAAATCACGTCCCGCTCCATGATCGACTCGACCCGCGTCTCGGGCCGAGCCAGTATCAACTCGCGCAACGATATGAAACCACGCAGACGACGACCCTCGTCGAGAACATAGACGTAGTAGATGGTCTCTCGATCCGGAGCCTGCTGCCTGAGTCGTTCGATGGCCTCCGATGCCGTTGCCTCGGCCGGCAACGATGCGTACTCGGTCGTCATGATCGAACCGGCACTGTCGTCAGGAAACGACAGCAAACGCAGAATGTCGCGACGCTCGGCCGATGCCACCAACGGCAACAACTGCTCGACCCGATCGGAATCCAAACGCTCGAGCAAGTCCACTCGATCGTCAGGGGCCATCTCCTCGATCAACCGAGAAAACGAATCGCGAGGAACCGCTTCGACCAACGCCAACTGATCGGGCAAATCGAAGAAACTGAATATCTCAGCCTGCCGCTCTGACGAACAACTCGACAGCACTCGCCAACTCTCGCCCGCCTCAAGACCCTCAAGCACCTCCGCCACAGCAGCCGCATGCAACGCCTCGCAAAACTCCGACACGCCAGCAACGTCGTCGGCATCCAGCAACTCCCGGAGATCGGGCAACAGAAGAAGACGGTTATACATCGTCAGCACCTCCGGCAGCCCATCCGGCAGCCCGTCCGGCAGCCTCGTTCAGACTTGCCCTGGACAAAGTAAGACGGCTTCGCGAGGTGAGTCCGCAAAGTTGAACTGCGGCCACAACGGCACAGACGACCTAACGCTTGGAGAACTGGAAGCTCTTGCGTGCCTTCTTGTACCCGTACTTCTTGCGTTCGACCATTCGGTCGTCACGGGTCAAGTAGCCTCCGTCACTGAGCGCTTCGTGCAGGTTGGGATTCTTGGCCTGCAACGCTCGAGCAATCCCCAACACGATCGCACCAGCCTGACCCGTCAGACCACCACCGTTGACTCGGACCCAGACATTCACCGAACCGTATGTCTCGGTCACCTTCAACGGCGCCTCGATCAACAAGCGGTCTCGCTCGATCTGAAAATAATCATCCAACTCGCGACCGTTGATCGTCATTCCGCCGTCGCCGTCGACAAGCCGAACACGTGCGACCGATGTCTTGCGACGACCCGTACCAATCGCCACACCATGACGATCAATCTTGCCTCGAATCAAAGTCGGCTGACGCGGAATACGAGGCTCCTCGGCTTCCTCAGACGACTCGCCCAATGTCAACTCGGCATCGCCCTCGACAGTTTCCTCAGACGACTCGCTCGTTTCCTCAGACGCAGCAGCAGCCTCATCCGAAGACTCATCAGCTGAAACCTCCTCAGCTGAAACCTCCTCAGCTTCGTCCCCTGACTCTTCAGAAGACGCCTCCTCAACAGCGTCCTCCTCAACAACCGCCTCAACAGCGTCCTCCTCAACAACCGCCTCAGCAGCGTCCTCCTCAACAACCGCCTCAGCAACCGCTTCCTCAGCAACCGCTTCCTCGTCACCGGAAGTCTCGTCGGCAACCTTGTCCAAAGCTTCTTCCACAGACTC
>CAVOEV010000350.1:0-4017 GCA_963694825.1 Planctomycetota bacterium
AGGTCAAGGTGACTCTTGCCGAGGTCAGGATCGAACCGAAGGTGACTGGACTCGATGGAGCACTGCCGGATGTGAAACGTGCCGGTGAGGACCCGGTCGCAGAGCCGGCCAAGCAGCCGGCCAAGCAGCCGGCCAAGCAGCCGGCCAAGCAGCCGGCCAAGCAGCCGGCCAAGCAACCGGCTGGCAAACCGGCGGCCAAGACGGCGGCCAAGACGGCTGGCAAACCGGCTGCCAAGACGGACACTCAGGACGACAAGTCGCCGAGCGTTCCCAAGTCGGCCTCAGAACCGGCCTCAGAACCGGTTGTCGACAACTCGATCCACACCGGAGTCTTTCGCACGACGGTGACGTTGGCCAAGGCCGAAACGATCATTGCCGGCGATTCGATCCTGCAGGCGTTGCCTGGGGACAAGGTACGGCTGGTCTATCTCGACGAGCGAAACAGCAGCGACGGAGTGTACCAGGTGCAGTCGGAGGCTCGTTGCATCGAGGGCAACCTGGGCGGGGTCCGTGTCACTCGAGCGGTGATTTCGGACCTGGAACTCAGGTTGCAGACCGAATTGAAGACGGCGGGCGCGCTGACCAACATCGCCAGTCGGTACAAGGAATTCGGACTGAAGTCCAACGCCAACGACAAGTACAAGCAGGCGTTGGCGGTGTGCGAGCGAGTGGCTCGATCGGCGTCGAAGCTGGGTGGCCGGATACTCGAAGAGACCTATGTCCAGCTGTGGCAGATCTATTTCGAGATGGACCGTCTCGAGTTGGCTGCGGCGATGGCTCAGAGGCTACAGCGTGATTTTCCCAACAGCGGTTTTGTCGATGACGCCTTGTTGCAGTTGGCCGACGTGGCTCGCAAGCGAGGCAACCTGCGGCGGGCCATTGGCATTTACAACCGCCTGGCCAGCATGAAGACGAGCCAGTTGCGGGGCGAGGCCCAATTCGGGATCGCTCAGTGTTACGAGCAGATGGCAACAGATTCCAGCGGAACAGCAGCGGCTCAACTCACGGACCGAGCCTTCCAGGAGTACAAGAAGGTCTTTGACCAGCACCCCGACAGTGGACGTGTGGGCGAGGCTGTTTCGAGGATGGCCAATTACTACTACCAGCAGCGCGATTTCGCTCGAGCCATCGACACTTTCGAGACCGTGCTCAGCGACTATCCCGACGCCAAGTTTCTTGACGTGATTCTGTTCAACTACGGCCGGTGCCTGTACCGCATGAATCGTCGTCCTGAGGCCAGTCGAAAGTTCGACCAGTTGATCCAGGAGTTCCCCGAGAGCCCTCTGGCGAGCGACGCCAAGAAGATTTCCGATGCACTTTCACGACCCAAGCCGACGCCGACTCCAGACGCTTCGGGCTCGAGCGGCGCAGACGAGGGGGCTGGCCGATGATTACGCCGCAGATGCCGGACATGCCAGACGAACGACGAGATGACGAGGTGAGAACGATGACCGAGAGATTCCTGACACGGTGGCCCGGGCGGTTGGTGGGTGGTCTTGTCACACATCGGGCGGCGGTGGCTTCGGCGATGATCGGCCTGAGTGTGGTCGGTGGTCTGGTCGGTGTGCTGGTCGCTCAGGACGCCAAGCCGTCTGCTGCCGAGGCGGCCAAGTTGGCTGGCGAAATCGACGCGGTCAGTCAGCAGGCGACTCGTCTTGAGGGCGAATTGGGGAAGTTTAAGGACACGTCGAGTGAAGCGGCCGACGTGATGGCCAAGCTGGTCGATCTGTATCATCAGCACGGTCGTCTGTTTGGTCTGATTCGCGTGGGCGGCCGATTTGTCGCCTCTCATCCCACCGACTCGCGTCACCACGACGTCTTGCTGAAGCTCATCGACGGTTTGAATGCAGCCAGTCGTCACAGCGATTTCATAGCCGCCGGGCGTCAGTGGTTGGAGCGGTACCCGAAGGACCCGGCGGCTGGCGGCATCGAGATTCGTCTGGCCGCGGCCCTCGACCGGAACTCCGATCGTCGAGCCTCTGCGGTGGCTCACCTGGCCATCTACCGTCGCAGCCCGGGGTCGGCGGTGGGACGACGCCACGCGGTGACGGCTGTCAAGCAGTTTGCATCGGTCAACAACAAGGTGATCTACAGTCGTGCTGCGACCTTGGCCGGAGAATTGTCGGTCGTCTTTCCCAAGGGGATTTCGGCCGAAGAGTTGGGATTCCAGGCCGTGGCCCAGTGGCGACGCGGCAACGAGTGGGCCAAGAGCAACGTGGCGGCGACGAAGTTGCTGGGCCGAGGGTTGCCGGCCACTCCGGACCGCAAGAGGCAGCTCTACCTGATGATGGGCGAGAACTCGGGTCGCCTTGGCCAATGGGCCAATGCCACCGACAGTTACGGCAAGGCCCGATCGATCCGGGACAGCCAGGACGTGCACTACCTGGTGATCACCGCCTTGGCCAACAACCAGGCCGCCAAGCCCGCCCAGATGGCAGCCGTCGTCAACGACTATCTCCGCAAATACCCGCAACGTCCCGACCGGTTCGAGCGACTGGGGTTGTTGGCCGTCAAGCACGAGCAGGCCAAGGACCTGCCGAACGCCAACCGCATTTATGCCCAACTGCTGCCCGTCTCGTCCCGTTCGCACTCAGCCGCCTCGGCCTATCTCAGGACACGTGGCAATGAGCCGGCCGATCACCTGGCCAGCGAAAAGGTGTTGTTGGATGCGATCAACCGCAATCCCAGCCTGGCCGACAAGGCGTACCTCAGGTACGTCCTGGCCTTCGAACTCCACCGCGACCGGATGAAGCAGGTCGGCAAGACGCGGGCGACGCTGCGACAACTGGTCTCGAACTCGCCGAGCAACGACAGCTACGCGACCAGCGCCGCCAGCTGGTTGTTCTCGAACGCGAGTTCCGATGCCGAGTTCAACGCCGAGGTGACTCGATATCTGGCCTCGCGCAAGCGAGTTCCGGAGATGACAGGTTTCCGAGGCGTTCTGGCCGGTTGGATCAATTCGGCTCGTAGCAACAAGGACACCAAGAACCGAGCGGCCTCGGCCAAGTCGTTGCTGGCGAAGGCCGACGCGGATGTGTTGCTGTCGAGTTGGGTGGCTGGCGAGGCATCTAGCAAAAAGGGCGACACGGCCCGCCAGTCGTTGATCGCCGGGCCACTTTTCGGGAAGCTGGGGATTGCATCGGTCCGCAACCTGTTGTCGCGCAACGCCTACTATCTCCGTCACCAGTCCCCCACCAACCAGCGATCGCGTTCGACCGCCGCATACGGGATGTTGGCCAAGCGGTTTCCCAAGGAGTACGCGTTGGCGGTGTCGTGGTTGGCGGCTGCGACGGACTACGGTCCGGCCGAGGCGGCCGGAGAAGCGGCGCGGCACCTGATGACTCTGTCGGCCACGACAAGCGACAGCGATACCTTTCGCCGCTTGATGATCGCTTCGGACATGAACAAGTCACCCGAGTTGTCTCGAGCGGCGCACACCTGGATTGTCGGAGTCGAGAAGGCTCACGGAGCGGCCTACACGTACGCCTACCAGATCGGCGATGTGCTGAAGAAGTACAAGCTCGACGATTTGGCCGTTGCCTACTGGCGGTCTCATATCAGCATCCAGCGCGACCATTACGATTCGCTTTATTGTGCCGGCCGCGTCCTGGCGACTCTCGAGGAGTCTCAGAAGCCGGCATTCCTGAAGGAACTGATCACTCACGAATCCGACTACCGCGGCTCATACTCGGCCCAACTGGCCAACTGGTACTTCCGCCAGGAGACGCCGAACGTGGCCGAGTGGGAGAAGGTGGTCCGGGCCAGCCGAGTGCGTCAGGACGGCCGAGCGTTCAGGAACTGGGGTTTTGACGAGAGCCTGGCCCAGGGGTGGGTCGACACGGTTCGAGCGAACAAGGAAGCGACCGATGTGTTGAAGCGGCAGGTGTACGGTGTGGTCCGGGATCTGAGGCTGCATCGTCCCAGTGCTGCTGCCAGCCTGGCGTTGCTGGAGTTGCCTATCGCCAAGCCGTTGTCACCGACGGCCCGGCTGTTGGCCTATCAATCGGTCACCACGAC
>CAVOEV010000351.1:0-3999 GCA_963694825.1 Planctomycetota bacterium
TGCCGGCGTCAGAGGCGGTGTCGAGTTGTTTCGAGGTCGAGCGTCGGGAGATCGAGTTAACGATGCTCAGTCCGTTGACGTCCGAGTCGTTCTGGTCCGACGCATTGGTGCGTGACGCGGGTTGGTTTGCTGAGTGCGACCACGTTTAGGGGGGCGCAAGAGAGCAGGCCGACTCTCGGTCTGCAGCTCGCGTGGTTGAGCGGCGTGACGGCGAGTCGGCCTGTGGAGTAGTGTGCGCGTCCCCGCGTGAGAGCGGGCGTGCTACACCTGATTGAAACGAGCCTGGGGTCTCACTTGGCCTTCAACCGATGCGTGCCACTCTTGTCGTCTCGATAGATCGTCTTGGCGTTGTAAACGCACTGGTAGACGACGTTCGAGAAGTTCTTGGCCTTAGTCTTATAGCCGGAGTCGAGTACTGCGGCAACGAGATCCTTGAGGTTGAGTCCCTTGGGAGTTTGGCCGAGGACTCCGGTGACGACTGCTCCGAGCGATTGAGCATTTCTGGGCAGTTTGCCACGTTGGCCTCGCTTCTTCTTGCGAAGAGCTGGTGCTGATGCTGGCGCTGCTGCCGGTACATCGGCTCCTTGCAGTGAACCGAGTTCCTTATCGACAGACGCGAGTTGCGCCTGAAGATTGGCTTTTTTTTTGCCAAGAGTCGCCAGTTTTCCTTTTTTGTCCGAAAGCAACCTTTCGAGTTGGGCGACCGAGAGGTCTGAGCCCTTGCGTCTTGCCATGAAGTCTTCCTTATTATGCCAGTCTTCGGGTACGTGAGGTTCATAACAGTAATGAGGCCAAACCCACACTGTCAACCACCGACTAAGGGGTATTGGGAACTATTATAGATTCGAACATAAGAGCCCGGCAGGTTGTAGTGAGTTGGTGTCATAGGGTGGGAGTTATTGGGTGGAACGAACCGGGTGAGTGGCCAGTGTGTGGGCTGGGATTCGGAGTGTGACGTAGGTTGCGGTTGGAAGTCGTCTTGTTGCAGTTCGGTGAGGGGGCTAGGATCCCGCGTCCTGTTGGGATTGGTCTGTTTGCAGGTTGGGTCCTGGTGGGGCGACAAGGATGGACTCCGAGGTGCGATGGGACGTGCGATTGTTGAAGACGATGACGCGACTGTTGCGGCGTCTTGGCCGCGGGACTCGGACTCTGCTCCAGGCCGCCGTGTTGCTGATTGTGGTGGTGTGCGTGCTGGAGGTTGGGTTTCGGTTGTTCGAGACGTCGAGTGTCGACGCGCAACTGGTGCGACCGTCGTGGACTTCGGGTCAGACGCTGCGTCGGCTGGTTCGATTGGACGTTGCGGTGGGTCAGCGGACGGTCACGTTGCGGACCAACAGTTTGGGGCTGCGTGGTGATGAGCCGGTTGTTCCCAAGCCAGCGGATGTGTTGCGAGTGGTTTGCCTGGGTGACGAGCGAGTTCTGGCGGCTGGAGTGCCGTTAGAGGAGACGTTTTGCCATCGTCTGCAGGTGGAGCTCCAGAAACGATCGGCTCGACGTGTTGAAGTGATCAATGCCGGAGTCCCCGGCGACTGTCCACTGTTGTCGTTGTTGCGGGTTCGTCACGACTTGCTGGCGTTGGACGCGGACTTGTGGCTGTTGAACTTCGACATGTCCGATGTCGCCGACGACTACCGGGTGCGGCCTCGGCTGATTGCCGACCGCAGCGGCCAACCGTTGGCCTGCCCACATCCTTCGCTACTCACCGGGCGGCCCAACGCCTGGCAACAGTGGTGCGAACGGTTTCGGCTGGTCGATTGGAGCAGTCGTCAACTGGGTGATCTCTGGACACGGAACCTGGTCGAATCGCCCGCGTCGGATCCGGGGAGTTCACAGGGCGGTTACGCCTGGCTCGGAGATGCTCCGCCGGATTGGACACTTCATATCGAGCAGACTCTTCGTCCGATCGCCCGACTGGGGAAGTTGTGCAAGGGTCGTTTGGCCGTGTCGGTCTGTCCGGCTCCGTGGCAGGTGGCCGGAAACGAGACTCGTCATCCCGACGCGTTGGCCCGTTTGGGGATCGGGCATGAGGGTGTCATGACCAGTGACGTCCCGTTCCGGATCCTGGCCGAGTTTTCTGGTGAACATGACATTCCGTTGTGCGACTTGTCTGAAGGGTTCCGCCAACTGGGTGCTGGGGGTTCCGGGGTCACGTTGTTTCAACGGGATCGTGCCGAGTTGAGTCCGGCGGGACACGAGTTGGTGGCGAAGCTGTTGGCCGAGCGACTGAGTGGTCCACGGATGGCGTGGTGGATCGACTCGGATCGAGGTCGAGGTCGAGATGGCAAAGTGGTGCCGGTATCGTCCGAGCGTGCGGTGGAGTCGAGGTGATTGGTTGGAGTCGGCCGACGGGTCTTGACGGGTCTTTCGGGGTGCAGGATACTCCACTCGCTTCGGGCCGAACCGGCCGAATCGGGCTCAGTTCCAATCGTTGGTTTCCATCCCATTTCCCCCGGCGGCATAGATTCGCGTGACCGATTCTCAGCAGCCCACTGCTCGTGAGATGGCTTTGTCTGCCCGGCGTGCGGCGTGGGTGTTGTCCGAGTCGAGTGGTGAGATTCGCAATGGCTGGTTGTTGCGGACGGCGGAGTTGCTTGAGTCGGAGAAGTCGGAGTTGTTGGAGGCGAATGGTCGGGACATCGAGCGAGCTGCCGATCATGGACTCGGCGATGCGGCGGTGGATCGGTTGTTGTTGGATGATTCACGGATTGGTGCGATGGTGGGTTCGCTGCACGATGTGGCGGCGTTGGCCGATCCGGTTGCCGAGGTGTTCGAGTCGACCGAGCGTCCCAATGGCTTGTTGGTGACACGGGTACGAGTTCCCCTGGGCGTGGTGTTTTTCATTTACGAGTCACGTCCGAACGTGACGGTTGATGCGGCGGCGTTGTGCGTTAAGAGCGGCAACGCGGTGATTCTTCGAGGTGGCAAGGAGGCGATCGAGAGCAACCAGGCGTTGCATCGGCTGTTGGCTCGAGCGGCTCAGGAGAGCGGATTGCCACCCGAGTCGGCTCAATTGGTGACTTCAACCGACCGGGCGTTGGTGGGCGAGTTGTTGGGGATGGGCGACCTGATCGACGTGACGATTCCGCGAGGGGGCAAGTCGTTGATTCGTCGGGTGGCAGCCGAGGCGACGATGCCGGTGATCAAGCACTTCGACGGAATCTGTCATGTCTACGTCGATCGGGCTGCTGATCTGGAGATGGCCGAGTGGATTGTGGTGGACAGCAAGTGTCAGCGACCGGGAGTCTGCAATGCGGCGGAGACGTTGCTGGTGGACCGCGAGGTGGCTGGGGAGTTTCTGCCGCGTGTGGCCGAGGCGTTGGTGGGGCGTGGTGTGAGTCTGCGTGGTTGTGAGGAGACTCGGGAGTTGGTCCCGGTGGCCGGGTTGGCCAGCGAGGAGGATTTCCGGACCGAGTATCTCGACCTGATTCTCTCGGTTCGGGTTGTTGCTGGGGTCGAGTCGGCCGTGGAGCACATCCGGGACTACGGGTCCGGTCACACCGATGCGATTGTCACGTCGGATCTCGAGACCTCGCAGCGGTTCACTCGAGCAGTCGATTCCGCCGCCGTCGTCGTGAATGCCAGTACACGGTTTCATGATGGCTGCGAATTCGGATTGGGAGCCGAGATCGGCATCAGCACCGACCGGTTTCATGCTCGAGGCCCTTGCGGGTTGAAGGAGCTGACCAGTTACAAGTACGTGGTCCACGGAACGGGCCAGCTGAAGTCGGATTGACACGGGGCTGACCCGAGAGTGTTTGGGAGAATTCCGGGATGGGAGTTGTATTGAGTCGGACAGAGGTGGAGGCGTTGTTGTCTGGTTTTGGCGAGACGTCGCCTGGGGTTGGAGTGGGGAGTTGGTCTGTTGAGTCTGAGGACTCGTTGCGGTGGCCGGTTTCGACGTTGCGGCGTTTAGAGTCGCATCTGGAGTCGTCGTCGGCCGAGTTGACCGAAGTGATTGGTGAGCGGATTGCGGCGGGGCAGGCTGCGGGAGGGGCTGCG
>CAVOEV010000352.1:0-3994 GCA_963694825.1 Planctomycetota bacterium
CTCTGCTCGAAACGGAAAATACAGATTGCGTATCCTTTCTCCTTTAGCAGTTCTTCTGTATGACCACGACGACGTATCGATTTGCGATCCTCGCGATCCACGAACAATTCTCGCGGATAAAAATCAGCCGGCATTATCTCTGAATACGATGCCGAGCGGTGGTGAGATAAACTTGCCTTTGATGATCGAGAAGCTCGACAAGGATGGAAAGCTGGTGGGAGCCAGGTGGAGATATGAAACGCATAACACGGAAGTCGGATTTGGTAATTTCTACAACTTCAGGAGAAGAGGGGGCTATCCTGATTCCGCTGATTTGCACCACGTAGACTCGGGTTCCGAACCGGTTCTGACGTGGGGGACTAACGATGGCGATGACGGTATACTCACCATGCCCGGCTTCTACATTTCCGGCGGCGGGCTGTGGATTGGAGATGCCCATATTGTTTCTTGTAATTTAGGACTACCCGTCCCTCAGGGTGACGATCCTGCTGGTGTCGTGGTCTTTATGAATGCACCGGAGGGTCTGGTTAAGGGCGATGTTGTGTCCCTGGACACAAGCGCCCGATTGACAGTTAAGCCGGTCAGTAGTCGCGGAGAGAAATTGCCTTTTGTCGTGGCAAAAGTCGATGAAAAAAGAACGTTCGTTATGGTGCGCGGATTAGCCTGGGTCAAAGTCAGCGGACCTGTCGAATCTGGAGACATACTGGTGACATCCCGTCGCTCACTTCATGTCGAAAAAGACAACCAGAATTCAGACCCCAGTCGTTCCTTGGGCGTTGCTGTAAGTCAACGCGTGGGAGATAAAGTTCTCGTTCGCATTGCTCGCATCGGGTCTGCATCAACGCAGCCGTAGGGTCAAGCAACTGGAGCGACACTACGACACCGACTGGGGAAGGCAACATGCCAGATCTCGTTGGGACAGTAAGCGCGAATCCCGACTTTCGGTTGTGTTGGGTGGACGCGTTGGGGAGGCCGCCGCCATTTGTAGATGCGGACAAGGCGGTACCATGTAGTTGAAGAAAAAAAAAGACCTTGCCGAGGCGTTGCGCAATCAACCCCAGCGTTCCCGTGGGGACCTGACGGTATTCTTTGGACGTCACCATCTCCTTGATTGTGCTGGCTTCCGTCAGTGTGAGCGGTTGCGACGAACGTCGCGGACAACACGGCATATTGTCGAGATCGCACTCTGCCTCCTGCTTCCACACATGGTATTTGGAGTGCGACAGACGGACGACGCGATCAGCGGCAGGACAGCGACCGATCACACTCATGACAATGAGCGATTGGATGGCGGAGCCGACGGAGACACGGTTCGCGGTGGGGCGGCAGCGACACGGGGACGAAGTTCATCGATTTCTTTGGCTTATCGGGCTCGTCCTGGTCCTGTGTATCATGATCTTCACGGGTGCAGCTGACGAGTGTTCTGCCGGGTCGCGGACTTCTTGTCCGTTGCGTTCAGCCGGCTCCGGTGAGCCATTTGGGCAGCGGCAGCCGATAGGTCCGTTGCTTGCCGAATCCCTGGATCACGAACGCGTCGTCGATCGTGATCGCCGCGAAGCTGGCCTCGTAGTGCGTGGCGGCCATGGTGATGTAGTTCGTCTCGTCGTAGACCGTCCAGCGGCTGCGGTGCTTGTGGCCGTGGAAGCAGGCCAGCACGTGCCCGTCCTCGGCGAACATCCGGCGGATCTCCCAGCCGTTGTCGACATAGGAATTCTGCTTGCCGACCGGTGGGAAGGGCGTGTCGCCGCCGTGCCCGGATCCCTTCTCGGGCGTGTGGTGCAGTTCTTCGTGGCAGAAGACCAGCTTGGGCATCTTGCGGTGTTTCTTGAGATCGGCGGCCAGCCATTTCTTCTGGGCCGCGTCGATCCAGTATCCGCCTACCAGCCCGTCGTGGCCGGGTTTGGGTGAGGACTCGTCCTGGGCGTTGTTGCCGTCGAGGATGATCAGGTGAAAGCCGTTGATGTCGGTGGAGAAGAACCGCCGGGGCATGCCGGTAGTCTTGAGAAACTCCTCCTTGGTAATGTCTTCACCGGGATGGCTACGCCCGATCAGGTCCTCGGCCGATATCTTCTCATCGCCTCCCTTCAACCAGCCGACGTCGTGGTTGCCCATCACGTTGAAGCGGGGGCATTTCAACTGAGCGAACACGCCGAGATGGTGCTTGAGTCCTTCGAGTTGACCGTCGTGCATCGCCCGGGTGGTCTGCCCCTCGGAAACCTGGATGCCGAAGTCACCGAGGTCGACGGCGAATTCCGGCTGGAACTTCTTCATCTGGCCGACGAATCGCAGAAACTTCGTCGCCCGGCCCGACGGGCGTGCGCCCTGCAGGTGGGGATCGGCGTTGAGTCCGAATCGCAGCATGGGCCGCCGGGGTGCGGCCTCGGCGGCCGAACCGATCACCGCAAGTCCCGCGGCCGATTGACCAAGAAACGTCCGGCGATCGACAGGTGGTTGCACGAGGTCTCGGGTCGTCATGTTCGGAGTCTCCGTTTGCTTGCTGATCTCACCGGGTCACCTGGCAGGATGGACGGTCACTTGGACCTGGCCGTCGGCGGGAATGTCGACACGGGTCACCAGTACCAGGTGGCGACCGTCGTCGCTGGGAGTGCTGGATTCGATTCGAGCGTTCCTGACCGTGTAATCTCCAGATGGCATCACAAAAGTCACGCGTCCGTTGGGAAAAGCGTCCCTGAGCCGGTTGGTGACGGTCGCGGTGTTTTCCGCGTGGGATCCATCGTTGGGGGCCAGAAAGCGGGCTTCGACCGGCGACGATTCCTCTCGTGCGAATGGCACCGGCGCGGTTTCGTGTCCATTGTAGGTGCAGGTGAGGACGCGGTTCTCCTTGAACCGAACCACGCGGAAGCTGACCGAGTTTGACTTGCCGATTCGCCGCGTGGGAGTGGCTCCGACATCCATGACCTTTTCCCCGATTCCATGGCCATCGTGGATCATGCAGACCCGGTGCCGATCGAAGAACTCGACAGGCGCGTTCGCCTCGAACCCGTTGATAATCTTCATCGTCGCCTTCGACCGTTCACCCAGCAACCGATCGGCTCGCGCGGTTCCCGTGTGCCAGGGGTGACCGAAATTGAGCACGCTGATCCGGGGGCCGAAGTCGGTTCGTCCGACCGGGTCGCCGTACCAGGTCTCGTGTCCGGCAAACTGGTGATTGCCGAAGTTGACCACGTGGGGGATCTGTAGTCGAGCGAGTGATCCCGAGACGTAGGCAGGGTTGCAGGCGTTACTGGAGAGCAGCATGTCGGCTCCCAGGAGGTTGGCGATGTCGGCCAGTCGCTCGAGGTACTCGGCCTGGTACTGGCCCGAGGTGTCCAGATGTCCGAAGGTGAACAGGACCGGGTCGTCGGGGAATTCGGCGACCACGTGCACGCTGCGGGGCGAGCGGCAGGTGCCGGTGCGGCGGCCACCGGTGATGCCGATCGCCAGGTCGTACAGCCCCGCGGGCATGTCCTCGGGCAGCGTCACCACGATCTCGCGGTCGTAGTAGTACTTGGCCGCGACGTCTTCCTGGAACTTGACGTCGCGGGAGATGGTCGCCGGTCCGACCTGTCGGGTCAGTCGAACCGAATCGATAGTGGTGTCGAAGCCCAGGAAGCGGGCCCGAAACGTCCCGGCCGGGCGGCGGATGGCCTGCTGGTTGAGCCGGGGAAACCGGAAGCGGTGGATTACCGTCTCGGGTTGGCGTCGCAGATAAACAGGCGGTCGCCACCCGGTCTTTCCGGCAGTGACCTGTATCGAATCAACAGTCTCGGTGTTCCAGCCGCTGGCCTTTATCGTGAGCGAGTAGTCGTCGCCGGGTGGCAGTCCGGCCAGGCTGCACTGGCCTGTCAGCCAGTTGCGGACCAGCACGTCACGGACGACCGTCTCGCCACGTCTCAGCACCGCCCGGGCGTCGACGAGAAACGCGTTGTGTTCTCCGCTGAGCCGGAAGTTGAGGTGTCCTCGTGGTTTCGTCCAGGTCCGGAATCCCTCGATT
>CAVOEV010000353.1:0-3981 GCA_963694825.1 Planctomycetota bacterium
GGCATGGACGACCCAGGCGTTGTTGTCGGCCGATGCGAGGTAGAGTGTGCGGCCGTCGGGGGAAGCGACCAGGTCTGTGGCGACGCCTAAGGTGCTCGTCGTTTCCAGCAGTGTGCCGGTCGTGGCCTGGAACCAGTGCAGCGCCTTGGCCGAGTCGGCCACGGCCAGGCGTGAGTTGTTCGACATTGCGATCGCGGTGACTCCAGCGGGCATCTGCACCGTGCTCAGTTGTTTGCCGTCGGCGACGGCGAACACCTGGACGTTCTTGCTGGCTGCCAAGGGGTCGCCACCGGCGGCGACGGTCTTGCCGTCGGGGCTGATCGAAACGTGCCGGATGGGTGCCGCGAGCGTGGCGAGTGTTTTCTGCAGTTTGCCGTCCTTGCCCCACCGTTTCAGTGTGCGATCGGCACCGCCGGTGAAGTACCCGCTGCCGTCGGGGAGCAGGGCCAGGTCGCCGACGGAGGTGGCATCGGCGATGTGCACCGACGTGGCACTGACGACAACCGGCCGGATCGACTTGTCGTCGCCGGCTGTGACCAACGCATCGACCGCCGTCCAGACCACTCCACGAACCGCTCCCTTGTGCCCGACAAACCATTCGAGCTGGGCTCCAGCCACCACGTCGACAACTCGGACACTGCCGTCGGCCAGGCTCGCGGCGACCCGCAGCCCGCTTGTGTCGACAGCCAGTCCGAGCACGGCTGCGGGCAGAGTGACGATTGGTCCGGCGGCACCATTGGACCGCATCCAACTACGGACCGTCTTGTCGTCTCCGGCAGCGATGACTCGCTCGGCGGTCAACTGAACGGCTCGGATCGGGCTGGCATGCCCGGCAAAGGTGCGGACCAGAGTTCCGGTGATGGCAAACAGTTTGGCCTGCTTGTCGATTCCTCCGGTCAGGACCTGTTTGCCGTCGGCCGAGAGGTCCAGCGAAGTGACTCCACCGGCGTGTGCTGTGACCATCGCCGTCGGCTGGATCGGTTCGGCCGGCTTTGCAGTTGTCTTGTCCTTCTTGTCACTCTTCTTGCCGTTCTTGTTTGCTGGAGTCTTCAGTGGTAGAGCCCACAGTTTCCACGCGCCATCGGTTCCGGCCGTGACCAGTCGTTTCCCATCCGGATGCAGGGCGACTCCGGTGACGGCACCGGTGTGAACGGCCGCTTGGCCAACGACGGATCCATCGGCGAGGTTCCAGATACGGACCTGTCCGCTGTTGTTGCCGGCGACCAGTTGCGTGGTATTGCGTGCGAAGGCAGCGGCGGTGATCGTCCCGGCGAGTCCATCGAGAGTGCGAATCATCTTGCCTGTGTTGGCCGTCAGCAGTCGCAGCTTGCCGTCGTTCGACCCGGTGGCCAGCAGCTTGCCGTCGCCCGACCGAGCGACGACTCGGACGGGTCCGGGGTGAGTTGGGAAGCTGGCGGTGGGTTGCGGCTTGGGGTTCCAGGTCCGAACCCGACCATCGGCTCCGGCGCTGATCACCGTCTTGCCGTCGGGCAACACGGCCACCGCCTGGATCCGGCCGGCGTGGGCACCCAGGTTCCAGGTCGTGTCGTTACCGGAATTGATTTCGAGCCGTCCGACCGCATTTCCTCGAACCAGCAGCGTCCCATCCCGATTCGTCGCGACGCTGGCAACGGCATCGGTGGCCGCTTTCAGTGTGCGGCCGGGTTTGCTGGTGTCGGTGTTCCAGGTCCTGAGTGTCTTGTCGGAGCTGCCGGTGACCAGGGTCTTACCATCGGCGGCCAGTGCGATGGATGTCAGCGACATGGTGTGGCCGCCGAGTGACGAGTGTGGCGGGGCGAGAGTCCAGGTGCGAACGCTGCCGTCGGTTCCCGCAGTGGCGAGGGTGGATGGGTCGACTGGCGAGACGGCGATCGCCAGGATGTTCTGCGTGTGACCACCTCGACCGGGCTTCATCGTCCCCGTAGCCGCGTCCCATGCCTGCCAGGCGCCGGAGTTGTTTCCGGTGAGGACCAGTTGGCCAAGGCGGTGGATTCCCAGCGACGTGGTGACGCCCTGTTGCCCGGCGAGTGTCCGAAGGGCCTTACCGGTTTGCCCATCAAAGAGTTGCAGTTGCTGGTTCTCGCTGGCGGTAACGATGGTATGGCCATCGGGTGTGATGGCGACGGCGGCGACGTTGGCGGTGTGCTGGACCAGTTGCTGGCGTGGCCGGGGAGGCCAGGCGGCGATCCGCACGACACCGTCGTTGCCGGCCAGCGCCAGTCGCGTGCCGTTGGTGTCGACGGCGAGCGAGTTGACCGGAGCGGTCTGGAAGACACCGTTGGCCTGGCCGTCGCTGGTGAGCCAACCTCTGAGTGTTCCGTCGGCGGCGATGGCCAGTACGGATTGGGAGTTGGAGAGGAATGTCAGATCGGTGATCGCTGCGGTGTGACCGGGCAGGTCGCGAACGGCCTTCTTGGTGACCAGGTCGAAGACTCGGACAATCTTGGCCGAATCGCCGCTGACGGCGAATCGGCCGTCGGACGAAATCGCCACGCAGGTCGGATCGCCACTGAGGCCGGTGAGTTCGGCGAGAGCATTTCGGCGGGGCAGGTCGAAGACTTGCACCGGGCCGCTGATTCCGGTGGCGGCATAGAACCGACCGGTGGGTGAAACCGAGAGGCTCAGCAACGGCCCAGCCTGTGCCTGGAAGATGCGGACGATGTGGCCGGTCTGGCGGTCCCAGACTCCGATCGTGCCGTCGATGGTTCCGGCCAGCACGGTGCGGCCATCGGGGCTGATCGCCACCGAGTAGGGTCGTTGCGACAGGCCTTCGAGGTACTGGATCTGAGGCAGGGGGGCGGGGGCCTGCCAGGCCTGAGCCTGTGTCGTCAGCAGGGTCAACAGGAAGGCCGCGGTGCAGGTGTACCGAACGAGCATGGCGGGGTCATTTCTTTGGCTTGGGCTTGGGCTTGGGTTTCGGCGTATGCACGTGCGAGTAGAACCCGGCCTTGTTCAGTGCCTGGATGGCTTCGAGCAGGCTGATACTCTTTCCGATGACCTTGACGGTTCTCTTCTTGCGATCGATCTCGATCGCCTGCAGGCCCTTGACCGTTTCGATGGCCTTCTGGGCTCCGACGACGCAGGCATCGCAGCAGAGGTGTATTCCACGCAGCGTGTACGAGTTGGCTCGAGCGCCCGTCTTGGCTCCGGTGTTGGGGAAGGCAACGGGTGTCTTGTCGTGAACGGCAGTCCCATAGAAGCCGTTCTTGGCCAGAGACGCGATTCCGGCGGCGACCGCCTTGTCGTTGGCGGCAACGAAGCTGATGACTTTCGAGTTGCGATCGGCGGCGGCCTTGGTCAGACCGGGGATCCCATCGAGTGCACTGTCGGCGCGGGACTGGCACGCTCCGCAACAGAGATGAACTCCCTTGATGGTCACTTGTCCGGCGTCGACGGTGGCGGCTCCGAGAAGCAAAGTGGTGGCGATCAGTGAAGTGGACCAGCGCGACATGGCAGCGACCTTGGTTTGGCGTGTGAGATCAACAGATCAGTGAAAACCGGTATAGAGATTCTATCAGAACGGGTGGCAGTTCGTCGTGTTGACTGGCGGTGTGGGGTTAGTTTGCGAGGACTTCGCTGTAGACGTCTCGGACCTGGCGGGCCATTTCCTGGTAGCGGAACGGTTCGGTCCATCTCCGGCATCCTTCGTCGCCCAACCGGTCTCTCAGTTCCTTGTCGGCGACCAGTCGGGTCACGGCTTGGACGAGTCCATCGACCGATTCGGGTTCGACGAGCAGTCCGGTTTCCTCGGGGATGACCACTTCGGGTGCTCCGTCGATATCGAAGCTGACGACGGGTTTCCCGGCGATCATCGCTTGCGGCAGCACACGGGCCAAGCCCTCCCAGACACTCGAATGTACCACCAGGTCGGTGGCGTGGATCAGTTCGGGGATGAGACCGGGCGTCACGAGTCCGGTGAACACAAAGTGGTTGGCCAATCCATCGCGTGAGATCTGAGCTTCGAATCGATCGCGAAGCGGT
>CAVOEV010000354.1:0-3976 GCA_963694825.1 Planctomycetota bacterium
TTGTTTGTCGTCCCCTTGTATCTGAACAGACCAAGGTTGGGCTTGGTCCAGTGGATACCGTCGCGGCTCTCGGCATAGCACATCGGTTCGCCGCGAGCATCCTCACCTCCACCGTGATGATGTCCGCGGTAGTACATACGAAAAAGGTCACCGTCCTTGAGCACGGAGACGTAGCCCAACGTGGTGTCTTCCCAGGGCTTGTCGTTCATCAGCACGACCTCTTTGCCTAGGGGTTTGTGCACGTGACGTGCCGCATCGCCCTCGAAGCGGTCCACAAGCCAGTCATCAACAAACACTTCGAGCCGCGTGCCAATATGGGGCGGTTTGTCGGCCGCATTTAACAGCGGGCCTACGCCGAGTAACAACAGTGCAAACGCCGAGTACTTCATGATTGTCCTTGCTGAATACTTGATTTGATCATGCATCATCAGCAACCAACCATTGCATGCCGCGATTCACGGTTGTCCGACAGAATGGAAGATGGCCTGGCCAGCCAAGAATGCCACAACAAGTATCAGGGTGAGCTTTTGAATTAGCCTGAGTTTGAGGAGCTGTTCCTCAAACATCGTCGGTCTCCTGGAACCACCCCAGTCTCCCCACCCCAGCCCCGGCGTGCAACCCGCCAGGTCCGAACCACGGTCCCCGGCGTCGGGCGGTGGGTCGTCGAGATGACGGCTACTTGGACGTGTCCAGCGACGAGATGTCCCAGACCTTCAGCGTGTTGTCAAAGTTGCCGCTGACGATCCGCTTCCCGTCGGGGCTGGATGTCCGTGCCCGTTTTCCCCGCGGTGACGTGGCCGCTAAGATGAGGAGATAATCCCTTGGGATGACAGTTGTCTAGCGGAGGCGTGGAGCCGTCAGCAAGGCGTGGATCTCGGCTTCCCCGGGCATCGGCGTTCTTCTTCATGGTTTCACGGCAGGGAACACTGGAGTTGCCACATGAGAGTTTCGATCGGCCTGATCACAGCACTCCTGTTCCAGGTCGTCGCCACGGCGGCCGACTACACGGTCAAGGCTGGTCCCGGCCAGATCCATATTTCCACGCCGCATCTCGAAGCGGCCATTCGCAGGACGGGGTACGTCAGCGGTGTTTTCCGGCAGACGTTTCTCGACAGGAAAACCGGATTCCGCGACGCGGGATACGGGCTGGACATTGCGGACTGGATCATGGAACCCGGAAGTGACCGCGGCTACCGCGATCGGCTCGACAAGGGACTCGTCTACCGCTACGGGAACGCGTATCACGGCAAGACGCCCAAGCGGAGTCTCGAGGGCCCGCAGATCTGCACGCAGGCGAAGGAGCTGAAGCCGCGTGTGATCCGCGGAAGGGATTTCGTCGCGATCGAGCAGACGTTTCGTTACACGACCGCCGCGCCGGGCAGAAAGACGGGTTCGCTGTGGACGCAGCGGATCGTCTTTCCCACCGACACGCGGTATTTCATTTCCATGGACCGCATCGATGCCGTGAATTCCAGTGACGCGATGTTCCTGCGGATCGACATGCCCGGCCACATCAAGCACGACAAGGGCGACTCGTTCAGCGAGGTGTATCTCAGCTATCACGGACGCATCCCGGCAAAGGAGTTCTTGCGGAACTTCGCACCCGACGAGAAGTTCAACTACCGCCGCGACACGAACAAGCCGCCGCAGCGATTCATCCGGGCGTACCGGCTCCGCGACCCCAAGACCGGCAAGCGAGGCCCGTGGCTGGCCGGGATGACTCTCGATCCGTCCGTCGTCCACGAGGCCTGGTGCCATCAGCGGAACTACGTCTGCATGATCCACGAATTCGGCGGACGCCCGGTCAAGGCCGGCGGGCATTTCCAGGCGGCGTTCATCGTCGGCTACTTCGATTCCATCGCCGAAATGGAAAAGGTCTACGACCGCTACGCCGGACACACCGGGCTGGAGGTCAGCGAGACCGGCTGGAAACTGACTCGTTGATCCACATCGGACGGCGTGCCAGCCGCCAGTGTCATCCGGCAAAGTCGATCCGCACCTCGTCAAGCGTGATGTAACCGTCCGGAAGCCGGTGTCTCCAGACGGGATAATCGCGTTCGGGCCGCAGCAGGTGAGGGTCGCCGTCGAGTGGCCCCATCGCAGCCACATCCAACGGAAACAGCACGAGCATGATGTTGACGTTGACGTCGGACAACACTCGCTCCAGTGGCTTGACGCCGTACATGTCGCCCCGGTCATGACGCACGCCCAGGGGGGTCCAGATGCCGGGGTCCGCATCGAGCGAGATTGTCTGCTCGGACCACGATTCGGTGACCGGGATCGGCCGCCCGGTACACAACCAGCCGCTGGTGATCCCCTCGACGTTGCTCTGGATCAGCGTGACGAGTTGAGAGTCGTGGGCCAGCAACTCGCCACGGCTGCGGATCGTCATCGATGCACTCGTGAAATTGGTCGGGCACCGCTCGGCAATGAAGCGGTTCGTCCCGCCGATGTCCCTGTAGACCTCACCCTGCGGCCCGGTAGTGGAGAGGCTGAAGACCATGTGCATGTAGCCTGCACCCGGCGGTGCGTGGTTGTAGTCGATCCACCACGGGCTGCGCGAGGTGACCTGGTGGTCTTGCCACTCCAGGGACTTCGGTCCGCCGGCGTTGCTGATCCATCCGTACCAGCCCCCGGGGCCGTCGGTGAACTGCTCGAGATAGACCGGATCACCCATCGCCATCGCCATCGTCCGTTGTCGTGTCGTGCGGCCAGTTCGGTATGTCGGTGCCAAAGTGCTCGTCGAACCCGAGAGTGATCGGCCCGCTGGCACGAGGCTCCTGGACAATTCGCCTCCACTCTCACTCTGCAGTCATCAGGGCGGGGCGGATCAGAGTGTAGTGCATTCGTCGCGCGTTTGACCTGCCCCCCAGTCTCCCCACCCCAGCCCCGGCGTTCAACCCGCGGGGCGGTGTGCTCAGAAACCGAACCGACCGCCGCCCCACCCCTCGCTCGCTGCGTGACTCCGGTTATCGCGTGTTCGCCCGGCGGTGGCGGTGCCCCTCGCTCGGTGGGTGACTCCGGTTATCGCGTGGTCGGGCGGTGGGGCGTCGGCGGTGCTGTGGACGAGGATCGCGACGAGGGCAACCAGGTGTAGTGAGATCTTCCGGGACATGGTGCAGGCTTGCTCTGGGTGTGTGGGTCAGGCGTCACGGCGAGTTGGTCGCCTGCGGCATCGACGGCAGCGAGAGGCCGAGTGTCGAGAGACCGCCCACCGTCAGAAAATCCCGGCGGCAGACATCATTGTCGCCTGGTCGAACTGGCCGGCGAATGGTCAGCATCGGGGTTTTCCTCGCGGCAGTGCGTCTCGATGACGAGACACCGACGGGTTGCAGGATATACTGGTTTCGGCCCGGTTGCCACAGGTGTGAAGTCGCGTTAGCGCGACGTGCGGCCGGTCCAGGCCACAGAGTCACCAGATCGAGAATTCAGATGACACGCCGCATCCTGCTGTCCGTTGCACTCGTCGGTTTGTCCGGGCTGCTCGCCGGAGTCCCGGCATCGTCCTCCGTATCGGCGGAGGAACCGTTGGCCACTGTCGGCACCCTGCTGAAGGTGGAGTTCCACCGAGTGATCGGGACTGAGCACGGCGGGGCCGCCGTGTTTCCCGACCTGAAGTCGAAGTGGGCCAATCACACGCTCGGTTCACCCACGGTCCACTTCGACGGAACGACTTACCGAATGTGGTATGTGGGGATGGCCCAGACCAGGGACCCGAAGATCCCCTACGGATTTGATGAGCGGATCGGCCTGGCCATCAGCCGTGATGGGCTGAAATGGGAAGTGGCCAATCGCGGGAAGCCCGTGCTGGACTACGGTCCCGACGGCTCGTTTGACGACTGTGGTATCGCTCATCCCTTTGTCCTGCGCGTGGATGGTGTGTTCATGATGTGGTACGGAGGAATCGACGGCCGGGCGGGCAAGGACATCGGCGATGGTCCGGCTCATGTCCGGGTCGAGCAGATCGGCCTGGCGA
>CAVOEV010000355.1:0-3952 GCA_963694825.1 Planctomycetota bacterium
TGCTTGGCATCCGGATCGACCTGCTTCTGGTTCAGGATTGCCGCTCCGAGGAAGTAGAAGCAGAGTGTGCTGGAGGTGTAGACGAACATGGTCAGGAACACGTCGGTGTACATCACCTTGACCCAGCCCCGAGCCCGCCGCGGCCAGTCGTCACCCGGTACACACTCCCCAGCGTTCCTCGCATACCCCTTTTCCACGCACCAATAAGTGTAGGTGATCATCTCGTAGTGACCGATCCCCGTCCCCGCGTACGCCGCCAACGCGGTCATCACGATGGTCGAAGCGACCAAACCGGTCATCAGACTGTCGGGAAAAATGCGAAATTCCAGCCCACTCTGAATGTCGTCCCAGGTCACCGCGTACCCGGTCCACTGCAACAGAACGGTGCAGAGAATCGTGATCAAAGTGAACCCGAACACCAGCCCGATCGAAACGCGCTCCAGCACCTTGTAGCCGCCAGACAGCAGGATCGCAGCCGCCGAAATCGCCACCACGATGGTCCAGATCACCGAACCGTTGCTGCCCAACTTGTCCGGTAATGCCAACTCGACCGCCTGGCCCGCGGCACCAACGATCGCACCGCCATTGATGTACATCAGCAACACGCTGACCAGGTAGACCCACATGAACCAGTTGATCCGAGGCAGCTCGACAGAGTCTTGCCGGGTCAACTGCCGCTTGTGGATCTGAGCAGCCGCGGCGACCAGTAAACCGACGATCAACACCACGATCCAGACGCCCGGCGAAACGCCCAGTATCGCCGCGTCGTCGCCGCCAAATGCCAGGTTGCTGTAACACGCCACACCGGCGATGAACCCCACCAGCACCAGCACCAGCCAGCTCCGAGTCAACCACACCGGCCGCTGGTGGCCCGGACCCGGAAGCTCGTTGTAGACCTCGAGAAACGTCTTCCCACTGGAAATCGTGTAGCGAACCAGCTCGGCCTGCACCACGACCTTCAGAAAACACGAGGCCAGGATAAACCACAACAGCAGGAAACCGACCTCGGCCCCCAGCTTGGTCGTCATGATCAACTCGCCCGAACCGACAATCGATCCGACCAGGATCATGCCCGGTCCGAGATGCTTCAACGTGCCGAGAAAATTGGTCGGAGGCTCCTGGAACGAATCGACCGACCGCGAATACGGGTTCGTGACCCCAGGCTCACTCAAACCGCCCGCTTCCGTCTTGTCATCCGGTTGATTCATCCAGCATCATCCCCGTCGGCCCGACTGCAGGTCAGCATGGTCAGCATGGTATCAGAATCTGTCGTCGATACTGTATGACGGGTCGATCAAGTTCTCCGCCATGCCGTGCTGAAAGGCAAATAATCAGCCCCTTTGGCGCATCATAATAAAACACCGCCCAGCGGGCCGTTTTCCGTCTTCCCCTAGAGTCTTTCGCGATGCCACGCATCCCCACACTCCCGGCCATCTGCCTGCTCTGCGTCTCGTTGATCGGCGGACTCGAGGCCGCCGACAAGCCGGCAGCCAAGCCGACCGCACAGCAACTGGCCTTCTTCGAAAAGACGATCCGGCCGCTGCTGGTTTCCAAGTGCTACGGCTGCCATTCGGCCAAGGCCCGATCGGTCAAGGGCGAACTCTTGCTCGACAGCCGCAATGGCTGGATGACCGGCGGTGAAAGCGGAACAGCGGTGGTGCCCGGTCAGCCCGGAGAAAGCCTGCTGATCGAGGCGGTCAAGTACGAAGGCCTCGAAATGCCGCCAAAAGAAAAACTCACGCCCGATCAGATCGCCAGCCTCGTCCGCTGGGTCAAGATGGGTGCCCCCGACCCTCGAACAGGAAACACCGCCTCACTGATCCGCCGTGACATCGATATCGAACAGGGCCGGTCGTTCTGGGCTTTCCTGCCACCAAAAGCCTCCCCGCTACCAACCGTCAAAAACCGCAAGTGGCCTCGCACACCAATCGATCACTTCATCCTGGCCCGTATCGAAGCGGCCGAATTGGCACCCGGCGACGACGCCACCAAAGCCACCCTCGCCCGCCGACTCCACTTCGACCTCACCGGACTCCCACCCACGCCCAAACAACTCGACAACTTCCTCGCCGACAAACGACCTCAAGCCCTCGCAGAACTCGTCGACCGGCTACTCGAATCACCACAATTCGGCGAACGCTGGGCCCGCCACTGGCTCGATGTGGCCCGCTTTGCCGAATCGACCGGCATGGAACGCAACTACACGTTCCCCCACGCCTGGCGATACCGCGACTACGTGATCGACGCCTTCAACAGCGACATGCCCTTTGACCGGTTTGTCCGCGAACAGGTCGCCGGTGACCTGATCTCAGCCAAGTCGCCCGAAGAACGCAACCGGCTGAAAATCGCTACCGCCTTTCTCGCACTGGGACCCAAGACGCTCAATCAACGCAACAAGCTGCAGTTCAAGATGGACGTGGTCGACGAACAGATCGATGTCACCACCCGAGCCGTCATGGGGCTGACTGTCAGCTGTGCACGCTGTCACGACCACAAGTTCGACCCGGTCCCGACCGAAGACTACTACGCACTGGCCGGGATCTTTCGTAGCAGCGAAACACTCTATGGCACCGGTGCCGGCCAGGGAAACCGGCAGGCCGGAAAACTCGCGTCGCTGGAACCCGTCGGCACAAACAACAAGACGACCGCAAAACAACCCGATCTGCCAACGCCAAAACCACCCGCTGCCAACGCAAAACTACTCCGACAACTCAACGCTCAACTCGGCTCCGCACGCAAAGCACTCAAGGCAGCTCGCAGTCAACTCACGCCCGCCCAGGCCAGCAACAAGCAGAAAACCAACCAGGCACTCAAGAGCTTCCGAAACCGAGTCAAACAACTCAACCGGAAACTCCAACAAGCACGCAACCCGGGCGGCAAACCGGCCGGCAAGCGGCCAGCCAAACCCACCGGGCCAGTCGCCATGGGCGTCCGTGAAGGGTCTCCGGCCGACTGTCGGGTCCACATTCGAGGCAACGTGGGCACGCTTGGCAAAAGCGTCACGCGAGGGTACCTGCAGGTCGTGCGGATCGAAAACGCAGCAAACATCAACACCAGCCAAAGCGGCCGACTCGAACTCGCCAACTGGTTGACTCACGACGACAACCCGCTGACCGCCCGGGTGATGGCCAACCGAATCTGGTACCACCTGGCCGGACGCGGACTGGTCACCACGCTCGACAACTTCGGCGCCATGGGACAACGCCCCTCGCACCCCAAGCTACTCGATCATCTCGCCCTGCAGTTCCAGGACAACGACTGGTCGGTCAAATCCTTGATCCGCTCCATCGTGCTCAGCCGTACCTACCAACTCGCCAGCCACGCTACCGCTGCCGGGAATTCACGCGACCCCGACAATTCACTCTTCTGGCGAATGAACCACCGTCGGCTCGATGCCGAGTCGATCCGCGACGCCATGCTCGCTGTCAGCGGACAACTCGACCTCACACCGCGAAAACAGTCGGTCGTGGCCGAGATCGGTGACGCCAACATCGGCCGAAATCTCAGGATCGATGACAAGATCAACCAGTCCAACCGCAATCGCAGCGTCTACCTGCCCATCGTTCGCAACCGGCTACCCGAAATGCTCCGACTGTTCGACTTCGCCGAACCGTCGATCATCGTCGGCCGACGAGAAGTCACCACCGTCCCAACCCAGGCACTGTTCCTGCTCAATAACCACTTTGTCCTGGAACTTTCGGATCACATGGCCCAGCGACTGCTCGCCGAACGGGACGAGGCATCGGCACGAGTCAGGCTGGCGTACCGATTGAGCCTCGGCCGCACACCATCTGATGCCGAAGTCGACACAGCCAACCAACTCGTACTCGACACCATCGCCGGCCTGAAAAACGGCAATAACGACGCCAAACAACTCCAGGCCTGGTCCAGCCTCTGCCAGTCACTGCTGGCCTGTGCCGAATTCCGATACCTGCAGTAGATTCCCCCTCGC
>CAVOEV010000356.1:0-3947 GCA_963694825.1 Planctomycetota bacterium
CCGATCGATCTCTTGGTTGATCGACGCGTCCTTTTCGATGTAGATGTCTCGTTGCGGGATGTAGGCTTCAGGCTGGTAGTAGTCGTAGTAGCTGACGAAGTAGGAGACAGCGTTTTGTGGGAAGAATTCGCGGAATTCGCTGTAGAGTTGAGCGGCGAGGGTTTTGTTGTGCGAGAGGACGAGAGTGGGTCGATTGAGTCGTGCGATGACGTTGGCCATCGTGAAGGTTTTGCCCGACCCGGTGACTCCCATCAACACCTGTTCTCGTCGTCCCGAGTGGATGCCGTCGACGAGCGAGTTGATGGCCTGGGGTTGATCGCCGGAGGGTGCGAAGTCACTGACGAGTTGGAAGTCGGGCATGTTTTGAAATCGGGTCGAGGCCGACGTTTCAGGCGTCGTGTCCGTGATCGGCCGTGTCGGTGTGCTCGGCTTTGTCCGAGTCGGTGAGTGTTTCGAGTGGTGGCAGGACGTAGATATCGCCGTACTCGGCATCCTGTTGTGCGCGGAACCCGTGGTGTCTGAGCAATTCGAGGATGGCGAGGAACATGCCGATGATTTTACTTCTGAGTGTTTCGTTGTCGAACAGCGAGTTGAAGCGGACCTTCTTTTCGGTTCGGACGCGAGTGCCGATGCGATCGATGTAGACGGCGATCGGGGTATCGTCGTAGAGGATACTGGCCGGTCGTGTGTCTTCCTGCAGTTTGAGGATTCGGCCGAGTGCGCTGACGAGGTCCCAGAGTTCGACTTCCTTGATCCGGTCGTGCGAGGCATCTCGACCGGACTTTGGCCGATCGTCGGTGAGTCGTGGGTAGCGTTCCTGCCACTTGGCGGCACGATCTTCGAGTCGTTGCGCGGCGTCCTTGAACTTGCGGTATTCGAGCAGTTGTTGAATCAGGTCGCTGCGAGGATCTTCATCGAGTTCGATTTCGGTTTCGGGTTTGTCCGAGGGCAGCACGAGTCGGCTTTTGATTTCCGTCAGCGTGCTGGCCATGACGATGAAGTCGCCAACGGTGTCGAGGTCGATGGCTTCGAGCAGTTGGAGATAGTCGAGAAACTGAGCGACAACGGGTGCGACTGGCAGCTGGCCGATATCGAGCTCATCGCGTCGAACGAGGTAGAGCAGGAGGTCGAGGGGACCGGTGTAGAGGTCGAGTTCGACGCGGTATTGGGTCGTTGTCATGTTGGCGGGACTGTAGCTTCGGTCGCAGTCGCGATCAACCGGTCATTCGACGCTCTGGTCGGCGGGTGCTATCCTGTCGCCTTGATCGATCGCGAGGCGGCGACTGTGTGGCGTTGTCGCGTGAGTAGATCGGCGGTGAATTCGTGAAAAAGTGTGAGGGGGGACGATGCCGACGTTTCGTGCAGAGCAGTTGGGTGAAATGGCCAGGCGGATCCTGGAGGGTGCTGGAGCGAGTCGTGAGGAGGCGTCGGTGGTGGCGGGGGAATTGCAAGGTGCGAACCTGGTCGGCCACGATAGTCATGGCGTGATGCGGTTGATGCAGTATGTGGATTACATCCAGAAAGGTGTGATTTGTCCGGGTGCATCGATGGAGATTCTGCGAGAGGGGCCGGCGTTCCTGTTGATTGACGGCTGTTTCAATTTCGGCCAGGTCACGGCATCCGAAGCCTTGAAGCTGGGCATGAAGAAGGCTCGCGAATCGGGCACGGCGACGATCTTCATTCGCAACTGCAACCACGTCGGACGTCTGGGTTCCTACACTCAGTCAGCGGCGTACGAGAAGTTTGCGGCGATGATGGTGGTCAACGGTCCGGCCAGCGGTGGCGTGGCTCCATACGGAGCGGCGGAGGGTCGGATGGGGACGAACCCGATCACGATAGCTGCTCCGTGGGGTGACGATGCTCTGGTACTCGACATGACATCCAGTGCGACGGCCGAGGGCAAGGTGCGGGTGGCTCATCAGAAGGGTGTCGCGGTTCCCGAGGGCCAGTTGATTGATGCCGAGGGTTTACCGACGACTGACCCGTCGACGTATTACGCCGATCCGGGCGGTGCGATTCTGCCGTTGGGGGGGAACCTGGGCTTTAAGGGGTATGGTTTGAGCGTGATGATCGATGTGTTTGGCGGCATGATTTCGGGTTTCGGCATCTGCCGCACCGACCTGCCGCCGGGCACCAATGGCGTGTGGATGTACCTGGTCGACGTATCGGCCTTCACGGAAATGGATGAGTACCAGGCGTTGGTTTCAAAGTACGTGGCTCACATCAAGGCGGCTAGGAAGTTGCCGGGTGTCGATGAGATCCTGATGCCTGGTGAGATTGAAGTGCGTCGTCAGCAGCAGCGGTTGGCCGACGGGGTGGAGGTGCCCGAGGAGACCTGGCGTCAGCTTGGCGAACTGGCGTCGAGTCTGAACGTTTCGCTGGAGGGCATGTGAGTGTTTGGGGGCTGGCGAGACTGCGTGGGATGTGTTAGTTGATGTGACTCAGCACGGTTCGAGTGTTCGAGTTGGGTGGCCGGGCAGAGTTTGTTTGAGTGGAGAGCGAGCGATGATGGTGGTGATGGCCGAGACGGGACCATTGTGGAACATTGTCGAGGCGGTGGGTCAGATCCTGTTGGCGATCCAGCAGATCGTGACGGCCATCGGATCGGTCGTGTTTACGTCTCCGGTCCTCCCGCTTTTGTTCTGGACTGGATTCTGGCTGTTTGCGGTCGATTGGACACGTTTGCGGCAGATCATGCTGGGGGGCGGCTGGATCGGTGTGTTGCTGATTGGCGTGGTGATGGTGATCGTCTGGCAGCAGATCTCGCCGTCCACGCGGACCGTGTTTGGTTTGACAGAGCTTTCGGGCTACATCGAGAAGCTCGTCTACGTGACGGCTTTGCTGAGCCTGATGTTTGTCTGCGGTGCGGTCCAGTTGACCGGCTGTTGCAGCCGTTGTCTTCCGGGAGTGTCGACCCCAACGGAATCGGAAGACCCGGGCGCGGTGTAACCGACCGGGTCAGAGGCAGTCGAGTTGTCCGAGCACTTGTTCCGAGAGTGTTCCGCCGGCTGTAAGACGGAAGCGTCTCGACGATTCCCCGGTGACTGTGATTTGGACATCGAGCCGGTCGATGGGCAAGCTGTCGGCGACGCGATCGGCCCATTCGATGAGTGCGATGCCCGAGTCTGTCGTCCATTCTTCGGAGCCGAGGTCGAGAAATTCGGTTACCGAATGCAGGCGGTAGGCGTCGGCGTGGTGGACCGTCAGGCGTGCTGCGTAGTGCTGCAGCAGGACGAATGTCGGGCTGCTGACGTCTCGAGGCGAACCGTCGAGTCCTTCGACGACGGCTCGCACGAGGCGTGTCTTTCCTGCACCGAGGTCACCATTGAGCCCGACGACGAGCCCGGGCTGGGCGGCTTGGCCGAGGGCGAGTCCCAGGCGATGGGTGTCGTGTTCCTGGGCGGCATCGAAAGTCATTGGTTGCATACAGGGCGTGCCGATGCCAGCAGGGTTGAGTGCGGCCGTGATGCGGGTATTGACGGGAGCAGACAGGATGCAGGTCTGCGGTCGGGAATGCAATCGCGGGAAGGGGAGGGCGGCGGCTTTGTTGCTGAGTGCCGGGTGATCTGACAGACTCGTCTTCGAAGGAGTTTCCGCACTCGTGCAGTTTGCATCTCGTATTTGGCAGACCCTCGCCGGCGATCGTCGGCTGATGATCTTTTCGATCGTCTGCGGATTGTGTTTCACGGCGTTGGGCATCATTCCGCCGCTGCTGGTTCGCCAGATGTTGTACTGGCTACGAGATCCGCGAGTGGCCGGGAGTTTCTGGGCTTTGGGTGGCCTGGTGGCGGTGGTGTACCTGCTGCGTGGTGTGGCACGATATCTGTACGGTCTGAGTTCTCATATTGCCGCCTATCGAGCGTTGCATCGATTGTCGTTGTCGGTCTACCGGCATCTGCAGAAGATGTCTCCGTCGTATTTGAATCGCCACCATTCGGGCAACCTGG
>CAVOEV010000357.1:0-3916 GCA_963694825.1 Planctomycetota bacterium
AAAGGAGGCCCTTCGAGTCTGTTTTCCCCGATAGCTCAATTGGTAGAGCGAGCGGCTGTTAACCGCTAGGTTGTAGGTTCAAGTCCTACTCGGGGAGCTTGCCGTTCTGGCACCTTTTCGCAATCCGCCGCATCCCGTTGCAAAACAGGGGCTTGCGTGCTGGGGGCGAATTCGCTTTGCGACCCCGTGCGAGGCAAGACGGCGGGTTGCTACAGCGATTTTTGCAGCGCTTTGGTGAAGTGGTCGTCGGTCACCTGCAGGTAGTGGTTCGCAGCAATCGGTTGTGAGTTGCCGATGACCATCGCGACGACCCCGCGATAATGCTGACGCCGCCCCGCCCGACGCCGTTGGCCGTGGTTCGGATCTGGCGGGTTGCACGCCGGGGCTGGGGTGGGGAGACTGGGGTGGCTTCAGGAGACCGCCGGCGGAGATGCGGCGGGTGCGGAGAGATGAAGCACGCGGCCGCGGTTGCACTTTTCTTGTTGGTATTCGCTGTCGATTAGATTGACGAGGCCATGAAATGAAATTAGTTGGTCGGCTGGCCTTCGAATTAGGGGAACGGTTGTTTCGGAAATCTACAGTGATACGGATTCGTCTTTTAGGCATACCAGTTCTGGCGGTGCTGGCAGCATTACTTGGATGTGGTTCAGGCGCGTCTCACGATACGATTCTGGAACAGAAACTCGACCAACTCAACGCCAAGCTCACCGATGTTGAGCATGACAGGTCGACTCGGAAGTCCGAGATCGACTTGCAACTCGTGAGGATCTCGTCCCAGGTCGAGATCCTTGCCGATGGTCTGCCACAGACGGACTCATCGTCGACACTCGATGTCTCAATGTTGAAGCCAGGGTCAACCAGCGATCTCGCTTGGTACCTGGCCACCGACAATTCGGAGGAACGGACCACGCTGGTGCGTCGTCGCCTGGACCAAGCGGCCGGCTACAAGGAAGTCACGGTCGAGAACGTGCAGGTGATTGCCTTGGAGATCGAGAGTCTCACCGTGATGCTGGGGTCACCGGAAGGCCTCGATCTGTCTCTCTTACAAGAGATCGAGGAGTCACAAGCCCGTTTGGTAACTCTGTTGCAAAAGCAGATCCCTTCGATCGTTGAGGATCTGGATGCGAAAACCGTCCGCGCTCCCGACTATTCGACGGGACTCAAGACGTGGTCGATGAGTAGCACGGTGCTTGGCTATTTTCCATCGTCGAATAATCCAATCGAGGCGGCGAAGATCCAGCAGATGATCTCGTCTCACGAGTCGGCCCGCAGTCGTCTGGATCTCATCCAACGGCAGTTCTATAACCTCTGGGCCTGCCAGCAGATTCGAAAGGCATGGAACGATTTCAAGGAGATCTCGAATCCAGGTGCGCGGATGCAGACCTGCCTGAAGTTTCTCGGGCCGATCCACACGGGATTGCTTGACCCGGTCTCGATCGAACTTTATCGCGAGTTCCTGCAGGAAATCCAAAAAACACTCGGCGCTGAACTCTATCAGAGTCTAGCCGAGAAGTTGGCAACAATTCCTCGCAAGCTATTGTCGGAGATCGAGCAGCCATGAAGCGGCGAACTTTTCTGAAAATGGCATCAGGTGGTCTCTTGGTGACGGTGCCGATTGGCACAGTGGGTTGTTCGAATCCGACGCCCGAGGACATCGACGGGGAAATCACAGCCTGTGAACACGATTGGTTCAATGGGGCCGGCGGCGAGGTTCGTTGTAGGCGATGTGGAATGTACAGGGCCAAGTCCAATGGTGATGACGCAGCGAACGTTGATGAAGACGAGGCAACCGATGACTCGAAGAGCACAACCGGCAAGCCGTGAAACGGAACGGTCCTTGAGCCGCGTGCTTCGCAAGTCAAGCGTATCCGCTGGTGCGTGGTTGTCAGTCTTGATGTGGGCGGTTGGGGCCCACGCCCAACTCCCGCGGCCAGCTTACTCCCGGATCAGCCCGACGGTGTCCCGGGGAACATACTATGCACCGAACTACCTGAAGTCGGTCAACACTGCAGTTGGGCGTGAAGGCGCTTATCGCATGCTGCAAGGTGTTCTGAAGGACCACTATTCCCACGCCTCGACACGTTTCGGACGCGACAACTACTTAGTGTATTCGCTCCGCAAAGGGCGCAGCCAGGTTTCCAGGCGATTGCTGCTGGGTCGGTATGCCGAGGATCGATTCGTGGCCATGAATCGAGACCAAGGGTGGCACAAGGTCAAAGGTCGGTTTGCACCGCAACGTGATGTGTGGCGACGGGTGAACGGGCGAATTGAATATGGTCAAATCAAGGTTCACGGTCTGGGCCGTACTAGCAAGACTCTCAGAGATTTGGGCAACACGTACATCATGAGCATGCGGAAGGACTCCGGTCGGGGGCAGGCCAGTCTGTTTTTGGTCCCCGATGATCACGTCGATGTTGTCAAGGAGCAGTTGTCGAGGAAGCGTGATGACGCGTTTCGAAGTGGTGATTCTGCCGAAGTCAGGTGGTTAGACAAGCAGCGGGAGAGACTGAAGCCGCTCGGCGCTGATTACGCGACGCACGATAAAGAGCTAACACTTGGCGGGGAAGCAGCTAAGTCTCGAGTGCTAGCAAAATGGGTAGGGCACGGCCTTACGATCTCTTTCCTGCTGGTTCGGACGGGGCAAGACGTTTTCCGCTGGCACAAGGGAGAACTGAGCGACAACGGACTACTACTGCGGGTCGGGCGGACGGGTACGTCATTGGTCGTCGGGCAAGCAACAAACTACCTGGTAGCCAAGTCGGCCTGGCTCATGAAAAAACCGTTGGCCGCAGGTGGCGTTATTGCGGGGGTATTATTTGTAGCTGAGACAGGCTGGTTGATTTACGAATTCCGGGGCATTCGGAATGCACGTAACTCACCTGTTTTTTGGGTTCGTTCTGGGGCAAACCTCGGTGCAGCCTCGCTGGGCCTGTTCGGAGCTATTGGGGGCGGAAAGCTCGGCATGGAGATTGGGGTGTTTGGTGGTCCCAAGGGTATTGCGATTGGTGGAGTGATTGGATCCACAGTTGGCGGGGTGGCGGGCGCGATCACCGGGTATTGGGGGGGGGAGAACCTAACTGATACGTTGCTGGAGAAGATCAACCCCGAGTTCTACTACCGGATGAAGACCGATCAGATCGATCGGGCTTCTCGTCACTTTCAGAGGGAAATAGACCGCCTAAGAGACCTGTCTCGGCCGATCGATTGACCTGACGAGATGTCGTAGGTAGCGAGTGTTCTTTCGGAACTTAGTGAGGGCTAACGGGGAGGAGACGCCTGGTGCTCGGCACCTCACTCCCCGCTCAAGGCGAAAGCGTCAGCCCACGTGAGAAGCTACGGACGTGGGGGGAGCAGACGCAATGGCGGTGTGCGGGCGTTTCCGCGACCACGCGATAACCGGAGTCACGCAGCGAGCGAGCGGTGGGGGCGTGGTTCGGATCTGGCGGGTTGCACGCCGGGGCTGGGGTGGGGAGACTGGGGTTCCGTGTTCGGGGCCGAATATTCGAGTCTTCTACGACGGAGCAATCTTGCGAATCATCAGTTGGAACCTGAACCAAAAGAAAGCTGCATGGGAGCAGTTGGTAGACACTGATGCCGATATCGCTTTGGTCCAGGAGGCCCGTCGTCCTCCCAAGACTGTCTCGAAGTCCGTTGGAGTTGACTCGGCTCCATGGGGAACTGCAGGCCTTGGGCTGAGCCGTCCCTGGCGGACCGCCGTGGTGAAACTCTCGGATGAGGTGGAGATCGAGTGGTTTGATCAGCGTGAACTTCACGAGGCGGTTCGTGGTGAGTTTGCTGTTAGTCGTTTGGGCACGCTGTCGGTGGCTAGAGTGTCATCGCCTTCCTGCGCTCCGCTGATTGTTGCCTCGATGTACGCTCCCTGGGAGGAACCGCACGATTCGGTAGAGCGTCCGAG
>CAVOEV010000358.1:0-3856 GCA_963694825.1 Planctomycetota bacterium
TGCCGGTATCCTCGAGTGAAGATCGAATCGACGGTTCCAGTCGCTCGCGTACAATTGCCTCGGAAGCACTGCAAGTCGGCCAGCACCTTGCCGGTCAGCGGCTCGAACTTCTTGCTTTCACTAAGCCGCCCCATCGCGTACAGGCCGTCATCGCGGAGGATCAGCTGCATGTTGCCGTCCTTGTAGCTCCACAGCAGCTTGCCGGTTTTGGCCGAGACGGCGACGAGCTTGGTGCGAGTGGGGCCGGCAAAGAACAGTGCATCGTTGTTGCACTTGAGGTAGGCGGAGGTGGAGTATCCGAGGCTGGCGGTCTGAGCTCGGTGGTGGGCCCCGATGGTTTCGAGCAGTTGTTTGTCGGTGGTGTTCCAGGCAGTTGTTCCGTCTTCGACGTTGATCGCTTCGAGGTGGTGTTGGTGGCTGTAGAGGAAGATGCGGTTCGAGTTCATCGCGACGGCTCGTCCGTCGATCGGAGCGGTGGTGGTGTGTGACCAGATCACTTTTTTGGTGCTGGTGTCGAAGGCCAACAGCGTGCGACCGAAGCCCCAGGTCTTGATCGAGCCGTCATAGGTGGTGCGGACGGTTGCCCAGGGCCAGCCGGTTTTGGTGCGGGTGCCGAGATGGACCTGGTGGAGTGTTTCGGTGGGTCCAACCAGTGCATAGAGGATGCCGTTTCGGAGTGTCATCCATTTCCAGGTCTTGCCGTGAGCGGCGTGCGATTCGGGGACGACGATTTCGTCTCGGATCGTGCCGGTGGCGGTGTCGATCAGCTTGCACGAGGTGTTGTCGGCGAGGTAGAGCGTGTCGGTGGTGGCGACGATCGTGCTGCGGTGGATCATGAAGCCGGGTGTGAGCAACCGGGTCCAGAGAGTGGCTCCGTTGTAGCCGTTGAGGCAGACCAGTTTGCCGACCATGGGCCATTCGCGTTTCTTGAAGGCCAGGAACCCGAACGCCTTGAACATGCGTCCTCCTGCCGAGACGGTCACTTCGGGCATTGGCCCGTACCAGGGCGTGGCGAGGAACTTGGTGAGATAGGGAGCCTTGGCCAGTGTGTCGGTGGATTGCGGGTTGTTGTCGGCTCCGTGGTACGGGTGACTCCATTGACCGGTCCCTTTTGGCACCGGTTTGACCAGGATGTTGCCATTGATGATCAGTCGTCCACGTGGGCGGAGGACTCGCATCAGTTCAGCTACCGGCGTCCGGGTTGATCCTTGAATGACGACGGCATCGGCCAGGTTGCTGGCCAGTCCGATGCGTTGGGGGTCGCCATGATCGACGGTGATGCGTGTCCCGAGCAGTCCGGCCGCGTCGGCGGCTTTTCGGATTGTGGTGGCTTGGTCCAAGGTTGTTGTCGGGACGTAGATCACCAGGTCGCTGACTGTCGCGAGTGCCAGTGCTCGTTCGGCCTGGTTCTCGCCCACCAGGACGCACAACCCGGCGTGGACGCCGATTTGTTTGTGTGTTCTTGAGGCGTCGGCGGCTTCCGAGACGACCGCGGTAGTGAGCAGCAGCAGGAGTGCCGACGTGGTGGGTCGCGGAAGGTGAGTCATGTCGAGACCTTTGGGTGGCGTGACGAACCGACGTCATCGTACCCGTGTGTCTGACGAGGACGCAAAGCCGAGCCAGTCCCTGGGGGAGGGGGGCTAGCGGTCTCGGAAGGCGAAGTTTCGTTCGGTCTTTTCGACCGGCCAACTTTTTCCATCCACTTCGATGTGTGGGTAGATGAAGTAGTTGAGTGGTTCGCCGTCCTGGGCGGGTTCGAGCGTGATGTCTCGGCCGACGGTCAGTTGCACTCGGTCTTCGGTCAGGTTGCCGTAGTAGTAGTTCTTGAGTTCCGGGTGCTTGTCGGCTTCGGAGATATCGGTGGGCACCCAGCCGTGTCCATCGACGTGGAATTGTGCCCAGCAGTGATAGCCACCGATGGTCCCCCCGCCTCGTTTCGGCGGCAGCGGGAATCCGATTTCAAAGCGAGCCGGCAGCTGTTGGCCTCGGGCGAGCGAGATGAAGAGGCTGTGGAAATCGGTGCAATTGCCGAAGCCACTTTCACAGGCCCAGAGCACATCTCCCTGGCCGTAGCCGGGCTTGGACTTGTCGTATCGCATGTGGTCGTCGACCTGTTCATAGAGCGAGCGGCCCAGTTCGATCGGGTTGTCCAATGTGGGAGTGTCGGCGCGGATCAGGGCCAGGGGTTTTCCGTCGATGGGGACCTTGAGATTGGGCGAGAGAAAGGTCTTTCGCGAGGCGTCTTGGAGCTTGGCGTCGGGGTTGGCGTCGTCGAGGCCTCGGACCTCCTTGCGAGTCACTTGCCAGGTGACCTGGAAGGTCAGCGGTTGGTTGGAGTCGGGTTGGAGGTCGAAGTGCAGCATGCGGTTGCCGTATTTCGTTTCGACCGTTTGTTTCGGCTCGATCGGTAGTCTTTGCCGCAAGCGGGCGATCTGTTGGTGTGTGGTTGTCTGAGGCACGGGCAGCCAGACTTTCAGGCGAGATCCTTCGGGGACGTCTCGGACCGTCACTCCGTAATCGAATTCAAACGTCCGGGATCGTGGTGCGGTGGACGATTGGGTTTGCGAGTCGGAGCTATCCGTCGCAGGTGGCGAGTTGTCCGCGGTCTTCGAGTCGTCGCCTGACTGGCAGGCGGGGACTGCGAGTGCGGCGAGCGTGAGTGCATTGAGCACTGCGAAGCGTGGGCACGTCAACATTTTGTGCATCTCGTTGTGCGATCGAGGAGGAACCTGAATAACGATTCCATGTTGGCATCACCTGCAATTCCTGTCGAGAGACTGGAAGGCGGTTGCGGCGCGTGTCAAGCAGCGGCTCGAGTCGTACACTCGTGACGATGGACGTTCCTGGTGAGATTCGTCGTGCGTTCGAGTTGTTTGCGGCCGGTCGTCTGTCGGACGCCGAGCGGGTGGCTCGTGGCGTGTTGTCGGTTTCGGCCGAGGAACCATCGGCCTGTCGTGTCCTGGCGGGTGTGAATTTGCATCGTGGCGAGTTGGACGGTGCGGTGGAGTGGGCACGGCGAGGTTACGAGATCGACCCGAGTGTTTCGGAGGCGGCGGCGAACTTGGCATCGGTCTTGGTGGCGTCGGGGCAGGGCGAGGAGGCCGAGCGGATGGCTCGGCGTGCGATCGAACTGGACGCCGAGCTGGTGTCGGGGTGGGTGAACCTGGGCCTGGCCTGTCGTTTGCGGCGACGGTCTCATGAGGCAGTCGACGCATTCCGGCGTGCGGTCCAGTTGCAACCGGGTCATTACGGTGCCTGGACCAACCTGGGCAACGTGTTGACGGAGGTGGGTGAGTTTGCCGAGGCGGTCGAGTGCATTCGGCGGGCGTTGTCGATTCGGCCAGGCCTGTCGGCTGCCGAGACGAACCTCGGCAACGCCCTGTTGAAACTCGGACGACTCGACGAATCGATCGCCGCCTACCAGCGGTCACTGGTGTCGTGCCCGGGTGACATCGAGACCGAGTACAACCTCGGGATCGCCTACGAGCATTCGGGCCGGTTGTCCGAGGCCGAGGCGGTGCAGCGGGGTGTTGTTGATCGCGACCCCAGTCATGCTCGGGCGATCAACAATCTTGGAGTCGTCCTGAAGCTGCAGGGTCGGATTGCCGAGGCGGCCGAGCAGTTCGAGCGATCGGCCGAGCTGTCTCCGGACTCGACCGCCGCGGTCGCCAACCGGTTGGCGACGACGCTCTGCCAGTCCGATGTGTCGGTCGAGCAGTTACTCGAGATACACCGCCAGTCGTCACTTGGTCTGTGGGGGCAGTTGGAGTCGAATCGTCCGCGAGTGTCGAGCGAGCGTCAGCCGGAGTCTCCGATCCGGGTCGGTTTTGTGTCTCCGGACTTCGGTCAACATCCG
>CAVOEV010000359.1:0-3844 GCA_963694825.1 Planctomycetota bacterium
GGCCGTTCTGGTTTTCGCAAGACAGATGGCCTCGGCACCGGACAAGTCGGTGGCCGACCGAGCAATCGCCGCCCGACTGCTCGGCCGAGACGCCACGACGCGGGACGCCGAGCTCAAACTGTTGAGTTCCTGGCTGGCACCTCAAACAGACGCCCTTCTGCAGTCCGCCGCCGTGTCGGCCCTTCAGCGCAGTGGCAGTCCCAATGTCGCACGCAGACTGATCGATGGCTGGACCGGATATTCTCCCGCCCGCCGTCGCGAAGTGCTCTCTGTGCTGCTCAGCCGACCGGCCTGGCACAAGAACCTGCTCGATGCGATGGAAGCCGAGACCATCGTCGCCGTCGAGCTCGATGCCTCGACGCGCCAACGGCTGATCAACCAGAAGGACACGACGCTGAAACAGCGGGCCACCAAACTGCTGGCAGTCGACGTGAACACCAGCCGCCAGCAAGTGATTGACAAACACCTGGGCGTGCTCAAACGATCCGGCGATCCCACTCGTGGCAGCACCACCTTCAAAAACAAGTGCAGCAGCTGCCACCAGTTGAAGGGGATCGGCAACCAACTGGGTGCCGATCTCGCGGCGATCAAAGACAAGTCACTCCGATCGATGCTGACCGCCATCCTCGATCCCAACCGCGCCGTGGAGGCCAAGTTCCTGGGTTACATTGCCGTGACCAACAGCGGCCGCATCCACGCGGGAATGCTGCTGGGTGAATCCAGCAACAGCGTTCGGCTGGTCGGTTCCGATGGCAAGCAAATCACCATTCTCCGTCGTGACCTCGAAACTCTGGCCAGCACGCGGAAGTCATTCATGCCCGAGGGCCTGGAGAAAGACCTTTCGCCACAGGATCTAGCCGACGTGATCGCCTTCGTGGCATCAGCCGGCTCCCCTCGTAAGAAGTTCGCCGGCAACCAGCCTCGGGTGGTGACACCCGACAAGGATGGGGCGATCCGGCTTGCTGCCACCAATTGTGAAATCTACGGCAAGTCGCTGGTCTTCGAGGCCAAGTACAAGAACCTCGGGTACTGGGTGAGCCCCGATGACCGGGCGCTGTGGACCGTCGAAGTGCCGCGGGCCGGCCACTACGAAGTCCGCTTGGTCTACGCCTGCGACAACGGCACCGCAGGCAACAGCTTTGTGCTGAAATGCGGCGAAGATCGGCTGACAGGCAAAATCGCCGGCACCGGTACCTGGGACAACTACCAGACGACGCTGCTGGGTCGCGTCCGACTGCCCACAGGACGGATCCGCGTGTTGATCGAGCCGACTTCAGACCCGAACAACTGCCTGATGGACCTGAAGGAGCTGAGGCTGGTTCCGGCGAAGAGCCGCTGAACGGTTACTTGCCAACCCGACGGGTCGAAAACACCACGCGTCCGAAATACCGCGGCGCATGAAACTGGGGTGTTTTCGTCTTGCCCGGTGACCATTGGCTGTACTGCGGGTTGGTCTGGCCGCCCAGCCGGTTGAGGTTCAAGTGCCAGACATCTCCGTCGTGCGGCGGCGTGTGCTTGGCGACCTTGGCAAAGTTTGACAGGGGGATGGCTGCCTCCAGAATCCACGAGCGGTCGGTGTCCGAGTCGTCGTTGAGCGTGCCCTGGACGGTCGTGGCGATCCGCATTCCCTTCGCGTTCCAGTTCGTGGGCGGCTTCTTGCCGGGGCCCTCGGGGTGATACCGGTCCAGCCAGGCTCGGCTCACATTCATCTCGATGTTGTAATATCGCTCGGGGTGGTCGGGATCCGGAGACGTGAACACCTCGACACAGTCATCCTTATAGACCGCGTCATCGTGCTTTTTGTGGACCGACCAGACATGAGCGTCCTGGCAGCGAAACGACACATACAGGTGTTTCTTGTCCCAGAGCATCCGTGCGTCAGTCTGTTCCTTCTTCCCCTGCTTGTACCAGGGAAACTGGAACGCACCGACGCTGCGGGCATTTTTCCAGGCCGGCTCGTCCAGCCGACCATCGATCTTCGGAGCCGCCTTCACCTTGAGGATCGTGTAATGCGGCGGCTTGTCCGTCGCCGGAGCGATGCTCTGACAGGCGAGAACAATGGCAGCAATCTGGAATCTGACTGTGTTCATATCTCGTGCGTCCCCAAGGCCTCTTGATTCATCCCCCAGTCTCCAATGGCCGTGCTGTCAGAGTCAAACTAGCACGGTCGGTTCCAAGCCTTCGATATCGAGATCGGCCGGGAAGTAGGGCCGCCGCAGTTTCTTGAAAGCGACGTGCTTGAGCGTCGCGGGGGTCGGGCCGGGCGTGTCCAGCACGATCGTCGCAGCGGAAATCTCACCATAGGCCCAGCGATAGTTCATCGGGTTCTTGGCGACGATGAATTTGGCCTCGGCGGGATCAAGCCCTACCGAACGAAACTGCTCGTCGGCCCAGTCATAGGTCGCCCGGGAGGTGATCAGGACGCGAATCGAACCGATCGACAGGACCGCCGTCGGGCCCATCTGAGTCATGTGCCCCTCCCACTGACCACCGGTGTAGATGAACTGGCCGTCAGTAACCCTGCTGACCACTCCGGTGTAGCTTTGGGCTTCGCCCCAGCGAGGATCTCGCTTGTGTCCCAATTCCACGGTGATCTCAGCCCCCTCGCCGGCGGAATGACAGGCTGCAGCCGCTTCAGGATCGACCACCGGCACGTACGACAGGTCCTTTACTCCGATTTCGACCAGGGCCCGCAGCGTCGCGATACTGTCTCCGGCCGCGCCGCCGCCGCAACAATCTGACGTCTCCACCAGGATCACCGGACCTCCTTCGATCTCAAGCCCTCGACGGATCGCCTCAGCCGGAACCACAGTCTCGGGTTCCAGGTCATGCCGCCGTTCCCAGTATCGACGGGCGATCTCCTCGGCGAGTTCCTCGGCCAGTGCACGGTCACCATCGGTGACCACCAATCCCCCGCTGCCCATCGCTTCGACATCCATGTACGGATGGACCAACAGCAGGCTGGTCGAGAGCACACCGGGTAGTTTTTCCAGCGACTTGGCATACCTCATCAACTCGGCAAACGGGTCATCATCGTTGGTCGACCCGCGGACGGCACTAGTGATCACAGGCACCTTGGCCATTGCCATGGTCGGTCGACAACGCCCCGCCAGGGTGTCCAGCAGCAGCCTGGCTCCTCGCTGGCCAGTCTGAAACTGGTCGTAGTGCGGATAGGTTTCCCAAGCCAGGATCGCATCGGCGTGGGCAACCATCTCGGCGGTGATATTGGCGTGCAGGTCGACTGTGACGACGATTGGGATCTCGGGCCCCACCCGTTGCCGCACCTCCCGAATGATCTCTCCTTCAGGATCGTCGTTCCCTTCGGCCAACGCCGCCCCGTGCAAAGGCAACAGCACTCCATCGACGGGCAACTCGGAATCCAGCCGTTCGAACAATTCGTCACGGAGCACCTCGTAGCACTCGGTCGTGATCGGCCCGCCGGAACAGGCCGAGGCGAACAACAGCGGCACGGCATCGGCCTGTTCTTCGCGGAGCACGCCGAGCATGCCTCCGACCACACTGGTTGTGGCCGCCAGCATCTCCTCGCCCCGAGCCAACTCGGTCGACTCGTAAACTTCCATGTCGATCGGCAATCCGCCCAGGTGATTGCACTCGGTCAGAATCCCCCCCACTGCGATTTTCATCTCTTCGATCTCCTGCAGAATTGCTGACTGGAATCCTCGACTTCGTCGCAAGGATCGAGTGTTTGGAACGGGGAGCCAGCCTACCGTTACTGTCCACTCAAAGCCCGGGCACCGACAGCTCAGAACAACTCGTCGACCACCGACCCGCGTGGCAGCATCGACATCGACCGCCCCTGGGCAATGAACTCGGCCTTGGGGTC
>CAVOEV010000360.1:0-3829 GCA_963694825.1 Planctomycetota bacterium
CGCGCCGGGTGTCGCCGAATTCCAGGTGAAAGTCATCCCGCAAGTGGGACAGATCACCACATCCTCGGCCGTCGTCGCCAATTACTCGGATGGAAAACTGCTCGTCACTCAACAGGTCGATTACCAAGTCCAGTACGCACGGGTCGGGTCCGTCAAGCTGATGGTCCCCCGGCCACTGCAAGACCTCAAGGTCGCGTTCCGACTGCAGGCCGATCCCGACTCCGATCCTATCCCGCTCGAAGCCCGTCAGGGGGTCGAAGTCGGCACACAACGACAACTGGATATCCCACTCGATGAAGACCGACTCGGGTCCTTCCGCATCCTCGCCGATTACACTCTGCCGGCTCCGCAACTGTACGCCATCACGTCAGTCTCCACTCCGATTCCACTGCTGCAAAGTACCGATGCGGCCTTCACGTCCACTCGGTTTGAACTGATCGGTGGAGGTGGCATCGATGCGGTGCTCGACGACGCACGGTGGCAATCGGAACTCGACGTCGAAAACCGGCCGCTGTGGCGAGCCAGCGGCTCGCCAGCTCAGGTCGACCTCGCCCTCAGACTCGGAGACCGCGCCGACTCGCACCGCTTCACCGTCCCCAAGATCGCCATCGCCCAGGTGATCCAGGACCTCGACCAGGGCATCATCCAGGCCTTCGCCTGTTACCACATCAACGGACAGGTCACGACGCTGGCACTGACATTCCCGGCCGAAATCCAGATGGAACGCCCACCGGTCTTCGCCTGGGACTCGCAACGACTCGACAACGACCAGTTCCGACAAACCGTCACTCCCGACGGTGGCACCGAGTTCCGGTTGGATGTCTCGAGATTCCCCGACGGAAACGTCCACCTGCTGCAGGTCGACTACCAACTCCATGACCGCTCCGAAACCGGGATCCTCGCCGGACGTCACAGCCTGGTGGCTCCGCAACTGAAACAATCCGTTCACGTCGGCGAAACACTCTGGCAAGTCCACCTCCCGGTCGGTCAACACCTGCTCATCGGAGCCACTGGCCATGCGGCACGATTTCACTGGTTGTGGCAAACTCTGCACTTCGCTCGCGTCACCGACCCACGCTTCGATCAGGCCGCCAGTTGGCTCGCCGTCCCCGGACACTCGCCACGACTGCCAGACATCACCCGAGGCAATGCCTACGTCTTCACCAACTACGGAGCGCCCAGCCCCTTCACCATCCACTCGATCTCACAATGGAGCCTCGTTCTGCTTGGAGCCGGACTGGCATTGCTCGGTGGACTCGTTCTGCTCTACGTGCCACACACACGACACCCCATCACATTCCTCTACGCCGCGTTCGCTGTCTCGGTATCGGCCCTGTGGCTCGCCGAACCCATCACACTGCTCCTGCAACCAGCACTGCTGGGATTGACTCTCGCCACACTCGCTACACTCCTGCACCGCCGCTTCGGTCGACGACCCGCAATCCACTTCGCCGCTTTCGAATCTTCCCAAAATCAACCCCTGCAACACGACCAACACCAATCCCGGCCACGCGACAACGGGTCGACCGATGACTTCCTGCTGGCCCCAGGGACAATCGCCGGCCCGGAACCCTCAACCGCCATTCACACCACACCCGATCCGTCACAGCTGGACGATCTCGATGTCACCGCCCAACTGGATTCGGGAGTCCAGAAATGACCGGCCGGGCCATCGGATCACTCAACTGGCGCCTCTGGTCAACCCTCGCGGTACTTGCACTGGCCGCGACCGGCAACCAGGCCCTTGCCCAGACTCCAGCAACCAATTCGCTCAAAGTCCAGGCCGTCGACGACAACCGCACAGCCGATTGGCCCCCCGGGCCCTGGCAAGCCGTGCCGAGACAAGACTACTTCGAACTGCTCGGCAAAAGAGACCGCCGGATGTCCCGGCCACGCTCGGCCTGGATCCAATCCGCTGACTACTCGGCCCATGTCGATCGCAATCGGCTCCGCGATGGACGACTCACACTCAACGTCGTCAACAACTCGACTGACCCGCAAACCATCCCGCTGGCTCCGCTGGGACTCGCCATCGAGTCGCTCAACTCCCATGGCAAGCCCTTGCCATGGGGCACAAACGCCAACGGCTTCGTCGTGCTCGTCGTGCCGCCCGGTTCCACCACCGTCACCGGACGATGGAACCTCGCAGGCCGCCCAATCGCCTCACTCGTCGAATTCCACGTCCCACTCGCTCCCGCTGTCCAATCCTCGCTGACCCTCGATGTCCCCACAACACTCCAACTGACAACGTCACACGGATACATCACCGACGTCACCACGACTCGCTCGGCGACGACAAACAACCGACACCGACGACTCAAAGTCCTGCTCGGACAACTCACACACTGCACTCTACTCCTCCAACACAACACCGCAGCCAACACCGCAGCCAACACCGCAGCCAACACCACTGCCTCACGGCTCCTGCTTCGACAACGCAGCCGCTGTGAAATCGCAGTGCATGGAGTCCGCATCGTTTCGGAACTGGTCCTGGAACGCACAGGACCGGCGACCCGAGAATTGGTCGTGTCGATGCCAGCCGACGTCCGTGTCGAGTCGATTCTCTACGATGGAGAACAAGTCGATGCCCGGCCGCTGGCATCGAGACCCAAACAGACCTGGGGCATCACCCTCCCCGACCCGCTCCCCCACGCTCTCACCAGCACCTCGCGAATCCTGCAGATCACCATCGAAGCCGATCTGCAACCCGATCGCCTGTGGCGGTTGCCAGAACTCCAGGTCGTCGGCGCCCAGTCCATCGGCTTCCCACCCGGAACAACTCAACCCGACCTCACTCTCAGAATCCGCGAACCACTCGAATTGAAGACCTTCCAGGCGGTCGGCTGGAAGCAGACCGCCGATGCAGTCGGAGGACGTCGCTTCACCTTCAGCCGGGTCGCCGATACGACGTCGCTCCAACTGGTCATCGGACAGCCACAACGATCACTCACAGCCGACGTCCTAGCAAGGATTGACCGGAGTCAAACCGGGTGGGTCGCCTCGGCCGAAATTGCCTGGTCCGCGACGTCCGGTATCGAGTTTTCCACTCGAGCCCAACTCGCACCGGGCTGGAATATCGTCGATCTGCGTCCGGTCGATGCCAGCGTGCACGTCGAATGGCAGACCGAAGCGATCGCCCCCAACCGGCAACAACTGATCGTCGAATGGTCCGACGCCGTCGACTCCAACTCCACACGCCCACTACTGATCCAACTCAGCCGTAATGGCAGCCCGCTCGATCTCAACGACCTACCCCTCATCCAACCTCTCGACTGCGACCGGCATCGACTGCTGCTCGCCGCAGCCGTTTCACTCGAAGGAACTCACCTCGGCGATCTCACCCACGGACGACTCGAACCGGTCCGATCCGAATCGCTCGAAGAACCCTGGTCACAATTCGCCAGCTTCGTAACCGTCACCGAATCCGCACCCGGTGGACTCTTCCGTTGGGTCCCCGATGCAACCCACTCAACCTCAACCGACTCGGCACCACGCCCCGACAACCCAAAACGCCCCGACAACCCAAAACGCTCTACACCACCCGCAGACCAACGCCCCGAGTCCACTTCTGCTCCCACACCAGACTCCAACTCAATCGAACCCCTCTCGCCATCAGCCACCAGCCCCGCCTCGATTTCATCCGGCACCGGCCGGGCCGTTTCCATGCAGGTCCTGTCGTGGTTGGCGCCCCTCCACGCCGATTCCGATCACCATCGGGCCCGAGTGACTTTTTCCGGCGACAGCTTTCGACAACCCTTCCGCTTTCGACTGCCAACACCCTCGCAACTCGAAACCGTCCTGGTCAACGGCCAAGTCGCCGGAGCAGAAT
>CAVOEV010000361.1:0-3807 GCA_963694825.1 Planctomycetota bacterium
TCTTCGTGTGGCCAGTCCCCAGCCGACGACCCGAGTCTGTCCGAGCAGTCGTCTGGTGGCGACGACCATGGGCAGGGGGCCGTCGAGTCGATGGATTGAGGCTGCGGTGTTGGCGGCGGTGTTGGCTGCGGTGTGATTCTGGTGGGGTTTGCGTTGTGCGAGCAATTCGAGCAGTTGGCGTTCGGGCTGGTCGGCTTCCGAGTTGGGCCACCCGGCTTGTCGGGCCGTTTTGCGGGTAGAGTGTTCCAGTGCAGTCCAGGCTGCCTGGCGGTCGCCCGAGACTTGCTGTCGGTGGATGGTCTGGCCCAGTTCTCCGAGTTGCAGGTCCTGGGGTTCGGTCCAGGCGGATCCCGACCCTGTGACGGCAAGTGGGTTCGGGTGCGAATCGAGTTCAGGTTCGTTCCACCAGGCGGTCAGTTGTCGACCGACGGCGAGTCCGACCACCAGCAGCAAGCCAATGGCCAGCAGGTCTGTGGTCCGGCGACGGCATCGTCGCATGACGTCGCCCAGGCCGGTCGCGGCCGGCGATTGGTCGTTCGCACTGTCTGATGCAGTCTGGTTGCTGGGGTCAGTCATGGCAGGTAAGTCAGGTCGGGTAGGTCATGTCGAGGACGCCCGTTCATTGACGCAGGCTCGAATCGAACGTCTCGAGTTGTTGAATCAGCGGGATATAGGCGGCGTCGGATTGCATGTTCAATCGAGCCTGTCGAGCCAGGCTGCGGTACATTTTCAGGAAATCTCGAGTCAGTGCACCGGGGACTCCGGCAGCGTTGAGTCCGTTGCGAGGCCTGGGGCCGCCTTGGACTTGTCCGATCAATTGGTTGGCGAATCTCGACAGGTCGGCCGGGGCACTGGTCCGGGCTCGTGGCGGATTGGGCAAGTAGTAGTCGTGATAGGCTCCGTAGTAGCTGGCCAGTTCGGCATCGCGGTCCAGCAGATCCATTTGCCGGCGGCTCAGTCCGTTTCGCAACGCGTTGGCCAGTTGATCGAAGCGGGCGGTGTGCGTGGCGGTGACACTTTGCCAGTGTTGGGCGAGACCGGGGTAGAGTCGCAGGGAGCGGCGTGAGCCATTGGACTGGAGTCCTTTTTGCCAGAACTGCCAGCGGTTGTCGAGAATCGGAAAGTCGACCTCGTGCCGGTAGCCTCGCGGAGGCATTTGCCCCATGACCGGGAAGCCTCGTTCGACGGTCGCTTGCCCGGTGATCATCCCGCGTCGCGGGTCGAGCGCGTTCTGGTCGACTCGCAACCCGTGTCCGGACTGGTGATCGTGCAGCATGGGTCCTCGGGTGACTTGGTGCGAGTCGTTTTGAGCCAGTTCGATGGTTGGCATGGGGATGCAGGGAACGAAGCCGCGATCGACGCTCATTCCTGCCGGCGGCGGGAACCCGGGCGGGTTGGGCATGTTCTGAGCGTCGCTGCGGGGGTTAGCTCGCCAGATGGATCGCCAGGCGGCTTCGCGGGCATGAATTTGTGTGCGAACCTTGAAGGTGGCGACCCAGCCGATGAGGATCATCAGGCCCATGACGAAGAGGAGAATCGGGAGACTGAGCACCAGTTCGAGCGGTGCGAGGCCTTTGCGTGATACGCGGGCTGATCGACTGAGAGCGGATCGTGTTCGAAATGTCTGCATGGGCAGTCTCAGTGGTTGATCAACTGATCGAGTGCATGTTTTGGGATAGCTGCGAAGGGGCCGGGTCGAAGTGTGCCGTTACCGGGCACGAGTCCCGAGGGTGACCGAGCGAGGATGGGCTGCAGTTGTGGGAGCGAGGTGGGCATGATTCGAGTCGTCCAGTTCTGGCTGATCAAGTCCCATCCTCGGGGCCAGTTGTCGGGGAACGGGATCGGTCTCCAGCGAATGATTTGGCCGGTTTTGGGGTCACGGATTGGCACCCAGCGAACCCACTGGCCATTGCGCCGGACGGATCGTTGTTCGGGCAGGTAGACCTGCAGTTGTGCGAACGACTGTGCGTCGGAGGTCTCCGAGAGCGGGTTTTCGAACAGGCCCGGTCCCATTTCGTCGAGGTGTCGTCGGTAGACGACTGCCAGCAGGTGATAATCGCGATCGAGGTGCGTGTTGACCTGCCGCCAAAGGCCTTCTTCGCGCTGCATTGTTCTCATCCGATTCGGATGCGTGCCGTCGCTCATGCGTCGAATTTGAAACGGCAGGTTGGTCAGTGGGTACTGTTCGAGCAGTCGATCGAGTTGTCCTCGGGTTGCGATCCGCCACAGTTCCCCGAAGTGGGACATGCGGGCGTCGCGGTCGAAGAGTCCGAGTCTCTGGTTGTTCCAGAGTTCGAGGTAGTGGTTGGCAAGACTTTTGCGTTGCTTGACGGCGTCTTCGAAGTACTCGTCTCCGTGTCTACTGGATCCGAAGTCCGCTCCGTTGGGAGACGGGTCGATGGCCGGGAGTGTTCTGAGCAGTGGGTGAGCTTCGGAGGCTTCGCCGATGGCCTGGGTGTTGGCTCGAAACAGTACACAGACGGGCGTATTGCCCTGTTGCTGGTTGCGTCCGCCTGAGTTGTCGGCGTTTTGGCCCATTTGTTTCGGGTTGACCGGTTTTGCGAGTCTGCGAACCATTTCGCTGGCCGCCGAAACGGCCAGTTGCGGCACGGTTACGACAACGGTTCTCTGGTACTCGGGAATCAGTTCGTACTCGAGTACACTCTCGAAGATCGGCAGGAAGTGAGTAGCCGCGGCGGCCTGTTCGTCACCGAACGCGGTCACGGCCTGCTGTTCGAAGGGGACGCGTTGGACGATGGCCTGGCCGGCGGGTGGAAAGCGAGCAAAACCGGCTCCCTGCAGTTCGCCTCCGGCGATGCCCCATGCTTCGAGGATGCCCGGCACCTGCTGTTCGGCGTTGCGTTCTTTTCCTTCACGCAGGTAGGCGGTGATGGCGAAAACTTCGCACAGCAGGTGGTTGGTGTGAGCGAGTCCGTTGAGTCCACGAGCGAGCATGACTCCGCCGGTCATCGCAGCCGAATCGGCGGCGTGTTGCATTTTCAGCTTGTCGTCGGCGTGACGGCCGACGTTGGTGATCATGATCAGCAGCATGGTGAAGACCAGGAGCACGAGCAGCGAGACGATGCTGATGGTGCCTCGCTGATCGGAGTGCAATTGGCCAAGTCGGCCAAAGCCGGACGAGCGGTTCGGGTTGTGATGCTGACGGCTGGGCATGGGTTGTCTGGTTATTGGGTCTGGTTATTGGGTCTGGTTATTGGGTCTGGCGGGTGTGGACGTAGGGGACCAGGGACTTGATTCCGTCGTTGGTGACGGTGGCTCGAGCCCAGACGGTGGTTGCGTAGACACGTCGGTTGTATTGCGGGTCGTGAGCCGAGCCGGCCGAGCCGGCGGCTGTGTTGGCGTTGACCTGGCGTCGGGGTCCGGCCCACTGGCTGATTCGGTGGCTGACCATATCGGGTGGTCCACCGGGCCGGACGAGGTGTTTGGCCAGGAAGCGACCTGGTCCGGGCAGCAGTGCGAGGTTGTGTCGAACGGTGATGGTGATCGGATCGCGCCAGCCGATTTCGTTGGAGCGGTGCGAATGAGCCGGGCAGTTGAGCGGGTTGTGTGTAGGTCCGATGTTGGAATCGAGGTTTTGGAACCGGATCCACAATTCGGTGTTCCAGTAGCTGTAGGAGTACTTGCTGTAGAGTCGGCCGTTATTGGACGCGGTCGCGGCTGGGCCGATGAATTGTTGCCAGGCCGTTCGGGTGGCCAGGAAGTGATCGCGGGCGTCTGTGGTGAGGTTGAGTCCGAGTTGTCTCGAGGGTGAGATGGTGGCACAGGCGGCGACGGCCGAGCGGAATG
>CAVOEV010000362.1:0-3802 GCA_963694825.1 Planctomycetota bacterium
CTTCGGCCTCGACTGCGGTGTCGACTGCGGTGTCGACTGCCGTCTTGCTTGCCGGTTTCTCGTCGGCGAGAAGTGCCAGTGGTGCGAGTGTGGCGAGCAGGAAGGCTGCAGCTGTTGTGAGGTGTCTTTTGCGAGTGAGCATTGTGGTAGACCTTCGGCACGGGAGCTTATCCGAAGGAAGTCTACCGCGTGGCGAGGGCGGTGGCGGGTGAGGTGTTGGGTCGTGTCGGAGGGAAACCGGTGTTGGTGTCCGGTTGGGTAAGATGGCAAGCCCGATCGGTCGTTGTGACCGTTACAGGCGGTTGGACGCGATGTGTGGGTTTCGCGTCAAGGAGGCGGGAGAGCCAGTCGCAGTCAGGTTACGCGGCGCGTCGGGTGGAGTAGGCGGTCTGGTTTTCGCAGGCTGCGGCCAGTCGCTCGATGACCTGTTCACGGGCTGCCGCTTTGATGCCTGGTGCGATTGGCAAGCTGATCACTTCGGCGGCGGCCGCTTCGGCTGCCGGCAGCGATCCGATCGAGTAGCCCAGCGATTTGAAGCAGGGTTGCAGGTGCAATGGCTTGGGGTAGTAGACGGCACAGCCAATGCCATCGTCCCTCAGCGAACTCAGGATGTCGTCTCGTTCGAAGGCCGGCACACGGATCGTGTACTGGTTGTAGACGTGTCGGCAGGTCTCGTCGGCCTGCGGCCGCGAGATCCAGTGGCCCAGTCCTCGGGCATCGATCAATCGGTCGTAATGGGCTGCCGATTCGATTCGCTGCTCGGTCCATTCGTCGAGCCGTTTCAGTTTGATTCTGAGTATGGCGGCCTGGATGGCATCGAGTCGGCTGTTGAAGCCGACGGCGATGTGGTGGTAGCCGCCGGTGTCGCCGTGGACACGAAGTTGAGCCAATCGATTGGCGAGTGCCTGGTCGTCGAGTGTGATGATGCCACCGTCACCGGCTCCGCCGAGGTTCTTGGTCGGGAAGAAGCTGAAGCAGCCCATCGTGCCGAGGACTCCGGCCTGGCGGCCCTGGTAGCGGGCCCCGATTGCCTGGCAGGCGTCTTCGATCAAGGGGATGTCGTGCAGCGCGGCCAGTCGCCACAGGGGTTCCATGTCGGCGGTTTGGCCGAACAGGTGCACGGGGATGATGGCTCGGGTCTTGTCGTTGATCGCCGCCGCGGCCGATTTGGCACAGATGTTGAACCCATCGGATTCGATGTCGGCGAACACCGGTGTGGCTCCGACCCGGTGAATCGCTCCGGCCGTCGCGAAAAATGTGAACGGGCTGGTGATCACTTCGTCCCCCGGTCCGACTCCTAGTGCCATCAGCGAGAGCACCAGTGCGTCGGTGCCCGAGTTGCAGGAGATGGCGTAGCGTGCGTCGCAGAACGAGGCGATCTCGGTCTCGAGCGCAGCGACTTCGTCACCCAGGATGAACTGACCGCTTTCGATTACTCGGGCAATCGCTTCGAGCATCTCGTCGGCGATCGGCTTGTGCTGAGCCGACAGGTCGATGAACGGGACGGGCGGACGGGCCGCGGGTTGTTGCGAGTCCATTCGGCTGAGTCCGGCGTGGGGGGATGAAGTGCGGTGGGCAGGGAGTGGGCAGGGAGTGGGCAGGGGGGCGGTAATGTAGGAACCGCTTTGTGGGGGGTCAAGATGAGCCGGGCGTATGTCCCAAGACTGTGCGAGCGTGGTATCCTAAGCGGTAGGGTTTCAGGTCTTGGAGATTCACACCAGATGTCTCGACTCTCGATTCTGCTTGTCATGCTGTTTGCGATCGTCGCCTGTTTGGGCACGTCTCGGGTTCAATCGGAAACCGAGACGAGTCCGGTGTTGGCATCACGCGAGGCATTGAAGCGGTTCAACCCGATGATTGGTGGCTGGCGTGGAGTCGGGCAGCCGCGTCGCGGTTCGTCCTCGGGGGCGTGGAGCGAAAAGGCCAGTTGGACCTGGCAGTTCCAGACCGACAAACCTGTTCTCAAGCGGCAGCCCAAGTCAGCGGCCAAGTCGAAGGCCAGCACGTCAGCCAAGTCGACGGCCATCCGATTCCTGTCGCCTGCGAGCAAGCTGATCGTCGACGGGTTGTTTGGTTACAGCTCGAACACGGGGATGTTCACACTCGAGGCCACGATGGCCGACAAGACGCGTCGCAGTTACCGCGGGAAGTCGGGTTCCGGCGGTGTCCTGGTTCTGGAAACGGGGGTGGACCTCAAGCAGCAGGTGCACCGGTTGACGATTCGCACATTGAACAGCAAGCGAATGCTGATGCTTCACGAGCGTCGTCGTCAGGGCAGCACGTTTTATTCCCGAGTGGCCGGTATCGGTTTCACTCGATCGGGAACGCGATTGGCGACGGCAAACATCGGTCCGCTGTGCATTGTGACCGAGGGCAAGGGCACGTCGAAGGTGACGTACAAGGGCAAGACGTACTGGGTGTGTTGCAGCGGTTGCCGGGACGCGTTCCTGGACGATCCCGAGGGCGTGCTGGCCGATGCCCGCGAGCGTGCGGCGGCGAAGAAGAAAAAAGGTGGTCGTTAGCCGCGGGTCAGTTGTCGGAACCGGGCCATCAGGTCCCGGGTAATGGGGCCGGGCGATCCGTTGCCGATGGTGCGTCCATCGAGGCTGATGACGGCGATGACTTCGGCGGCTGTTCCGGTCAGGAAGCATTCCTGGGCCGTGTAGATGTCGTGTCTGACCAAGGCTGATTCGAGGACTTGGTGTCCGGCATCTCGAGCCAGCTGGATGACGTGGTTTCGGGTGAGTCCTTCGAGAATGCCAGCTTCGGTGGGTGGTGTTTGGATCAGGCCATTCTTGATGATGAAGATGTTGTCCCCGGTGCATTCGGCGACTTCGCCCTTGTGGTTGAGCATCAGGGCTTCGACGAAACCGGCGTCGGTGCCTTCGATCTTGGCGAGGATGTTGTTGAGGTAGTTGAGTGATTTGATACGGGGGTTGAGTGCACCGGGGTGATTACGAATCGTGCTGGCGGTGACCAGCGGCATCCCGTTTTCGTAGATTTCGGGCGGGTAGAGCGTGATGGTGTCGGCGATGATGATCACGGCCGGGTTGGCGGTCTTACGGATATCGAGTCCTAGCGTGCCGGCTCCGCGGGTGACGACCAATCGGACGTAGCCGTCGTCGATCGAGTTGGCCAAGACGGTTTCGCCGACCGCCTTGGCGACTTGTTCCTTGGAGAGCGGGATTTCGAGGCGGATGGCCTGGGCGCTTTCGAAGAGTCGATCGACGTGTTCGGTCAGCAGGAACACGTTCCCCCCGTAGACTCGGATGCCTTCAAAGACACGGTCACCGTAGAGCAGTCCGTGGTCGAAGACGCTAACGGTGGCGTCTTCGGCGGGAACGAGCGAGCCGTTGATGTGGACCTGTTTGGTCATCGCATGAGGCCCGCTACGCAGCCTGGTTCACCGTTTCGACTCGACCCTCATCGAGTCGAACGATGCGGTGAGCCTGACAGGCGATCCGTTCGTCGTGAGTGACCATAATAATAGTCAGCTGCTGAAGCTCGTTCAAGCTGGCCAAAAGCGACATGATTTCCTGGCCGGTTGAGGAATCGAGATTACCGGTTGGCTCGTCGGCCAAGAGCACTCGCGGTTGCCCGATCAGTGCCCGGGCAATCGCCGCCCTCTGCATTTCGCCTCCAGACAACTCACTCGGCCGGTGCTTGACCCGGTGACCGAGTCCGACCTTGTCGATGATCTCGTGAGCCTGTTCGTGGATGCTTCGTCGGTGTCGCCACCAGGTGAGAGTCGAGTAGCGAATGGCCAGTGGGGCGACGACGTTTTCGAGCAGAGTGAACTCGG
>CAVOEV010000363.1:0-3799 GCA_963694825.1 Planctomycetota bacterium
ACCGGAGCGACTCCGTTCGGATTGTTCACATTCCGCAACCCGGATTCGACATCCGGCAGTCTGACGATCAACGCGGGTTCCGGTAACAACACGGTGACATTGAATGCGATGGACGCGGCACTGGCTGCGTCCGTTACTGTCGACGGTGGTGACGGGGACGACACAATTCTCGCAACCAGTTACCTGGCCGACCTGCACATTATTGGCGGCCTGGGAAACGATGTGCTCGCAGGCGGTGCCGGTACGGACCACATTCTTGGGGGCCAGGGAGACGATGTGCTCGCAGGCGGTGCCGGTACGGACCACATTCTTGGGGGCCAGGGAGACGATGTGCTCGCAGGCGGTGCCGGTTCGGACACAGTGGACGGCGGTGCCGGCAACGACTCGCCCGGCGGTGGTGCAGGCAGCGACGTTGTGATTGGCGGCGTGGGCACCGACGTGATCGCCGACACGGCCGACTCGGACTACACACTCACCGACACACAACTGGTGGTCGCCGGCCAGGGCACCGACTCGTTGAGCGGTATTGAAGAGGCTCAGTTGACCGGTGGCGCGTCGGACAACACGTTCGACGCAACCGGTTTCAGCGGTTCGGTGACGTTGTCTGGCGAAGACGGTGACGACGTGTTCTTCGGTTCCGCGGGTGACGATCAGTTCGAAGGCGGTGCCGGCATTGACCGGGTTGAGCAGACCACCGACACGGGTCAGAAGCTGAACAATTCGGTAATCGAAGTCGGTATTTGGACATACGACGCGGTTATGGTTCCAGCGTACTCGTTCGTCGCGACTTCCTCGGATGGGTACACGGGCATCGAGCAGTTCGTGATGAACGGCGGCCCGGCCGACAACGTGATCGACGCGGGTGGTTACGACCAGGGTGACGTGACGATCGATGGTGCGGCTGGTAACGACCGTCTGACCGGTGGCAAGTTGAACGACTCGATCACTGGCGGCCTGGGCAACGACTTCCTGAATGCCAAGAGCGGTAACGACTACCTGGAAGCGGGCGACGGTGACGACACTTTGTTGGGCGGTTACGGCGAAGATACGAACATCGCCGGAGATGGTGCGGACTACATCAATGGCAACGCGGGCGACGATATCATCGACGCCGGTTTGGGCGATGACCGGGTGCGTGGTGCCGAGGGCAACGACACGATCGATGGTGGGTTGGGGAACGACCAGTTGGACGAGAGCCTGGCCGAGGGCAACCTGATTCTTACAGATACGTCGCTCACGGGTGACCTGGGTGACGATGTGATCAGCGGGATCGAGACTGCCGTCTTCAACGGCAAGACCGGTCCCAGCGGCGGTCAGGGCGACAACTACTTCGGAGCGACCGAGGCAACGATTCCGGTCACGATGTATGGCGGCAACGGTCGCGACACGATGCTGGGAGGCTTGGCTGCCGATTACCTGAACGGAAACGGCGGTAACGATCGTCTGGAAGGTGGAGACGGAGCGGACCTGATCCAGGGCGGAGCCGGCAAGGACTTTTTGGTCGGTGGTGAGGGCAACGACACGATCCAGGGACAGGGTGCCAACGACACGCTGAAAGGCGAGAACGGCGACGACAGTCTGGACGGCGGTCCTGGATACGACAGGGTGTTCGAATGGGCCGACCAGAGTTTCACGATCGTCGACACCCAGCTGAGTGGCGGTTTGGGCACAGATGAGTTGCTGAACTTCGAGGAAGTGAAGCTGACCGGCGGCGCAGGCCCGAACAATCTGGACGCAAGCGGCTTCAGCGGCCGCGCGGTGTTGTGGGGTTCTGGCGGCGAGGACACGTTGAGCGGAGGTGTCGACCGCGATCGTCTGAACGGTGGGCCCGGTGACGACTTGATTGTCGGCAACGGTGGCAACGACACGCTGTTTGGCGGTTCGGGCAACGACACCATGGAAGGCAACGGCGGAGCCGACGTTCTGTACGGACAACGCGACGACGACTCGCTGATGGGTGGCATCGGTGACGATTCGATCCTGGGTGACGACGGCAACGACATACTCAACGGAGGTGACGGCAACGACACGCTCACCGGCGGCAGCGGTGCCGATGGCCTTTCCGGATGGGTCGGTAACGACAAGCTCAACGGCAATGCAGGCCGCGACACATTGATCGGTGGAACCGGTGACGACCGGATGTTCGGAGGTAACGAACGCGACGTCATTCTGGGTGAAGATGGTGACGACTACATCAAGGGCCAGACCGGTACCGATGTCCTCAGCGGTGGGCCGGGCAATGACAAGGGTGTGGATTATGCCGTGTCGGAGCTGGGCAACTCGTCGGGCGAGATCGACGAAGAGTTTACCTTCTTCGCCAACTGGATCGACGACGTCTAACAGGCTGGTGGTCGAGGCCACGGTCGTGTGTGGCGATTGATGCCGCAGAGTCTCGTCCGGTGTCGGGGCTGGGAGACCGATGATGTCGGCCGTGAAAATCATCTCTTCGAAACGCTCGGGTCGGTCGTTGGATTCGTTGGCCTGGCACGAGTTTGCTGTTGGAGCGGCTGACGGGAGTTGGGCGGAATCGCAGCTGGCGGCGATGCTGATGGCGATCGCCCTGGTGGGGATGGACGTCGCTGAGACGGGTTGGTTGGTCGAGGCGATGGCGGGAACCGGGTCGCAGATTTCACCGGAACGGTTCGCTCGGCCTGCAGTCGACAAGCATTCTACCGGAGGGGTCGGTGACAAGGCCTCACTGGTGGTGGCGCCTTTGGCTGCCGCCTGCGGGCTGGATGTCCCGATGATCTCGGGCCGGGGACTGGGCCATACCGGCGGAACCCTCGACAAGCTCGAGGCGATACCCGGTTTCCGAGTCGAGTTGTCGATCGACGAAATGGTTGCCGTGGTGGCCGAGGCCGGGTGTGTGATTTGCGGTGCCAGTCGGGAGATTGCCCCTGCAGATCGCGTGTTGTATGCCTTGCGGGATGCCACGGCTACGGTCGACAGTATCCCGTTAATTTGTAGTTCAATCCTGAGCAAAAAGTTGGCCGAGGGGATTTCCGGGCTGGTGTTGGATGTGAAGTGTGGCTCGGGTGCGGTGTTTTCGGAGCATCGTGATTCGGAGCGGTTGGCACGGACCCTTGTCAGTTCGGGACTGGCAGCTGGTTTGCCGACAGTGGCGGTACTTTCGGACATGACATCGCCCTTGGGGAGAACGGTGGGGACAGCGAACGAATTGTTCGAAGCGGTCGCCTGCCTGAAGGGTGATGGGCCGGGTGACCTTCGGGCCTTGTCGTTGGAGTTGGTTTCGGAAATGCTGGTGGCTGGTGGTGTATGTGATTCGGCATCTTCGGGCTGGGAGGTGGCAGTCCGGGCCCTGGATGCCGGAGCGGCTTACGAGAGGTTGGAGCGGATGGTGGTGGCTCAGGGGGGCGATGCGAGAGTCTTGACGGATCGTCATAGATTGTTGGGTGACTCGAAACAGTTGGTGGTACGGGCGAGTGTTGGCGGTTGGGTGGGGGGGCTGGACGCATTGAAGATTGGTCGTGCGGCGGCCGAGTTGGGTGCATCGCGATCGTCAACGGGCACTGTGGTTGATGGAAGTGCCGGGGTGCGGATTGTGTCGCGGGTGGGTAGTGAGGTGTCTGCGGGGGACGCGGTTTTGGAGTTGCGTTCGGCGGACCGTCTTCGATTGGAGCGTGCCGAGTCGTTGGCGATGTCGGCCATCGAGATCGTGGACGCTCCGGGCGTGCTCCGCGAGTTGGTCCTCGGTAGGATCGACGCGTCTAACCTGGACGAGTCGAACCGGGATCCGTCAGAACTTGACGAGTCGAACCGATGACGATCGCTCGCGGAC
>CAVOEV010000364.1:0-3781 GCA_963694825.1 Planctomycetota bacterium
CATTGTCTTGCCGTTGTCCGACTTCAACTCGTATCCCGGTGTTTCATGTCCCGTCTTGTTGTTCTGCTTGTCGCTGCCGTTCTGGGGACTTCGCTGTCGGCTGCTGAAGTTTCGAGTGCTGCTGGTTCCGAACCGGAAACGTCGCCTCGAATGACGTTCCAGCCTGGCGACCGTGTGGTGCTGCTTGGCGGCACATTTGCCGAGCGGTTGGTGGGATCGGGTTATTTCGAGACATTATTGGTGTCTCGTCACCCGAAACTGAGGCTATCGTTGCGGAGTCTGGCGTGGCCTGGTGACGAGGTGACACGGAGGGAGTTTCAGTTCGAGCTGGTCCGTCACATGAACGGTCAGCGGGGTTGGGCCGAGGGTGGTCCGGTCTTGCTGCAGCCTCGACCTCGGAACTTCGGTGACGTATTCAGTCACCTGGGTCGTCAGCGGCCGACGGTGTTGATGTTGTGTTTCGGTTTCAACGAGTCATTTGCCGGCCGGGTGGGATTGAAGGCGTTCCGTCGCGACCTGTTGCGTTTTGTCGAGCAGCTCAAGGGGTCGGGGCAACCCGATGCATCGTCGAAGTCGTCTCGGATCGCTCGTCGCCTGGTCCTGGTTTCTCCGCTGGCTGCCGAGTTGATTTCTCCGCTGGCCGTGGAGGGGGACATTCAACGAGCCGTCCGCAACGAGCAGTTGAGTCTCTACAGTTCAGCGATGTCCGACGTGGCTCGCGAGGCGGGCGTGCATTTTGTGGACCTGTTCGCTGTCACCCGGGACCTGCCACAGACTGACGCAGGGCGGTTGACCTTCAACGGTGTGCACCTGACCGAGTACGGCAACTGGCTGGTGGCTCGTTTTCTGGCCAGCTCTCTGGGCATCAACTGGCGGCCGTGGGACGTGACCCTGGACCGCGATTCCGGTCGGGTCGTCGCCAAGGGGACTCGCGTGCTGGACGTCGCGGGCAGCAGCAGCCGTTTGAGTTTCGCCACCAGCGACTTGCGGTTGCCGTTGCCGCCGCCTCCAAGCGACGGTGCTCCGAAGCAGTTGGGCTCGTTTGGCATCGACCTGCCGACATTGCGGGTCAAGGGACTGGGTCGAGGACGTTGGGTATTGAAACTCAACGGAAAGGAATCGGTGACTGCGACGGACCGTGAGTGGGCCGAGGGTGTGCGGTTGACCCAGGGTGGAGCGATGACGGCGGTCGAGGCTCTTCGCGAGACGATCATCGACAAGAACCGGCAGTTCTATTACCGGTTCCGAGCGGTCAACGGCGAGTACATTTATGGGCGGCGCAAGAACCCGTTCGGGACGAAGTCGTTTCCTCCGGAGATGAAGAAGCTGGACGAGATGATCCGTGTTCGGGACGAGAAGATCTGGTACCAGTCGCAGCCGAAGCCAACGGTTCAGTTTGAGCTGACGCGAGTCGGTTTGGGTGAGTGTGATGTTGAGGAGTTGCCGGTTGAGATTCCTCGCGTTGCTCGGAATGACAAGGGGCAGGTGTCCGGATTGGGCAAGAAGGTCGGGCCTGCGGCCAAGACCAAGACCAAGACCAAGACCAAGAAGCGATCTGCGGCGAAGAAGAAGCGGCGTGCTGCGGGTGGGAAGAACTTTGTACCGGGCAAGGAGATCAACCGTGGTGGTGCGATCGATTTGAAGTCGGTTGATCCCGAGGTGGCGATCGGTCATTTGAAGGTGACCGACGGATTCCGGATCGAGTTATTTGCATCGGAGAAGGACTTTCCGTTGTACAACCCGGTTTCGATGACCTGGGACGGCCGCGGCCGGTTGTGGGTATCGACGATGCCGACGTATCCGCACGTGGTCCCTGGCGAGCCTCCGAACGACAAGTTGATCATCCTGGAGGACACTGACGGCGACGGTCGTGCTGACAGGCATTCGGTGTTTGCCGAGAACCTGTACCTGGCGGCCGGATTCGAGTTGGGTGACGGCGGCGTGTATGTTGCTCAGCAGCCCAACCTCGTATTTCTCAAGGACACCGACGGCGACGGCAAGGCGGATTATCGTCGAGTGGTGTTGCACGGTTTCGGCACCGAGGATTCTCATCACGCGATCAGCGCGTTCACCTGGGGTCCGGGCGGCGGGTTGTACCTGCACGAGGGGACGTTTCATCACAGCCAGGTCGAGACGCCGTATGGTCCGGTCCGTCTGCAGTACGGGGGGATCTTCCGTTACGAGCCAAAGACATTCCGTTTGGAGGTCTTTGTTTCGTATCCGTTTGCGAATCCGTGGGGTCATGTCTGGGACCGTTGGGGTCAGAATTTCGTAGCGGACGCATCGGGCGGATCCAATTATTTCGGCACGGCCTTTTCGGGCCGCATCGATTTCCCACGCAAGCATGCTGTGATGAAGGAGTTCACATCGACGAAGGTCCGGCCGACGTGCGGTTGCGAGCTGGTCAGCAGCCGTCATTTTCCGGCCGACTTCCAGGGCGACTTTCTGTTGAACAACTGCATTGGTTTCCAGGGCGTGAAGCGGCACAAGGTGATTTCGACCGGCAGTGGTTTCACGACTCGGGAGCTGGACCCGCTGGTGTATTCGACGGACATCAATTTCCGTCCGGTGGACATTCAGTTTGGTCCTGACGGAGCGTTGTACCTGTGCGACTGGTTCAACCCGTTGATCGGCCACATGCAGTATTCGTTGCGAGACGAGCGTCGCGACCATTCTCACGGCCGCATCTGGCGGATCCGTCACAAGACTCGTGCTTTGTTGAAGCCCGTTCATGCCGCGGGGCGTACGATTGGCGAATTGGCTGGCCAGTTGCGTTCGCCCGAGGACCGCACGCGTTACCGGGCCCGTCGCGAGTTGTGGCAGCGGGATCGGGAGGAGGTGTTGGTCGAGATGGACGCTTGGGGCGAGGGTTTGATGAAGGCGGAGCATGTCGAGGCCGAGCACGAACTGCTGGAAGCTTTGTGGGTGATGCAGGGTTTTCATGCGGTCCGTCCGAGGTATCTGTTGCGTGCCTTGCGTAGCCCGAACGCGGATGCTCGAGCCGCTGCGACGCGGATCCTGTGTTTCCAGCGTCGGGGGATTCCCGAGGCGTTGGAGTGGCTCGAGGTGCAGGTCAACGACGAGTCGTCTCGCGTGCGTCTCGAGGCAATCCGTGCCTGCAGTTGGTTTGACGGAGTTGCTGCGGTGGAGGTGGCGTTGCAGGCCTTGGGTCATCCGCGTGACGACTACATCGACTACACGTTGAGCGAGGCGATCCGTCAGCTCGAGAAGGACTGGAAGCCGGCGTTGGCGTCGGGTCGTCCGGTTGCTGCAAAGAACCCGGCCGGGTTGGCCTACCTGCTGGCCCGGCTATCGACTGTCGAGTTGGTAACGTTGGAGCCGAGTCGAGTGGTATTGGGAGAGCTGGTATCGCGTCCGCGGGTTCCGATGCCCGATCGTCACAAGGCCTTGGACGGGTTGGCCAAGTTGAACGGAACGACCCGGCTGTCCGAGTTGGTTTCGGCGATTGGTGTTTCGGACGCGGGCGAGTCGGCCGAGGCAGAGTTGGTGCTGTTTGATCTGGCCCACATGCTGACCGGTCAGTCTCCGAAGCAGCTATCCACGGTCCGAGGTCGACTCGAGTCACTGGCCACAAAGTCGCGTCGTGCGGTCGCACGCCAGATCGGTTTTGCCGCATTGATTTCCGCGGACGGGCGATCGATGGCGGCGTGGCAGTTGGCGGGTCGTTCCGAGATTGGCCGACTCGATCTGTTGGACGGTTTGGGCCTGGTGCCGGATCCGAAGTTACGTGATTCGCTGTACGTTCGGATCAAGCCCTTGC
>CAVOEV010000365.1:0-3727 GCA_963694825.1 Planctomycetota bacterium
AACAGAGACGCTAATCCCCTGTAGCTCAGTTGGTAGAGCGAGTCCGCCTTCGGCGGATTAACCGCCTTGAGCGACTGGAGAGTAAAACAGAGACGCTAATCCCCTGTAGCTCAGTTGGTAGAGCGAGTCCGCCTTCGGCGGATTAACCGCCTTGAGCGACTGGAGAGTAAAACAGAGACGCTAATCCCCTGTAGCTCAGTTGGTAGAGCGAGCGGCTGTTAACCGCTAGGTCGTAGGTTCGAGCCCTACCGGGGGAGCTTGCCGAGAGGGCCTTGTACAGTTTTTGTACTGGGCCCTTTTGCATTGGAGTGTCACATGGCTGACACATACTACGTCTACGTTCTGAAAAGTGTTGCTACAGGAAAGCGTTACACTGGCCAGACCGACGATCTCAAGAAGCGGTTGGCTCAACATAACAGTGGTTTCAATCCGCGAGGCTATACCGCCCGGCAGACTGGACCCTGGATTGCGATTTGTACAGAAGAATATGCCACGCGTTCAGAGGCGAAGAAACGTGAACGCTGGCTTAAATCCGGAGTAGGCCGACAGTGGCTCGATGACCAGGAGGGTAGAGCAGGTCCGCCTTCGGCGAATTAACCGACCGCCTCTCGCGTGTTCATCAGACTCAACGATACCGTGAATCACCCAAGTGGAAATCAGGAAGGACCAAGGCAACCTGCAATGAACAGCAGACGGCATGTTTCATCCATTGCGATACTGTTCCTTCTTGTCCTGCTCAACGGCCGGGCCCCTGCCGAAGCCGTAAAGACCCTTGAGCAAGAAAAGCCCAGCAACGATACGCAAGCGACTGCTGCGGAGTCTCGGCGGCCGGTACTTCAGATCATCAACGGGAGTCAGCAGGCCATCGAAGTGTACTGGTTGAAGTCCAAACGTAAGCGGGTCTCCAATGGCACGGTCCAACCTGGCCAGCAGACTTTTATCACCACCACGTTGGGTCACCGTTTTGCGATTGTAGGCCAGCAGGACAAGTCAGAGGTCACCGTCACCAGCCTGGTCCCGGTGCAGGCCATCCGCTTCGATCCACCTGATAAGCAGGGAGTGCCAGCCTTCTATACGCAGCGGACCAGCGCCGGTGGATTTCCGATTGTTGCATCGGCCCGAGTCAACCCATACGCACTCAAGGAGGCTGCCTACCTTGTCGATCTGATGCTCGCAAAGAGAGCTGATCTGCGGGAGAAAATGATCCAGAGTGGCGCGCGTCTCTGCATTCTCGCCCACAATGAATTCACGACCGACCAGCCCGAATTTACAAAGTTGGGCGAACGGCCCCTGAAGCTGTTCCGCGGACTCTCCGGGAAGGATTACTGGGACGCGCGTGCGCGTGGGATGGGAGGCAGCGAGCGAGATCCCTTTTGCTCGTGTGCCGAGGAGAACCTGCTTGGATATCCGGACGATCCGTATGCCGCCGAATGCATTCTGATCCATGAACTCGCTCACAACATCCACTTGCGAGGAATGGTGAACCTGGACCCGACGTTTGATGCCCGGCTCAAAGCGACCTACGAAGCAGCCATGGAGGCCGGCCTCTGGAAGGGCAAATATGCCAGCGTGAACCACTATGAGTATTTCGCCGAGGGCGTGCAGTCGTGGTTCGACAATAACCGCGTGAACGACCACGACCACAATCATGTCGACACTCGCGAAGAACTGCTTGAGTACGATCCGCGGCTGGCCGCAATCTGTCGTGAAGTGTTTGGCGACACGGAACTCCGATACAGCAAACCAGCTACGCGGCTCAAGGGGCATCTCGACGGTTACGATCCTGCACAAGCTCCCAGCTTTCAGTGGCCCAGGCGATTGGACGAGGCGAGAGCAAGAATCCGCCAGAATGCCCAGCAACGCGGAAAAAATGATGCAGGAAAGTAATTGCTTGCGCCACGACCTGGGTTCTCAAGACAGATCGCACGAGCCCAAATTTTCGTTTGCTGTGACTGAAAAGGGAATTCTGCCCTGCAATTCTCTTGTACGATATGAAGACCGTAGGATTTGCTTTCTTTGCCAGGATGTCGCACATGCCTCGTGCTGAGTCGTTATTGCCTGTCGTCCTTGCCCTGAGTTTTCTGCAACCGGGCCGTTTGCTGGCGGACAATCTGCCAGCCTCGACGCTCCCACGACGCCCGAATATTGTGATCCTGCTTGCCGACGATCTCGGCTGGGCCGACGTCGGCTATCACAGCGACCGATGCGAGACGCCCCATATCGACCGGCTTTGTCAGGAAGGTATCGAACTGGACCGTTTCTACGTCGCTCCGATGTGTTCGCCCACCCGTGCCGCCCTCTTGACCGGGCGGTATCCGATTCGATTCGGAATGGCGCGGGCCGTTATCCCACCGTATCGCGATTTTGGAATTCCACCGCAAGAGCGTACCCTGCCGGAAGAACTGGCGAAGCTCGGCTATGAACATCGTGCGATTTTCGGGAAGTGGCATCTGGGGCATCGTCGTGCCCAGTGGCATCCGCTGAACCATGGTTTCACGCATTTTCAGGGCCACTACAACGGGGCAATCGACTACTTCACGCAGGAGCGTGAGGGCCAGCGAGACTGGCATATCAACCGGGAACCAGATCCCCAGTCGGGCTACTCAACGGACCTGATTGCGGACGCTGCGGTGAAGTGGATCGAGGAGAAATCCAGGTCGGATTCACCCTACATCTGCTACGTGCCGTTTAACGCTCCCCACTCACCCTTTCAGGCCAAATCTGCCGACCTGGTACGATTTCAGGCACTTGGCGGCAACCCGGACAAAGTGGATGGAAAGAGACAGCAGAAGCTTACCCAGGCGGATAGGCGGCTCGCCGTCGCTGCGATGATCTACCGACTCGACCAGGGGATCGGCCGAATCCTGAGGGCCGTGGAAGATTCAGGTGAGGCAGAGAATACGATCGTCTGGTTTTTCAGTGACAACGGTGGTGTGGGTGCGTTGCCGAATAATAATCTGCCGCTCCGGGGCAACAAGCTGGATGTCTTTGAGGGTGGTATTCGCGTTCCGGCTTGCGTTCGCTGGCCGGCACGATGGCAGAGCGGTACGAAGGTTTCGCAACCGATTCACTGTATGGACATTCTGCCGACGCTGCTTGCGGCTGCGCGCCGGAATCCCGAAAACAGTGCGGACGAGAGTGGACTGGCGATGGATGGTATCGATGTCAGTGCCATGCTTTCAGCTGCAGGAGAACCAATGCCGGGACGCGACCTGTATTCCTACCACGGGCAGCAAGGGCCTGACAAAGAGAAGATCGCTGTGACAACTCCCAGCTGGAAGCTCGTTGTGCTGGGACCGGATTTGTCGGAAGCGAATCGACTTACGGATGCCCACCAGGTGGCGCTCTTTCGCTTTCCTGGTGACCTGCTCGAGAAGCAAGATCTGTCACGACAGCATCCTGTTGTCGTAGAGGAACTTACTGCAAAGCTGATCCAGTTCCGGAAATTGCAGCCAGCCAAGGCGGTTTTACCCTATGCCACTCGCAACCCATCGTTTGAGCCACCTTCCAACTGGCGCATTCCCGATAAGTAGTGTTCTCCTGGAGGTCACCACATTTTGGTATTTTTTGCCCGCTACCGGTTCGTGCCTTCCTCTGATTTGAGGTGCAGGAGGCTGCTCAGGGCATGGAAGTCCCCCTTCTGCCTGCGTGGATGATAGAGTAACTGCGTGAATCACCCGTATCCTGGATGAGGTTATCCACCATGCTTGTGCTTACGGCCTACATA
>CAVOEV010000366.1:0-3692 GCA_963694825.1 Planctomycetota bacterium
GCCGGTCCGAGAGCAACCGGAAGATCGCTCGCAGTCCTGCTGGGGGACGACTTTGTGACCACCGAAAAAACTGGACGAACTGAATAAGGATGTGGTGATAATGTCTGGCTCCACTTCGAATCCCATTCCGGATGAAAATCGTGTTGCCACGGAATGAACGAGAAAGAAGTCGACCGATTGGGTTCTTGGAGTGGAGTCCTTCAACAGGCAGGTTTGTGGTTCACGGTGAACCAGGTTGCCGAAAACAGCCAAGCCACGGCCGTGGGATTCCCCTCAACCATCGTGCTTGTCCGACTGCTTCCTCGCGGTACGCAATCACATTTCGCGCCAATAGTGCGCTGTGACCGCCCCGAACCCGGGTTGGCGATGCCCCCTTTTCTGGAAACCGGGATTTGTTGACGACTAGTCCAGAGCGGAGAGAACCCCCACTCTACGAAAGAACGTTCTGCGCTTATTGTGTCGCATCGGGGAAGTGGTTGTCAAAGCCAAAGCGTTGCGTCGGAGTCAGATCCGTCTGTGGCGGACACCCGGCATTTCGGTTACTGATTCTGAAATCCACTGGGCGGTAGCCGGCGGGCCTGTTTGCGGCATCCGAGTTTCCAGCCTGCCGATACAGCGGAACGAGTCGACACGGGTTCTGCGAAGTTGCCTGGTTCATGAGCAGACGTTCGTTTCGCAGGCGTCTCAGTTCTTCCGATCGACAACCCATGCGCCGCGGCCTTCGAGGACTTTCAGCGTGCGGTCGGTCTCGACCGCTCCGAGGTCCTGTTCGAGTCCGGAGGGCCATTGGATGGTGAGTTTGTCGAGTCGGGTGACGTGTCCGGTTCCGATCACGAGTTGTTTCTGGTTGCTGACCAGGTAGCCATCTCCGGCAGTCAGTTGCACGACCCAGGTCTGTTTTCCAGCCCGAGCGGTCACGGTGGCTCCGACGGCATCACGAGACGACTGGATGCCGACGAGTCTGAGCACCAGGTGGTGCCCGGTCTTGGGCGTGGTGTTGGTGAGCAGTGCCAGCGGCGAGTCGAGGTGGGTGATCACGGCATCGGGGCGTCCGTCGTTGTTCCAATCGAGTCGTGCGAGTCCTCGGCCGATGTAGTTTTTTGTGAAGTACGGCCCGAGTTGGTTTTGTTCGACGGTGGTGAACTGTCCGAGTCCGGAGTTCCTGTAACACAGCGGCGGCATTTCGAGTTGTTCGCCTTCGCGGACGTGTCCGGGGATGTGTCCGTTGGTGACCAGCAGGTCGAGGTCACCGTCGAGGTCGGCGTCGAGGAATTCGGTGCCCCATCCGACCAGTGTGAAGCCATCGTCGAAGAGTCCGGCCGAACGTGTGCGATCGAGGAAGAAGCCGGGTCGGGTTGCGGGTCGGGTTGCGTGGGATGTCCGAGGTTGTTTGAGCGAGTAGAGGGTATTGGATTGTCCGGTGTAGTTGGTGACGAACAGGTCGAGTGTTCCGTCGCCATTGACGTCACCGACGGCGATCCCCATGCAGCCTTCGGGTTCTCCGACGTCGCTGAACGCGACGCCGGTCCGTGGTGCAGTTTCGGTCAGGGCGAGGCTCTTGGACGCGATCGCAGCCCGGTTACGGAACAGGAAGTTGGGTCGGGTGTCGTTGGTAATGAAGAGGTCGAGTTGTTGGTTGCCGTCAAAGTCGGCGGCGATGACACCCAGTCCCTTGCCTTCGGGTTGTGCGATTCCGCTCGAGTCTGTGACGTCACGAAAGCGGCCATCGCCCGAGTTGATATAGAGTCGATCCTGAGCGGCCTGGAAGTCGCCGGGGCCACAGGGACGTGCACTGCGGGAATTCGGCGGACAGGACGGCATGAAGACATCCACTCCGGCGAGGTAGTTGACGACATAGAGATCGGGCAATCCGTCCTGGTTGAGGTCGGCGAGCACGCAGCTGACAGACCATTCGTCACCGGCGACTCCTGCTTCGCGTGTGGCGTCGCTGTAGGTGCCATCACCGTTGTTGACCAGCAGCCGGTTGCTTCCGACGTTGGCGACGTGGATATCGGCGAACCCGTCGCCATTGACGTCACCGACGGTGACGCCTTGTCCGTAGCCAACTTGCTCGAGGCCGGCCTCGAGCGTGACGTCCTGGAACCGTCCGTCGGCGGTATTCCGGAACAGTCGATCTCGAGGCGGTGTTTTCGGCCGAGCGACCGGTGTGCGGGTTGTGTTGTGGCTGGCGTCGACGGGTCGGTAGCTGCCTTGGGCGAGGTAGAGATCGGGCCAACCATCGCCATCGAAGTCGACCACACCGGCACCGCCCCCGATCGTTTCGGGCAACCGGCTGGCAGTGATCTGTTGGGCTCGGCTGCTGAAGTACAGGAATTCGAGTCCGGCGGATTGAGCGTCGTTGCGAAAGGCGATCGGTCCGAACTGTGATTGAAGAGTCTTGTCGGCGGCAGATTGTGTGGCCGAGTCCGAGTTCCATTCGGGCATGGGGAGTCCAGACAGGTCGACCGAGGCGAGCGGGGTCATTGTCTGGATTGTTTGCGGCGAGTCTTTCTGTTCGATATGCGGCCGGAGTGTTTCGAGCTTGTCCGTGGCCCACTTCAGTTCCTGGTTGTTTCTGAGTGCGACCATGGACCATGCGGCGGCTTCCCAGGCACGGCCCAGCTTCTGGTTCAACTCGACCACTCGTCGGAGTCTCTGTTCGGTCCGTGCCTCGCCGAATCGCGGATCTCCGGCCAACCCACGCAGCAGGGTGACGAGTTCCGAGAGTTGTTGACCACGTTGTCGGAAGCGGGTGGATGCGACGGATTGTCCGAGCCGGTCGAGCGACTGAGCCAATTGGGTATTGGCGGCCAGGTGGTTGGGATCGCGGCTCAGGCATTCCCACAGGCAGCGGGCTGCGACCGGATCGTCTTCGAGTCGAGTGGCCCAGGCGGCTCGAGCGAACCAGGTCCGCGCGTCCTGGTTTGCGGCTGCGGGCACCTTGGCATTCCAATCGAGGAACTTCTGCGAGTCGCCGATGTGAGCCAGCATCAGGCCGAGCATTGCCCAGGCTTCGGGTTGTTCGGGAGCGGTTTTGAGGACATCTTCGAGCAGTCCGATGGCCAGGGTCGTCTGGTTTCGGATTTGTGCGAGTCGAGCGAGGCCGATGGCGGGGAGTGGATCGTCGGGGATGGTTGTTCGAGCCAGTTCGAGATACTCGTCTCGCTTGATCCGCGTATCCCCTTTGCGGGTCTCGAACGACAGCGATTCGATGACCCAATTCTGGTTGCCGAGCAGGAACAGGTGCATATCGGTGTGTTTGTTGTCTCGCACGACACTCATCAGCACATCTTCAGCCGCACGTCGTCGACCTTCGGCCGCCAGCAGCGTGACGAGTCCACGTCGAGCGTTGTCGTTTTCGGGATGCAGTTTGATGGCTTTTCGGAAGTGCATTTCGGCGTCCCGCAGCCGATACAGGCGTCGGGCGAGCACATCACCGGCTAGCGCGTGGGCAGTGGCCATTTCGTCGGGTCGTCCGCCGAGCTTGGTCACATTCAGGAAGCACTCGACGGCTTCTTCGCACCGTCCCTGCTGGATGGTGGCTTCACCTGCAACGATCCAGGCCGCGCCCTGGATCGTCGTGCCTTGTTCCAAGGCCGCACGAGCGAGGGTTTCGGCGGTGGGGAAGTCACGGCGATCGAGTGCTTTCTTGGCTCGACCGAGCATGATGTCGGCGCCGGTGAGATCGGGCT
>CAVOEV010000367.1:0-3648 GCA_963694825.1 Planctomycetota bacterium
GTGGACCGCGAAGCGGGCGGCCGTGGTCGAGCCATGAGAAATCCCGGCCATGATCACGTGCTCCCACTTCAGGTCACTGCCGTCGGTGGTCAGGAACTGGTCCCAGCGACCCTGGGGCTGCTTCTTGTTGAGCCAGATCACGAACTGCCGTGATCGCTCCATCATGCCGTCGGGCCTGGGAATCGAGAGTTGAGAGCTGTGATCTTCGCCCGTGGCCGCCTCGAGCCGCGCATCTCCTCGACACATCTCTCCCACCGGATTCTCGCGGCAGATCTTGCCGAACCAGCGGTTGGCGTAGTGGACCTGGATCGCGTGCAGGCCGTAGCTCGAGAGACGATCGAACAGGCCCGGGTTGTGTCGCATCAGCCAGATGACCAGCTTGCCCCGCGGAGCGAATCGCGTGTCGACGATTGCCTGCTGCAGGTCCTGCACCTTGCCGTCGGCGGTGAAGACGAAGTCGATCTCGGGGTGCTCCTTGGCACGCGAATCGATCGTGCTGGCTCGTGCCGAGAGGGTGTATCGTCGGGGCTTGGAATCGAAGAACTTCCTGGCCGACCGCTTGCCAGCGACGACCTGGTCGAGATGGAGCTGCAGGAAATCGAACACGTGTTCTCCGTTACGGCCCGTGAAGAACTCGGCGCCCCCGTGTTTCGATCCGGCCAGGACATGCAGTTCGACCGGCCGGCCGACTTTTCTGTAGGCTTGCTCGATGGCCTGGGACTGGTCCAGCAGTACCGTGCTGTCCATGTCACCGTGGAAGATCAGCAGCGGTGGGTCATCGGTGGTCACGTGGTAGACCGCCGAGGCCTGCCTGGCCAGTTCGACTTTCTTGTCGGCCCCACCCCCCAGCAGGTTGTACACGACCGACCCTTCCTTGTTGGCGCGTGACGGCTGCGTCCTGCTCCTGAGCACGAAGTCGGTCGCACCGTAAAAATCCACCACCGCCTGCACGCGTGAAGACTGGTCGAGATTTCCGCCCACCTTTCCCTCGAGCTTGTCGTTTCCACCGGTCGTTCCCAGCAGGGCTGCCAGGTGGCCTCCGGCGCTGGAACCGGCAACGGCGATCCGATCCGTTCGGTAACCATGGTCCGGGGCATGGGCCCGCAGCCAGCGGATGGCGGCCTTGCAGTCGTGCAACTGGGCCGGAAACCTGGCGACGTCCGTAAAGCGATACGAGATACTCGCAACGGTGTAGCCATGGCCGGACAGCCACGACAGGGAGCAGCGGTTCTTCGATCCGGCCCGCCAGCCGCCTCCGTGAATCCAGACAACCAGCCGGGATCCTCTGGGTGTCTCGGGCAGGTGCAGGTCCAGTTTCAGGCTCTTCCCGTCGACGTTGGCGAACTCGATGTCCTTGACCACTTTCCCTGCGGCGATCGAGTTCGCGGCGGCGGCGGCAATTACCAATGGGACGAGAAAGACGAGTTGTTGAATTCGCATGCCTGGCATGTTCCTGGTGAGAATCGGGGACTTCCTGGCTACCGCATCGGGGTTCGTATCAGCCAACACGATACTTCGTCACGAAACCTTCGTTCAAGGCAATGCCGATGCCCGGCCCATCGGGAGGGCGAACGCGGCCGTTGTTTTCGCGGACCTGCTGGAAGACTCCCAGCGGCTCGGGCATCACCGGCTCTTCGAACCAGTAGAAGCCCAGGTCCCGCAGCCGCAGTCCCAACTGAATGGCCTCGCCGACGGTGTAGGCGTGGTTGGGGCGGCCATCAGCCTGAAGCCGTCTCCGGCTCCACGCCGTACCGCCTCGGCCAGCCTACCCAATCAACTCGGGCACGACCTGTCCACCATACACCAGCGGCCAATAATGCCCCTGGCGATCGGTGATCTCCTGTTGGTGGTCGATGTCGAGCAGGTGACAGGCCGTCGCCAGGATATCCTTCGGCGCCCGGCCATGCTCACTGAGACAGAGCACGAGGGTGAAGTCGAGAATGCCGGGCCGATCTCATGGATTTCACGTCGGTCAATTTGCAGAAGAACTCGATCGGGAATTCCCACCCGGCTTGCGAAGCCCGAAGAACTTGAGAACACGGGCTAAGTGCCGGCCCAGACGACCGGGAGGCTTCGGACGCCCGGCAGGTTTCTTGCTGGGCGAACTCGTCCGTCCCACAAAGACCTGTTGACCGGTCTCCAGATTCAGCCGTATCTCCATCTGGCCACGGGTTTCGACCAACGGAAGCGATGCTTCATCGGCCAGTAGTGTCCAACTCGGAGACTGGCTGATCGATCCTTCGAATTCCCAGCCGTCGGGGATGGCGACGTCGAGACAATCGTCATCGACGTGTGCGGCGAACTGGAAACCCTTGACGTGCCAGCCGAGTTTGAGCCAGCGACAGGGCAGCTCGCAGCCGGTCAACTGGTCGACGACCGAGATGTCGGCCGCCTCTCCGTCGGCGTTACGCCGCAGTCCGGATCGTTCCAGGCGGGCAACGAATCGCTCGACGTCATCCGAGTGCATGAAACCGACCCGGGTGAGTTTTCCATCGTGGCAAAACGTCTGGTTCGGGCGCTCCCGGAAGTACCCCAGTAATCCACCGGGTATCTTTTGCTTGAGAACAGGAACCGGGACCACAACACTAATCGCTTCGATCAGGACGGACATGAATGCGCCTTTCTGAATTGGCGTGAGCAGTAGCGGGAACCGCGGCGAGGAGCGGCCGCTATGCGTGCGACTTCAACTCGCGGAGCATGATTCCGAGCATCTCGGACAGCCCCACGACATCGAACTCGTTGTGCCGCAGGACGTTCGCCCACTTTGCCTTCGCTGTGCGAGTGAGCCGCCCGTAAGCTCCACGCCGTTGCAATTGACCCATGACGTCGTTGAGTCTCCTGGTCACTCCTCGATGGCGATACATGTGGGGACGCTTGATGCCGACGTTGGCGGCATAGTCGATCAAGCGGTTCCCCTCCTTGGCCCAGTAGCGCTCCCGTTGCTTGGGACTCCGAGACACCCTGAGTTTCCGCCGCATCTGAGCCACCTGTTTGCGGATGGCGGGCCGGCACCGCTTACGCCATTCGTCAGCCACCATCTTGGCATTCACGAATCGCAAGCCTGGGACCTCAACGCCCATGTCGACCAGCACGTCGGATTCTGTCGAACTGAAGGCCACGATTAGCCGGTCCTGGTCGATCGCCCGCCGGACAAGCAGGCTGGACCAGCCGGCCAGGTCGGCCACATCGAGCCCCTTGGCTCTCGCGGCCAGGTCGAGCCGACGGTCAAACACCACCTGCTCGAATTGCCCGTCGGCCAGAACACCGGCCAACACCGTCGGCCCGACCTGGAAACTCTCAAAGTCCAGGATGATGGCCCGCTCGAGTTGACCGTTATCGAGCCGGTGCCAGGTGAGTTGCTTTCGTGTCATGTCGCGTCTCCTTGAAAAGAGCCAGAATGGGCGTCAGCGAAATGCCGTTGCCCTCCATCTCTTAAGAGACGCGGCCGCCCGCATGCGTACGCGAGGGCAAGCGGATCTGGCCGGGGAATTGGACGAACCGTCGACAACCAGTCGGCGAACTTGTTTCGCGGCAGCGGTGAGTCCATCCAAGAAGTTCTCGATGATCTCGGCGCAGCGAACCTCCTCAGCCGCAATATGGATCCCGCGGGTCTTCGGCCTGTTGGATGGCCCGCTCCGCCCGGTCCTA
>CAVOEV010000368.1:0-3624 GCA_963694825.1 Planctomycetota bacterium
GGCGGTGTTGTTTGTCCTGCTACAGGTATTGCAAACCAGGAAACCAGACGGCGACGAGACTGACGCGTAGGACCAACACCGGGTGCAACTCGCTCCCCCGAACGACAAAAGGGAAGACCATGGACATTTATTAACGAATCGACACGCTCGAACGGCGTCTCTCATTAATGGAGCGGAAGAGCAGGGCCTGGTGACCTACCCCCAAATCTTGTACCACTCCTAACGAGAGAGTTTCAGGTCAGTGGTCGTTCTGTGTTCTGGTGGATGAAGCGTAGCGGAATCCTACAGAACACAGGTGACCGCGAACGCGGCCGGGGTCTGGTAGCCGAGGGCACTATGCGGTCGCCGGTGGTTGTCGTCAAGACGCCAACGGTCAATCACCCAGCGAACGTCCGCCAGGCCGAGGAACAGCTCCCCGTTGAGCAACTCGTCACGGAACTTTCCGTTGAATGACTCCACGTAGCCATTCTCCCAGGGACTGCTCTTGGCAATGAACAGAGTGTTGACGCCAGCTTGGACCAACCAGCGTCGAATGCCCTTCGCCGCAAACTCCGGCCCGTTGTCACTACGGATATGCCCGGGAACACCGTGGATCGCAAACAGATACTGCAGCACACTGATCAGGTCATCCGACGTGAAGCTCCGCCCCACCTCGATCGCCAGGCATTCGCGGGTGAATTCGTCGATCACCACCAGCATCCGCAACGCGCGACCGTCCTCAATCCGCTCGGCAACGAAGTCGTAGCTCCAGACATGGTTCCTCGCTTCGCCCTTTCGCGAGTGACGACGGTGACGGTACGAACTGCGAGGTTGCTCCAGAACCCGGCATGCACGACGTTCCGACACACGATCCGGCCCCAAACGACGACGAACTTCCGTGACCGCCGCAACTCGGCTGGGGACTACCAGTTTCCCTGGGCGGCCTCGCGAAGGATCTCCATATCCAAAACCTGGTCCACAACCACCTTCTTCAGGCGAGAGTTCTCCTTCTGCAACGCCTTCAACTGCTTGGCCATCGCCGGCTGCATGCCGCCGTACTTCTGACGCCAGCGGTAGTAGGTCTACACGGTGATCTCCAGGGCCCGGCAGGTTTCCTCGACGGTCTTTGCCCTGGCCCAGTTCCACATCCGCCTGACGCAGCTTGCCGATGATCTGGTCCACGCTGTGACGTCTTCTGGACTTCTTGAGAATCTCCTTTTCGGATCACGCAGATCCGGGTGATTCTCTCATTTCCACTGGTACAACGGGAGGGGGTAAGGTCAGTCGACAATCGACTCGACGATCAACAGATTTACGTCGGAAGTTGCACCGGGGGTCTCCGAAACCACCTCCAAACCGCAGGGTTCGTGGGGTTGTTCGAGTCCCTCCTCCGCTACTTGTGCCTGCAGTCGCATCAGGCCGCACCACACCGCTCAAGTCCGCAACTGGCCGTGACTTGGGCGGCTTCGTTTGCGCTCGGTTGGGATCTGGTTCGTCGCAACGACTCGCACGCTTTGGCAGGGTTTCGTCCCCTGCGCGCTGCATCTGGCGCTGCACAGTTGAAGACGTGACGGACGGAATTGCTTCAGGACCCGTCGTGACCAGAGTTGTCGTGGGGCCGGCCATGGTGGCGAGCAGGTTGTTGACAGCGGCTGCCACCTGACCGGGAAAGAGGTGGCCGTAGGTGTCCATTGTGAGCGTTATGGACGAATGCCTCAGGACAGTCTGGATCGTCTACGGGTGTTCTCCGGCGAATGCCATCCAAGCACCACAAGTGTGTCGGAGGCTGTGGAAATCAAGTCGTTCGCCCTGATCATTCACGTCCATCAGGAACGTACTGGATTCCCGGTTGACCTGACCCCCTCCCATTGTACCAGTGGATATGAGAGAATCACCCGGATCTGCGTGACTTCACGATTTCAATTCCACCGCCCCGACCTCTACGCATACAGGAAAACGCAGGACCTGTGAGCCTGTGGCGTTGTGTTATGAATAAAACCCTATTTCTCCTGACCCTGATTCCACTATTGCTCCTTACCAACCTTGGCTTTTCCGAAGATGGATTCAGGACCATCTTCAACGGTCAGAACCTCGACGGTTGGCGTAATATTAACTGCGCGCCGAATACGTGGTCGGTGAAGGACGGGATGATTCACTGTACCGGCAAGCCCATCGGGGAGTTGCGGACGTTGAAGATGTATGAAAATTTCATCCTCGAGTTGGAGTGGCGGCATTTGAAGCCGCGTGGCAATGCCGGTATTTTTGTCTGGGCTGATGCCTACCCGGCCAAGGGCCAGCCTTTTCACCGAGGTGTTGAGGTGCAGGTGCTCGAAAACGCCTACGGAAACACGCGTGGCTACACAACGCACGGTGACATCTTCCCGATCCATGGCGCGACAATGACGCCCATCAACGGACGGGGTGGCTCGCGTGCCTTCCCCACGGAAAACCGTAGCAAGCCTTCTCCAGAATGGAATCACTATCGCGTTGTCTGCGATGATGGCGAGATATCGCTTGCGGTAAATGGCAAGGTGGTAACACGTGGTACGGCAGCCAAACCTCGCAAAGGTTACATTTGCCTTGAGTCCGAGGGCTCACCAGTCCAGTTCCGCAACTTGAAGATCAAGGAACTTCCTGGCACCAACCCAAAACCTGAAGAAATAGCAAAGAAAGACGAAGGGTTCTACAGCCTTTACACAGGGGTCGATCTTTCCGGATGGGCCGGTGATAGCTGGAAATCCAATGATTGGCGACTAACTGGCGGGACTGATACTAAGTTGTTTTCTAAAACACATTTTGCCAGCTACTCATTGTTCGCCGATTGGCGCAGCCAGGCCAAGTGGGTTCCTTTTGAGTTGCCAGGGATCGGGCCGCTTGGGGAATTGGCTCACTCAACAGATCGTTGGAACCGTTTGGAGGTTACCCGAACACCTGGCCTGGTACTCATCACGATCAACGGCAAGGTGGTCTCAAAGAAGACAGTCAAGGAACAGGCGCCGCTGAAACCTGGTTCCATCGTACTATTGCCCGGTGGTCATTTTGCCAATATCTTCATTAAGGAGCTGAAGTAAAGGGCCTTCGCAAGCCCTTTAGGGGTCCCCAAGGTTTTCCGTACCCCAGCCGCTCGTCATCGCCTCTCTCTGGCCGAACTTATCCCCAGTTTGTCCCCCAGCGTCGGCGAGACTCTAGCTCTTTCCCGAGAAAACGAGCACAAGTTCGATTTCTTCCTCCGCTACCAGGGTGTTTTCAGGCACACCCACAAGGGTTCGGGACACTCGCCGCTTCTCGATAGAAGCTCCCGAGCGTTGATCATGACTTGCGATTTCTTCTGCTCTCTCTGGGCGACTGCCTGCAGGCATGTGCTTTCCCATTTCCGGATCGTTCTGACGTCGCAGACCTTACTGATCCTGGTCCACTTCGAGCTCCTTGAGCTGCTGCTTCCATCGTCCGCTGCCAGTAACTCTAGGTGCAACACCTTCCTGCCGCTATAATGACGTGCGGCCATATTACCGGCCACATTTTGAAAACGAATTGTCCCAAGCCCCCCCTACCGAAGCACTGGCGTCCAGGAGACGACCCCAATTCTCCCTCCCTTCAACCCCACCATGTATCATCGGGCGCACCTCGCTTTGACGCTGACGAACA
>CAVOEV010000369.1:0-3597 GCA_963694825.1 Planctomycetota bacterium
GGTACTGGTACTGGTACTGGAATTGGTTGGATCATCGTCGGGACGATATCGGTAGCAGAGTGCGACCTGATCGTTGGCGAACCAGTCTTCGAGTACCGAGTGGTTTCGAGGCACGAGTCGTCCTTCGGCGTGTGCGATCGGCATGTCGATGTGATCGATGCCCCGGAGAAAGACGTTGCGGTTGGAGGCGACCTTGAGTCGAACCCAGCGGGCGGTGTACTTGCCGTTGTTGTTCCAGGTGAGCGTGGCATCGGGGCCGGGGTTATTGGAATTGTCCGGGTTCTTGGGAGTCCATCCGGACTGTCCGGCCGGAAGGATTCCGGCTTTCAGCAGCACCTGGAACCCGTTGCAGATGCCCAGGATCAGTTTGTCGTTGTCGAGGAACCGTCCGATGGTTTCGGCGAGTTGTCCTTTCAGCTGGCTCGAGAAGATGACTCCGGCTCCGATATCGTCACCGTAGCTGAAGCCACCGGGGATGCAGAGCACCTGGTATTGGTCGAGTATTTTCGGCTCGTCGAGCACTCGGAACAGGTGAACTCGATCGGCATCCGCCTGGCAGTTCGAGAAGGCGTAGGCGGTTTCCACGTCGCAGTTGGTGCCGGGGGCACGCAGCACGCAGACGCGGGGAGTTGCCATGGGAGTCTGCTCGGGTGATGTCGGAGTGTGGCCAATTCGGCCGTGATGCTACTGGCGGTTGCGACGAAAGGGAAGCCATGGTGGGGCTGGTTTGCGAGTCTGCTGCGGGGCGAGTTGCGTCCAGCCCGGGTGGTCCAAGACGTCTAGGCTCTGACGAGTTCTGGCACTACAATCCCGCGCGAGGTGTTGTTGGTGAGCGAGCCGGTGTCGGAGGGCGGGATGCGACGACGCGTGATCGATTGGTTGAGCCGTCTGCTGGTGCTCTCTGGCGTGTTGTTGTCCGGTTGCTTGGTGAACCAGTCCACCCGGATGCCTCGCCCACGCCCACGTCATCCGAAGGCCGAGCGTCACAGTTACGAGTTTCACGATCCGTTTCCCAGTGCCGAGTTGGGTCCATTGGGAGGCCCTCGTCCTCCGGGGATGACGACTCCTCGGACGGAGGCCCGTCGTGCGATGGAGCAGCGGGCTGCTCATGGCGGCAAGCGGCCGCGTTCGTTCTGGCTGCCCACATTGCCCGGTCTGGGATCGCGGCCGATCCAGGTTTTGCCTGAGGTTGTTCCGGATTGACGTGAGGTAGGTGGTTGGGTTGGTGATGGTGGGCTCAGGGGTTTTTGACGAAGAGTCGATTTCTGAGTGTGTTGAGTTGGCTGAGTTGTTCGAGTCGGGTGCGTTGTTTGGCGTCCTGGACCATGGCGAACAGGATCACGTTGACTCCGATGCGGACGGCATCTCGGGTAATGTACCCGGCGCAGGCGACGGAGGATTGTCGTTGGAGTGCGCAGCTGAGGTCATATCGACTGTAGATCACGACGTACCGGCCATCGACTCGGAGTCCTTCGAGGAAGGGTTCTCCTTCGCGGACTTCCGTCGCCAGTCCCATGCCGCCTGCTCCGCTGGCCGGCATGACTCTGCGTTTGACCTTGCGGATGTCGTACCCGAGTTTGAGTCGAAAGATCTCGTGATCGACGGGGATGCGTTCGAGTTTGGCATCGGGATAGAGTTGTCCAACCATGCGTCTGAAGCTGTTGTCGAACGGTTTGGCTCCACAGATGGCATCGGCGAACAGCAGTCCACCGTTGTCGAGGTAGGTTTTGAGTTGTCGAGTTTCGGTGGCAGCGAAGTCGAACCGAGTTCGGCCATGCATGAAGACGACGGGGTAGCGAAACAGTGCGGGGTCGGTGACAGGGAGTTCGAGAGTTCGAGTTGATGCAGTCCGGGGGAAGTTCCGGTTAACGGCGAGCAGCAGGTTGCGGACGGCCAGCGGCGCATCGTTGTAGCCACCGGCATGACGCAACTTGGGCACCTTGAGGAGTCCTCGAGCGACGCGGTCTTCGGCGCCACCCTGTTTGGCCAGTTCCTGTTGGTCGAGTTTATTGGGAGGTTCGCGGCCGGTGGCGTAGGCGATCACGTTGACCCCGATTTTCATCGCCCGGATGATCATGGTCTTGAGTCCCACGGTTCGTTCCGGTGGGTCCTGTTTCATCCATTTGTTCCAGAGGCACGAGAGGTCTTCGGGTGTGAAGATGATGACGGTGCGGCACCCGAAATCGACTCCATAGAGTTTCACGCTTTCGGGATCGGTGAACAGGTATTCGCTACGGTAAACGGGGTGAGCTGTCGGCAGGGGTTTGAGTCGAGCGTCGCCATCGGGGTAGAGTTTTCTGACGAGTTGAAACATGCCGTCGTGGAACCCGGCACCCTGGCAGCAGTTGACGGCGAACAGGAACCCTCCCTGGTCGAGGTATTTCCTGAGCATGGCGATTTGCTGGTTGTCGAGTTGGGGGACATCCTTGCCGGACATCATCTGCACCGACCCCTGCAGCAGGTCAGCGACTCCGTCGGGACCTTTGAGCCGATTGACATCGACGACCTGCCAGGTCATCAGCTTGGGCCATTTGGGTAGCGTGGTGATGTGATCGACGAGATTTCGGGCGTCGTCTCGGTGTTGGTTCCAATCGGAGTTGTTCCCGAACTGAAGTTTGTTGATCAGGACGGGTGCGAGTCCTTTAGAGAGGAACAGCAGTCCGAAGCTGGTGGCGATCATTTCGTCGCTTTCGATCCCTGCCGATCTCCAGCTTCCGTCTCGCTGGTTTTGCCCTCCGACGAGGAACAGTGCACCTTCTCGGTACCAGTCGTGGTTGCCAAAGAAGCGTCGTCCGGAGAGTCGTCCGGCTCGTTCCATGCCATAGAGGTAATAGAACAGCCAGCTTCGTCCTCCGGGGTTGCTCCCAACGGTGAACCGTCGTCCCATCCAGGCGAGTGCCCGTTCGAGTTGTTGGTCGTCGGTGATGGGTTCGCAGCAGCGTGGGTTTCCGTTGTCGGCGAGGTCGTTTTCGTTTTTGAGCATGGCGCTGGTAATTTGCAGAGTGGCGATGCCGGCGACGGTCATGCTGCCACTGCTGCCCAGTGCTCCGCCTCCACCGGTGTAGGTCCACCCCCCGTCCCCATTCTGGAATCTCGACCACTGGCTCCGGGCTCTTTCCCAGACCCGTCGATCGACGATGGCTCCGGCGTAGGCGGCATCGCGGAGTCCGAGGATGGCGAACTGCCCGTTGCTGCGGTCGCCACCGCCTCCGGGCCCGCGGTACGAGTAGCTCCAGAGCCCGGAATTGGCTCCGGCGGTGATTTGTCCTTTCTGGAGCGAGTCGGCGAGAGTTTGAATCCGGCCGTGGTCACGTCGTCCGTCCTTGGCGGTGGCCAGTGCGCTGATTTTCAGAGACACTTCGTACGTTTCGGTCGGTTCCGCGTCGGGTCCTCTGAGGAAATCCAAGCCCATCTGGATCGGTTTGTCCTGAGAGGTCATGCCGGAGTTGAGCAGAGCCAGCAGCACGAGGCTGGTGACTCCGACGTCGTTCTGCCTGCGGACTCGAGAGGACCACCTGCCATCGGGTCTCTGCATTCCCAGCAGGAATCTCTGGGCACGCCCGATCGACCGCAGAACGTTCTCGGCGGTCAGATCGG
>CAVOEV010000370.1:0-3594 GCA_963694825.1 Planctomycetota bacterium
ACGCCACGCCGAACACGGTCACGACGCCCTGCCGGAGTCGTTCTCCGAGGGCGACCTCGTCGACGGCTTGGGCACTGGTCTGCCGATTCACTTCGCTTCGGTATCCTTCGGCTCGGCAGCCGTATCGCCAGCACCGGATCCGGGTTCGTCCTGACTCTTGGGCCAGATCCCAACCTCGCGGTAGAAACGGATCGCTCCAGGGTGGAAGTCCGTTCCCGTGTACCGGGCAGCATTCTTTTCGTTGATCGCTCGACCGGCCGGATGCTTGCTCGCAATGTCCGCTCGGTTCTCCCAGATCGTCTTGGTCAACTGGTACGCGACGTCGTCGTCCATGCCGGCCGAAGTGATCAGGTGCATCGATCCCACGTTCAAACTCTCGAAGTCTTCGGTCAAATCCGAATACTTGTCCTTCGTGACCGTAAACGGCTGGAAGAACTCGTAATCGACAACCAGCTGAGTCCGGGCCTTGGCGTCGTAAGGGATGAAGACAATCTCGTGGGAACTGCACGCCTGGGTAATCGATCCGGTTGGCACCGCTCCACCCAGAAAAGCCGCGTCAGCATTGCCGTCGGCCAACAGGTCCACGGCACCGCTCTGAGTATTGTTCAGAGGCGAGAAATCCGCATACGTCAGCCCGTGCCCCTTGAGCAGCGGGGCAACAAACATCTCGAAACCGGCTCCCGAAGGCCCCACCACAACCCGTTTACCCTTCAACTCGGCAATGCTCTTGATGCCTGTCTCCTTCCGAGTGATGAACATTGCCACGTTCGGAGCCAACGTGACTATCGCTCGAATGTCGTACTTTTTGTCCCAGCCCGATTCGCCGCGCACAGCGAAATAACTGATCGCCGAATTTGACAACGCGAGTTCGAGCTTGCCATCTTGAATGCCGCGGATGTTCGCCTTGGACCCCTTGGTACCCTTGGCCTGCACCTTCCAATTGTTGTCGCCCTTCTGCTCGTTCAACACCTCGGCAATCGCACCACCGACGACGGCAAATGCGCCGCCCACCGGTGCCGTCCCCATGCTCAGAAACTGACGACGCTTCGACTTGCCTTCCCCGGTCCGACCGTCGCCGCCGCCTTCCTCGTCGCTGTTGCAACCTGGTCCAAGCAGCACCAGGCAAGCCAACAGGCACAGAACTCCGCCAAACGTGTGTTGTCGATTACGCATCGATTCCGTCCTTTTGCACCATGGCCGACCGCATCACGGTCGAGAGTATCCAGACAATGGCCGGCCCATCGGACCCCGACCGATGTGATCCTAACATCCGCTCAGATCGCTCGCCACCGATCTCACCATCCCCCACACCGCAGACCCACTCAGTTTCGCGTCGATTCGTCCCCGGTCGGTTCCGATGAGTGCCCGTGTGCATCTGCTCCAGCAGTCATCTCTGCCGCCGCAGTCTTGGGCGACGGCTTTTGCCCGGGTCCGTGCGGAGTATTCGACGCCACGAGAACGATCCCCACTCCGGTCACCAGGATCCCGATGCCCATCATCGGCTTCATTCCGCCATGGACAATCGAAGCGTGAATTCCGACAACGGTCACGGCACCGCCAAAGACGATCGGCATAATCAATTCGGGGATGGGCTTGCCATCGAAGGTCGACATCGCCGACGTCAGGCTCAAGGCTCCCAACGCTCCCAACACCCCGGCAGCAAACCCCCAGGTCAATGCGGGAGACTGACTGCCGGAAAACGAAAAGCTGTCGCCCTTGACCTTCATCATGATCAGGCCACCGATGATGGCCAACACGAGGTACGCCAAGCCGATCCCGACATACGGCTTGAACGGGCTCCAGCCTTCAGGAGGCGGAGCCGGAGGCGATCCGGGAGCTCGCGAGAACTGCAGGGTTGGGCCATACAGGCCCCAGCACAGAGCCGTCCCCAAGGCAAACAGAATCGGCAACTGGTGTTTCATGAAAGTCCTTTGGGCTGGCAGTTTCGTATGTCGGTGTCGAATCGTCATCGACGCGAGCCGCTTGGGTCTGGCACCGGGCGGTTGGCGACATCCTAGAGTGTTCCAGACGTTGCTGCATCCCTGCCACGAGTCACAGGGAAGATCGTCGTCACTCGCTTCGAAGCGAAGCCACAACCGGCGTCCGCATCGCCTCCGACACGGCCAACGTGGCAGCCAGCATGCCGACCACAACTACGATCGACAGCAGTCTCGCCAAGCCAACTGCCAGATCACCGACATTGGCACCGGCCGTCAACAGGTGTGGCAACATCGAAAACAACGCCGCTGCCGTTCCACTCAACAGCCCCCAAAACAACAAGAACGCGTTCTCGCTGAGGACCAGCCATCTGAGCCCCGATTTCCGAAACCCGACGGCTCGTAACAAGGACAATTCGCTTTGCCGCTCGAGCACGTTGCGCTGCATGACCGTCGCCAATCCAATCGTGCCCAGTAACAACCCCAGTCCACCCAAGACCTGGAATGTCGCCAGGTACGTGTTCTGGACCGCAAGGAATCGACCCAGTCGCTCGACCACAGGCTCGGCATCGAATCCATACTCGCCCAGTTTCGATTCGAGCAATGCGGCCTGGCCGCGACGCACTCGGTCCAGTTCACCAAGATCTCTCGGCAACTCGCCGGCCCCGAAGCGTGTGTCACCTACCAGGAAATACCGAAACCCCACCTCGCCGGGAAAGGCCTCCCGAAAATGAGTTTCGGACATCACCAGCACGCCCTGAAACACGCTCGCGTCCAACATTCCGACAATTTCGAGCCAGAATTCTGGTGCCTCTTCATTCGGATACCCAATCCGGTCTCCCACCGCCTTGTGCAGACTGTACTGCAATGTGTTCATGTCGCCGATCACCGGGAAGACCGGCAATCGGTCACCAGTCCGATCGCCAACATCCACGAAAGGCGTTTCTTCGAGCAAAACCCACGGGTTCGACTCACTCGCGCCTACAAAACGGAAGCCACCCCGGTCGATCGTTTTGCGAGACATGCCAAGAATGGTTGGGAGTCGTGTCTGGTAGAGGTTCAGGCAACTGGATTCTTCGCCCGGTTTCATCCGAAACGAGTGCAAGTCGATCGTCTGGAGCATCGACGTCGAGCCGGCGTCTGCACTTTCTCGAAATTCGAGTTCCGCCCGCCCTTCAGACGTTCCTGGATCAAACACGATCGGTTGGCTCGATTCGGCCACCAGTAGGAACCCCCCTCCCCCTGTGCCCGCATCCGGCCATTCGGCGACTGGGTCACGTTTTCCGGCTGCCACGGCTGTGATCAGGAACGCGGCCGAAGCAATCATCGCCACAGACAGTACGCTCCGCGATCTGTGCCGCGCGGCGTTGCGAAACCCGAGTCGTGTGAGTGCAGCAATCCCGCGTCCTCCGATGCCTCCATCTCGGCCCGACGCCAACACGACAGACAAACCGCCCAAAGACGCCACCAGCAGAGCCATCCCCATCACGAAGAAGACCACGATACGAATCGACAGACCGGAAAACGCTTCCTGCGACAACACCCTGTCGGGAATCGCCACGCCGCACGCCAACGCGACAAGGGCGACTGCCGTCGCCACCCAGAATACGCGTCGACTGCGGCCGACCACCCACTCCGTACCCTCGCCGACCCGAAC
>CAVOEV010000371.1:0-3589 GCA_963694825.1 Planctomycetota bacterium
GGTACGTTTCCAGACTCGTTTTGCGGCGATTCTGAGCACCAGAAGTGGGTTGAAACGGCCAAGCCAAGGAGAATTCATGGAACGAGAGGCGACATCAGGGTATCATCTGCTCAACAGTCCGTTGGTGTGGTCAGAACAAATTCCATCTGGGAAATGTCGGTTGAGACCTTTATGCAGCATGGATCAGTTTTTTAAAGGCAAATTATTTGCAATCCATCGTCTGCGACATTACAGTTAACTTGTAGCGGAACAATTCTGTTCCTGGCACTATCAGTGCCATATGTCATATTCCACTTCTTTGAGGAGGTTCTAATGAGATTTTTTCGTGTTGCGCGAGTGAATCATCGTGAATTGCGGCGTCGTCGCGGGTTTACGCTGATCGAATTGCTGGTGGTCATTGCCATTATTGCCGTTCTAATCGCACTGCTTCTGCCAGCCGTCCAGCAAGCCCGGGAGGCCGCCCGTAAATCGACATGCAAAAACAACCTGAAACAAATGGGCTTGGCTTTGCACAACTTCCACGATGTGCAAGGCAACTTCCCACCGGCAGTGGCCCATGCGTACAATTATACAAGCGGTGCAAAAGGTAGTAGCCGCAGCGGTCCGGGTTGGATGGCGTACCTGTTGCCGTACGTGGATCTGCCCAGTCTCGCACAAGACTTGGAGGGATTCACGCGCACAGGCGAACTGGTGACCATAAGCAACCAAGAACGCCAGGGCGGTGAGACCATTTCGAGCGGGAATAGACCCGCGTCAACACCTTACCCCATTTTGGTTTTTGCGAAGAGGGTGATCCCCTCTTACAGATGCCCCTCGGCTTTGAACACTGAATTAACGAATTGGGGATTCGCGACAGCTTCTTATGGGGCGAACTACGGTACCAATGATGGGTTCTTTAGGCTTGATGGCATGATCGTAAAGATGAATCAGATCACTGACGGTTTAAGCTATACCATCGCCGTCAGTGAGACAGGGGTGCGTTCCCCAGGCAATCCGTGGTCAGCAAATAATGGAGAGCAATCACAGTGGATTGGCTCGGGAAGTAATGATTGGCGTGCAAATGCGCGGTACATTAATGAGTGGGAAAGTACCTCTACATCCCGCAACCAACCCAATGGCGGACGGACCGATGGTTTCAATAGCGGTCACCCTGGGGGCATGCATGCATTGGCCGGGGATGGTGCCGTTCACTTTCTCAAAGATAGTATGAACCCGGCCACCTATATCTCGTTGGGAACGAGGAAACGAATGGAAAACAAAAACATCCACACCAATTACAAGAAGTTCAGAGCAGGCGCGACTGAACACTGGAAGCCAGGCACTATTGGTGGCAGATTCACCGAAGTCCAGGCACAATGGGACTAGCCAATTCCATTTTAAGAAATTCTTACAGGTAGCAGATTGCGGTTCATTTCCGGGCCGCAGTCTGCTTTTCTTTTTGGACTCTCCATACTCTCCATCTTCGAGCGGCGCGGATCGAAGTTTGTGAAAAGAGGTCGATCGGTAGCTGTCCATGCCGTCAGCGGAGCAGGGACTGTTGGACTCGGTCGTAGTTGGGCAGCCAATTCATCGGAACAGCCTGCATTAATTGGAGCACGCCATGGCAACTGGACTGGGTCCGCCGCCAGGTACATTGAGTGGTATCAGAATGGTGCCGCCGATACTTCGGCTCGCAACAGTCTGAATGGCAGACGCGGCGACGACTTCAACAGCGGACATTCGGGGGCGGGACTTTCGTATTCCCCGACGACGGGGGCGTGTATTTGATCAGTGGTAAGGTCAACCGTGCCGTGTATATGTCACTTGGCAGTGCGCAGCGACACGTGAATTATACCCCATAGAACCCCATCTCCGGAGCCATGCGACGGATCGAGTACAGCAGCTCCATCTGGACCCGACCAAAGCGAGTCTTCGCGGCCGACTCGTGCGGGTGGTTCATGCTGCGCGAACTGTCGACGACGTAGACGATTCGGTTTCCGCTCGCCTGCACGCCGAAAAAACCACCGCCGGGCGTTTCACCGATCCCGGTCGAGCCGGGGCCCGCCGCACCAGATCCGTTGGAAAGGCCATCACTCGATGCACTCGCTGAAGTGCCCAAGGCACCGACTTCGTCGGCGAGATTGGAATTGGTCAGGCCGCCTTCGATGACCGACAAGACCTTGTCAGAGCGACCGGAAGCGTCGGAAGGTGCCGAGACGTCGGCTTTTAACGGGCCAGACGTGGACGTTGGATTCCCGGTGATGTCGGAACGTGGTTGGTTTGGCGCTGTGACGAATGTTGGGGTCGTGGCGTTCACCGTCTTGTCCGTCTCAAAGACAGGCCGTGCGACAGGTACGTCCCAGCGTGAATCGATAGAGTCGGTTGGTGTTCCCCGATCCTCAAATGACCACCAGCCGGCAAGGATGGCAATGGCCAGGAGATGCAAGCCTGTGGATAGCCCGATCGATCCGTACCAGCGGCGGTCACTGATCGGCTGCCGGGCGGCGGCCCGTCATCTTCCGGGATGAGCGAATTGTTGAGGTCACACGTCATGAAAACAGTCGTCGGGAGCCGAATACCTACCAGAGCCTCGACATCTCTTGGAATTGTTCAGGATACGGTACGGGACTCGCTATGAGGCAAGGAATTCCGGCTGGCCGGGGCCGGGTTTCGGGAAGGGCGGGGGAATGGTCCGGTTATCATTGAATCTTTTCGACAGCTTGCATACAGTATCCTGCTTGAATAGGCTCGTGATTACCTTGGCGATCGTGCTGACGGGCCGTGCCACATTCGCCGCCGCAGCGGTATTTGGGATGTTGGCGACGTAATTTCTGTTGGAATAATGAGTTAAGGCGCAGGTATGTCGATCACGAAAGAGCGGAAGACCGAGCTGATCAGCGAGTTTCGACAGGCGGACGGCGACACAGGTTCGCCCGCCGTACAAATTGCAGTGTTGTCGCACCGAATCGGAACGCTGACCGATCATTTGCGGTCGCACAAGAAAGATCATGCCAGTCGTCGCGGGTTGTTAATGTTGGTCAGCCGCCGTCGTCGGCTGTTGAATTATGTCAAGGGTGTGGATCCCGGCCAGTATCAAGATTTGATCGGCCGGTTGGGGATTCGTAAGTAATCTCGGCGATTCACCTTTAGCGGTCCATGTAGGATTTAGGGAAACACGTTGTGAAAGTTACCGTCGAGCGCGAAGTCGGAGGACGTACTCTCAGTCTGACAACAGGTGAGTTGGCGAAACAAGCCAGCGGTGCCATTCTTGTTCAGCTGGGTGAAACGGTGGTCTTTGTGGCTGCCCAAACAGGCCCTGGTCGTCCGGGTCTTGATTTCTTTCCGCTGCAAGTCGATTACCGCGAGCGGATGGCCGCTGCCGGTAAGTTCGCTGGCGGATTTCTGAAACGGGAAGGCCGGCCGACAACCAAGGAAATCTTGACGTGTCGCCTCACCGACCGCCCGATTCGCCCGCTCTTCCCCAAGGGCTTCCGCGATGAAGTTCAAGTGCTGGGTAACGTGATGGCCTGCGATGGCGAGAACGACCCTTCGGCCCTGATGATTCTCGGTGCCAGTGCCGCGTTGTCGGTCGCTCCGCTTCCATTTTCTG
>CAVOEV010000372.1:0-3555 GCA_963694825.1 Planctomycetota bacterium
GCCCTATATGCCAATTTTCTCAACGCCAGGGATTACCCCGACCACTGGGCCACGGCATTGGACGTGGCACGTCGGGTCCGTCACATCGCCGGGCCGTTGACCGCCGGCCGGGATGTTCGGACCGTGCGTCTGGGCCCCGGGCCCTACACCGGCTCCATTTTCCATCGCGAACTCCGGCACGGTGACCAGCACACGCTGATCGCGATCAACATGTCGGCCGGGCCCGTGCCGGTGACCTGGCGGTTCAAGGAGCCCGTCGAGGCGAAGGCGCTCTTCGAGAATCGCAGGATGGCCAGGCCATCCGAAACGGTCGGCGATGTGTTCGGTCCCTGGTCGGTCCATCTCTACCAGTGGTGACGTCCGCGCGGATGATCACAGCACCTGATGAACGGAACCCACTCGATGTCTCAAAGAGTCGTCTCCTGGCAGGCTGGCAGCATAGTCCTGCCGGTGGTCCTGCTGATTGTCCTGGCCGCCAGGCCGGGTGATTCACAGCTTGCGTCCAGGTCCGAAGATCCCGCCGTGGGGGTGCTCTATAGAGGAAGCCATGTTCTCCGGAGCATCGTGGAACGAAAGCTCGAGAAACACGGGGGGAAACGTTATCAAACAGATCTCGCTCTTGGATGACCACGAATGGCCCTCGGAGGGGTTCTCCTTCACGTTGCCCATCCGTTCGGAAACGACCGCGCTGGGGGTGATCGACGTACAGGGGTATGTGCTGAACGGCGACGGGCACCTGGCGCATACGGTGAACCAGCACAATCCCGACCTGCAACAGGGGTTCCTGGATCGTGCCGAGACGATGGTCGCCAATATCGGGCGTCTGCAGGAGGCGTTTCGCGAGCAGAACCGGCGGGTGTTCTTCACCCGGCACGGATCGCAGTTGCCGGATGGTTCGGACATGGTCGTACGGCGGCGGGGTCGGGAAGCGGCGGCTCGGGCGGCGACCGAGGAGACCGGCGGGCACATGGCGATCAACGGCGAGGCCGCCTACGAGATCGACTCGCGGGTGGCACCGATCGATGGCGAGATGATTCTCGACAAGAACACCAGCAGCGCGTTTCATTCCTCACCGATTGACCTGTACCTCCGCAACATGCAGATCGAAACGCTGGTACTGACCGGCGTGGCAGCCGATCAGTGTGTCTTGGCCACGGCCATCGATGCGGCCGACCGCGGGTTCCACGTGATCCTGGTCTCCGACGCGTGTGCCAATCTCGATCCAGGCAGCGCCCAGGCGACCCAGGTCCTCTTCGGCCGCGTGTGGGGTTACGTGATGACGACAGATGACGTCATCGATTGGCTGTCCACCGGCGAGCCACCCTCGCGGACCCGGCTGACGGTATAGCTCTGCCACGGAGCGTCGGGCTGACGTCGTGGCCGTTGCCCGGGGATTCCTCACGGGAAGCCACTCGCCTGAGGCTCAGTGGTCCCCAATGGCACAATATGGCCTGCGCGACATAGATGTTCTTCTAGAGACGAAGTGATGCGGCTGACATACTGGCTTGCGCGACTGGCTCGAACACACAATCTCTCCAGGCGGTCCATTCGCCGCAAGCGGCACGGTGATGTCCGTCCGGCGGTGGAACGGTTGGAAGACCGCACACTACTGGCGGTTGCCTTCGGCGACCAAGCGATCATCAGCACCTCTGCCAATGGTGCTTTTGCTGTCCACGCGGCAGATCTTGACGGCGACGACTGACCTACCCCCAGATTTTGTACTACTCCTAAATGAGAGAGTTTCGAGTCATTCCGATGTTCCCGGAGCTTCGGCCCCACCTGGAAGAGTGCTTCGACCTTGCAGAACCCGGGACCGAGTATGTCATCACGCGGTACCGCGACACGAATGCCAACCTGCGGATCCAACTGCTCCGGATCATCCAGCGGGCCGGCCTGCAGCCTTGGCCCAAGCTGTTCCAGAACCTCCGCAGCACGCGGGAGACGGAACTGGCGGACGACTTTCCCATGCACGTCGTCTGCCAGTGGATTGGCAACTCGCAACCGGAGTTGGCAGCGCAAGAGAAAACCCCTGTTTTGCAGGGGTCTGCTGCAGAGTGCGACGTGGTGCCGGTGGTTTTAGTGCCCCCGGAAGGACTTGAACCTTCAACCTACTGATTAAGAGTCAGTTGCTCTGCCAATTGAGCTACAGGGGCTGGGAGGTCTGATTCTAGCCTTTGCCAAGTACGTGGCAAGTCTGGCGATGGGCGTCGTGGCAAGCGTGGCCGGTTGCAAACGCTGGACGGAAAGCCGACAACCGAACGGTCATCCTTTCGCAAGACCGTGTGCTCGTGAACGACTTGTCACCCTCGACCGCTTCGCTACCAGATCCGTTCCGTCGGAACGTGATCTGGAGCGTGCTGCAGTTGACATTCAAGTGGTGCTCCACAGTGTTGCTGAGATACCGTGCGAGGGGTTTCGAGCGGTTGCCCGAGCGTGAGGGTGTGCTGTTGCTGGCCAATCACCAGAGCAATTTCGATCCGTTGCTGGTCGGTTTGCCTCTGAACCGGCCGATCAGTTACATGGCTCGCAGCACGTTGTTTTCGAATCCACTGGTTGGTTGGATCTTGCGGAACACGTACGTCGTCCCGATCGACCGCGACGCGGCCCGTGCCGGCCCGATCCGCGAGTTGGTTGCGAGGTTGGAGAAGGGTTTTCTTGTGGGGGTTTTCCCCGAGGGAACTCGGACAGTCGACGGCGACCTGGGCGAGTTCAAGCCGGGTTTCGTTGCCCTGGTCCGTCGTTCGCGGCCGCCGATCGTTCCGGTGGGGATTGCCGGAGCCTTCGAGGCCTACCCTCGCGGTCAGCGGCCGGGTATGGGTCGTGTGCGAGTGGTGTACGGGGAAGTGTGGCAGCCGGAGGAGTATGCGGAGTTGTGTGAGCGGGGTCGTGAGTCCGAGTTGGTTGCGGCGGTGCGGCAGCGGGTACAGGATTGTCTGGACGAGGCAAACGCATGGCGTGATGGCCGGGCGATTGATGGCGACGCGTGCGGCTGAGTACCGGGTCGAGTGAATGTTGGGTGCTTGCGTGAGCGAGCAAGACACTGGGGAAAGAGGAGCGACGATGGAATTGTCACGCAAGCGACCGGTGGTTGGAGGCCGTCATGGTGCGGTCGCGTCGGCTCATCCTCTGGCGAGCCAGGCGGGTCTCGATATGCTTCGCTCCGGCGGCAACGCCGTAGACGCGGTGGTCACGATGGCGGCTACATTGGCGGTGGTCGAACCGTACATGAGTGGACCGGGGGGCGTCGGATTCCTGTTGTTGCATCGACCCGGTGGCAAGTCGCGGGTGCTGAATTTCAGCGGGACGTCACCGAGTGGTGCGGTGCCCGAGGCATTTGACGAGCAGACTCGCGAGTTGGGTCCGAAGTCGGCATTGGTACCGGGCAACGTGGCCGGTTGGTTCGAAGCGATTGCCAGCGAAGGGACTCGAGGTGCGGCGGACATCTTTGCGGCAGCCATTCGGCACGGTCGCGACGGGTTCCCGTTGCATCCATCCAACGCTCATTTCATCGGCGTGGCCCGCCCGCGTCTGAACGATGTCGGCCAGAAGGTTTTT
>CAVOEV010000373.1:0-3551 GCA_963694825.1 Planctomycetota bacterium
TTGCTGACGGGGTGACCGCCTGTCTGGAACACCATCCATCGAGTGCGGTGTCATTGGCGACGGGTTGGGTGATTGCCGGGAGTGTTGGAGGGTACCGTGATTTCGAGTTGTTTCGGGTGACTGGTGCCGAGGAGGTTTACGGCACACCGTTGGAGTCTGGATCGATTGATCTGGATCGAGTCTATGACGATTTGCTGTTGCAGTGGGACGACGACGTTCACCGTGCAGGCGTATTGGCCCGAGCCGATCGTCTGGTGCGGCTGTTGTCATCGGTCGAGTTGTCTCTGGCGGGTGGAACCGAGGTTGCCGTCGACGTCACGGGCTAGTTGAAGTCGGCCACTCGTTCCTGGGCCAGTCGTGCAATGGCGAAGGCACACGCGGCGGAAGCGACCTCAGCGGAGAAGCAATCCGAGAGATCCAGTTGTCGGGCTTGTGCGAGGTCGGGGTGTGAGGCGACGAGTTGTCGGGCCAGGAATGTACCGCTTCCGCTCAGCAGGACGGTGTCGAGAGGCGTCCCGTTGTTCGAGCAGCCGATCACGTTCTGGACGGCGTGGTTCAGTCGTTTCAGTTGCAACGCGGTCATTTGTCGGGCCACGTCGATCAGTGCATCGTCGTGGATTTCGGTTCGATCGCAGCACAGCATCCGTGCCAAGCGTTGGGCAGCGTGTTGGCGAGTGGCGGGTCGTCCGTCGGCGGTGTCGCAGCAGTGTTCGTCTTCGGCCATGTCGCCGGTCAACAGGTAGACGTCTCGAGTGGTGGCAAACAGTTCGGCCGCCAGCCCGACAGGTCGGTCATCGAGTGTGACTTGCGACGCGATTGAGCAGACGGGTGTGCGGCTGATTCCGGTGTAGACCAGTTCGTGGCTGGCCAGTCGATTGCGATCGGTGAGTCCCCAGGGGACGGGCATTCCGTTGTGGATGGGGACGAGGTCGGTGGTGGTGGTGCCGATGTCGATCAGCAGCGCGTGTCCCTGTTGTGCGAGTCGTCCGCAGAAGGTGGCGAGTGCGTGCCAATTGGCGGCAGCCACCAGTTGTGGCAGTTCCCGGGCATCGTCGAGGGAAACGAATTCGCCACCGGTCTGCCAAACCGCCACCGGTCTGCCGGCCGCCGTTTCGGCCACGGCTTCGAGGATCTGTCGGACGCCTTCAGCCTTGGTAGCAAAGCAGTCTGCCAATTCGGCGGTCATCGTGACTGCCAGGCGATCGGCCACGGGCAGGCTGGCGAGCAGCAGGTCGAGTTCGTGCTTCAGCCGGTCCGGTTGTCGCCAGATTTCCAGCGGCCGCGACGCGGCCTGCCCATCAGCCGAGGCTGCCTTCAGGTTGGCTCCACCGATGTCCAGCCCGACGATCTGCATGAGTGTTTTGGTTTTCTTGGCTCGGGTTCAGGAGCAGGGGAGGGATGGGTTTCGGCCGATCACGGTTCCATTCGAGGTGAACTCGATCGGGTCGACTCGAGTGTAGCACCAGTCCCAGTTCGTCGCGGCGGCGGTTTCGGGTGAGGCGACGACTTGTCCGAGCGGGAGTTGGGGTGTCAATTGGCGATAACCGAGGAAGGACGTGGTCAAACGCGGATTGATTTCCATGATCAATGCCGAGTGGTCCGGCAGCAGCATCAGGTCGACTCCGATCCATCCTATTGGTTGTTCGAGGCTATTGCAGGCAGCGAGAGCGAGTGAGCGGACCGATTGGGATTCGGGCGAATCGTTGTCCAGGCAGGGAACGCGACCACCCTGGTAGTTGAAGTGTCCGTCCTGGCTGAGGTGTTGTGTTGCGACGGGCAGAGCGATGTGGCATTCGTCACTGCAGATGACGGCGACCGAGACCGGGCGTCCGGAGACGAGTGGTTGGACAACGTGGTCGGGGCCCGGGGATGGTGCGTTGCGAGGCGTGGTCGAGATGTCGATCGACCCGGCTCCATGGCGTGGTTTCCAGACAACTTGTGGTGAATCGGGACGAGGTTGATCGGCGGTTCGGGTGTCGATGACGGGGAGGCCGTGTTGTTGAAGGTGTTCTGTGGTTTGGAGTTTGTCGGAGCAGAGTGCGATGGTGTCGGCCGAGCAGCCCACCCAGGATCCATTGGCTTCGTGGACCGTTCGGCATCGTTGTTCGAGCAGCCGATCGATTTCCGGTGCGATGACCAGCGTCCGGTCACTCGAGGCAGCCAGTTGGCCGAACGTTTCGTCGGCTTGTTCTGTGTTCTCGACTTCAACCACTTCGGTCTCATCGACGGGAAATTTGCCGAGCCGGGAATCCCAGCTGGTGACCATCCGGGTCTGGGGATCCTGTGCGAGGTCTTCGGCGAGGGCCACGAGCATGGCTTGGCCTTCGCGTGCCAGAGATCCTTCGAGCGGCCGATCGGCCCAGGCTCCGCTGGTGATGGACTCGGAGACAAAGACCCGTTTCACAGAGTGATTCTCGGTCGAGTCTGTTGGTCGGAGTCAGTAGTAGGTGCAGGGTCAGCCACGAGGAACCTGGTGTTCAATTGCCATTTCGGCCATTGCCCTTGGCGGCGAACAGTGCGAGCACTTCATCGGCGCTATCGGACTGGATGAGGACGATGGCCGAATCGCCGGCTTTCAGTTGGTCGTCACCTCCGGGGACCCAGATCGCTGGCGAGCGGACGATGGTGGCGACGAGTCCTCGAGTGAGAGGCAGGTCCTTGAGTGTGACACGAGTCGCCTCGGCCCCCTCACCCACCTCCAACTCGACTACCTCAACCCCCCCCTCGGTAATTTCTCTACGGCTGATCACCGGTCCGCTTTGCAGCATTGCCAAGATCTCTTCGGCCAGCACTTCTCGTGGGCTGACCGATTGTCCGATCCCGACCTTGGCCAGGACATCGGCGTAGTCGGGTCGTCGGACGACGGAGAGGATTTTCGGGCATCCCATTTCGTTGGCTTCTACGCCGCAGACGATGTTGTCTTCGTCGTGACCGGTGGTTGCGACAAACACGCTCGCCGTACCGACTCGAGCCTCTTCGAGTTGACTGCGGCGAGTTGCGTCGGCGTTGAGCACGGTTGAGGAATCGAGTTGTTCGGCGAGCCATTCGCAGCGATCCTCGTCCCGTTCGATCAGCGTGACGTGGAATCGTTGTCGATGTTCGAGTACACGAGCGAGCGAGAAGCCGATCTGGCCACCTCCGGCGATCACGACATGTTGCCGAGGTGGCGGTTTGTGTTCGAAGAGTTGGCGGACCGAGTCGAGTTCTCCGAGTCGGCCGATCAGGGTGACTCGGTTCCCGACATCGACGACGTCGTTGGCCGCGGCGATGACCGAGTGATTCTCGCCGCGGATCAACCCGACCAGGACTTTTCGGGGAAGGTCCAGTTCATCGAGTCGTCGTCCGGCAGCTCGAGCGTCTTCCTGAACGGCCACCTCCTGCACTTCGACGGCACCCTGTGCGAGGTTTTCGAGTGCAAGCAGCCCGGGCACCCGGATTTCTCGGGCCAGAGCCAGAGCGGTCAGGTTTTCGAGGCTGATCAGTCGGGACACGCCGAAATGATCGGCGATGTTGAAGGTGGTGGTGTCGAGGTAGGAGGGATGGTGGACCCG
>CAVOEV010000374.1:0-3546 GCA_963694825.1 Planctomycetota bacterium
GACCGTCGCCACCGGATACAGGATCTCGCGGCCAGGCTCGTGACCTCCCAGCACCAGAGGAATCAGTGCGATTCCGGCCGTCAGAGCGGTCATCAGCACCGGAGCCAGACGTTCGAGACTGCCTCGGAGAATCATCTGTCGACTGAAGTCTTCGCCTTCATGCTTCATGAGGTGGAAATAGTGAGTGACGAGCAGGATACCGTTTCGCACGGCAATGCCGCCCAGTGAGATGAATCCGACGAGACTGGCAACGGTCAGAGATTGATCGGTGATCACCAGCGCCAGCACTCCGCCGATGAATGCCGTGGGCAGGGCGTTGAGAACCTGCAGTACGATCCTCACCGAAGGGAACAGGATCAACAGGACCAGGAACATGCCGACAACCGACACGCTGGCCAGGATGAGGATTGTCCGAGTCGCTCGCTGCTGGCTCTCGAACTGGCCTCCGTACTCGATGAAGTATCCCGGCGGCAACTCGACGTTGTTCCGGATCCGTCGCTGGATTTCGGCCACTGCGCTGGCGAGGTCACGATCCTGAGTGTTGCAGCGGATGACCATCCGCCGACGAGCATTCTCGCGGTTGACCGCGTTTGGACCGGTTCCTCGAACGATGTCGGCCAGTTCTCGCAGCTCAACCTGGCCTCGAGAATCAGGAAGGTCAATTCGCAATCGGCCCAGGTTGGCGTAGTCGGTTCGGTAATCTTCTTCGAGCCGCACGAGCAGATCGAAACGCCGTTGTCCCTCGAGTACCTGGGAAACCACCTCGCCCTGCAGTGCCGTCTGGACGATGTCCGCGACATAGGCCCGCGTGACTCCGTGAAAGGCCAGATCGTCGGCTCGCAATGCTATGTGCAATTCTTCGGTCTGCCGGATCGGTTCGATCACCGGTGGCGTGATGCCGGGGACGGCTTGGATCGTCGACTTGACGCGTTCGGTGAGTCGCTGGAGTTGGTCCAGATCGTCGCCGAAGATCTTGATGGCGATCTGGGCATAGACGCCCGAGACCATGTGGCTCATCAGGTGGGCCAGCGGTTGCTCGACCTCGATGTCGACACCGGGGACTTCGTCGCCAAGTTGTTCGAGAAGCTTCTTGATCGTCTGGTCACGGTGACGGCCGCTGTCAGGGTTCATACTCAGGATGTACTCGCCCGTATTGACCGGTTCAGCGTGTTCGTCCATTTCGGCCCGGCCTGTTCGACGAACAAAGTGCAGGATTTCACCGTCAGGGTTCCGAGCCGACTTGCGCATTTCGATGAGTCGGCGATCGATCAGTGCAGCGATGCGATTCGACGCATCGAGTGACGAGCCGGGCGGGAGCGTGACGTTGATCTGCACGCTGCCTTCGTCGAATTCAGGAAGGAAATCACGTCCGAGTTGCGACATCTGCCAGCCCGAGTAGCCGACGATCAGCCAGGTCACCAACAGCAACACCGTTGGGTACGACATGCTCATCCGCACCAGGTGCCCGGCGATCCACTGGAACGTCCGCAACAGTCGCCCGTCTTGCTTGGCGTGCGTCGCTTGGGATTTGGGAAGAAGGTAGTACGAGAGAACCGGCGTGACGGTCAGCGAGACGATCAGCGACGAGAGAATTGAGACGATGTAAGCCACCCCCAACGGTGCAAACAGCCGGCCCTCGACTCCAGACAAGGCAAACAGTGGCAGGAACACCAGGATCACGACAACCGTACCGAAAACGATCGCGCTGCGGATCTCCTTGCTCGCTTCGTAAACCACCTGGAGTGCCGGCCGGGGAGTGTCGAGCAAATTGTTCTGCTTCAGGCGACGAAAGATGTTCTCGACATCGACAATCGCATCGTCGACCAGTTCACCCATCGCCACGGCCAGTCCGCCGAGGGTCATGACGTTGATCGAAAGTTCGGTACCGGTCAGGTTGCCGATCATCCGAAAGACCAGCGTGGTGATTACCAGCGAGAGGGGGATGGCGGTCAGCGTGATAAACGTCGTGCGGAAGTTGAGTAAAAACAGGAACAGGACGATCACGACCAGGACGGCACCGATGCCGAGGGCTTCGCCAACATTGAAGATCCCTCGGTCAATGAAATTGCGGAGCTGGAACAGCTCGTGGTTGATCACGATGTCGGCCGGCAAAGTCGCTTCGGCCTCTTCGAGGATCTCCTCGAGTCGATCGGTGAGTTCTCGAGTGTCCACATGCGGCTGCTTGACAATCGTGAAGACGACTCCGGGTCGGCCGTTGACTCCGGCATCGCCACGCTGAAATTCCGCGCCGGCGACGACCGTGGCCACTTGGCTAAGCAGGACGGATCGTTCGCGGGTGACCTGGACGGGGATCTTGCGCAGGTCGTCAATGACGCGAGCCGAACCGGGGCCCAGTCGGCCCAGAACGCGGATCGACCTCTCGGTCTCACCCTGGACAGCGAATCCGCCGCTGGTGTTGATGTTGCTCTCGGTCAGAGCACGCTCGACGTCCTGCAGGGTGACTCCGTATTCGAGCAATGCGGCCGGATCGATGCGGACCTGGTACTGCTTCTTGTCGCCACCGAGAATGAAGACTTCGGCGACGCCGGTGACCTTGAGAATCCTGGGGCGAATCACCCAGTCGGCGATCGTTCGCAGCTCTAGCTGGCGGGTTGAGTTGGATGGGAACTGGAGGTCAACACGTTTGCCCCCGATGGCAATTGTCGCCGCCCGAGCATCATTAACGGATACCGGAGTCTCGGACGTGTTCCATGCCACCGACTCGAACGGCACAGCTTTCCAACTCTCGACACGATCGCGTTCGGCGGGATTCCAGATGAACAGGTCCAGCGGTTCACCGCTGCGTTCGAGTAACTCCGCCATCCATTGTGTTTCGCCGATCGGGAACAACTCGCCACCGTGAGGTCCGCGCTGGCGGTACATCCCGGCAACGACGATCTGGCCCATGATCGAGGCTGGCGGAGTCATTCGAGGAAGAATCCCGTCGGGTAGGACTCCACCCAGCGTCAATAGCCGTTCCTGGACCGTCTGCCGAGCCGTGCGAATCTCTGTGTCCCAGTCGAATTCGACATAGATCACGTTCAAACCCGCCGTGGATTGGCTGCGAACGGCCTGTACGCCACTGGCACCGAGCAAGGCGATTTCGATCGGCTGAGTGACCAGGGTCTCGACTTCCTCGGTCGCCAGACCCTGGCATTCGGTGATGATGACGACGCGTGGGCGATCGAGGTCCGGGAAGACGTCGATCGGCAAACGTGTGGCCAGGTACGACCCGTAGACCATCAGCACCAGGCTGATGACGACGACCATCGCACGATAGCGAAGTGCAAGTCGAATCAGGGCGTTGAGCATTCGGGGCCTTCCTGATGCGTGACAGTTCGAGTCATGAGGTCGTGGGTGGTGTCAGTGAGCCGAGTGGACCGTGCCGTCGGCATGGACATGGACGTCGGGCGACTTGCCGCTGGCGGACTGAGCCTTGAGGACTCGGTTGAGCGACGCGGCGGAGTTCTGAGCGATGAACAGGCCGGCGGGGAGACTGCCGTCATTGGCCAGGACAATGTTCAGTCGATCCTCGTGCAACACCTG
>CAVOEV010000375.1:0-3518 GCA_963694825.1 Planctomycetota bacterium
CGAGTGGTGCTCAGGGGCGACGGGGAACTCGAGAACGACTACTACGGGTTGATCTCGGCCGACGAGTCGGGCCACCACCAGATCACTCCACCCGACTGGGCACCTTTCAGCCTGGTTGCGATCGGCGGCGTGACTTGCCTGTACGCCTTCGCCTTGCCGGGCCGACGTCGCGAAAGCTAGTCAGCTGGCGAACCCAGGTGCCGTCATGACTGCGTGTCCAGACGCAGCACCGACCAGAGGCTGGGGTCGCGGTCGCAGGGGAATTCGGGGCCCAATGCCAGGAATTGGTCTCCCAGTTCGCTGTCGCGCACGTGGTAGCTGAAACCGATGGCATCGATCGTGTCGAGATCCCAGCCATTGAGAGCGGCCGCGGCGATCCATGCCTGCAGCTGGTAGCCGTCCTTGTGCACCTGCGACTCGATTCTCAATGCACCCGGCGGGGCAGCGGGAGGTTCGTCGAGGGCTCGAGCGATCGGGCAATTGACAATGACCGGCCGTTTTCCACCCCGGCCGCCTCCAGCGGGCTGCAACGCGAATGCGTGACAGAAACGAGATGCGCGGTGGATGGTTTGAGTGTTCCTGGTGTCGATCCAGAGCTTCAGGCCGTCCGGGGTGGCTGCGGTGGCTGCGGTGGCTGCGGTGGTGGGGGCAGTGCAGCTGAGTGGTTGAGTTTTTCCGGTGACGTCCATTTGCACGGCCACTCCCGTTTCGTGCCAACCCAATCTCAGGCTGGCGAAGGGATCGGCAGGTGGCGTGTCTGTTGTTTGAGAGAGCGAGGCGAGGTGGGGGAGAGGATCGAGGTGATCGAGGTTGGGCAGTGGTCCCTTGCGACCCGGGGCCCGCTGCAGCCGTTGGGCCTCGATTTTGTAGCGGAACAGGAATCCGCCGGGAAGGACTTGAGTCATGATCGCTTGGTTGGTGGCGATGGATGTGGCATGAGGAGTGGTGCTTGAGAGTGTATGGTACGCAGCAGTCTTGATCCTCGACAGGCCGCCACCCGATGCCGACTGCTCGCCGTATTATTGCCGATTCTGCAGTGGCCGATGACTCGGTATCCGACCCGGTCGCGGGTGTGATCCGTGTCCGCGGAGCCCGGGTTCACAATTTGAAGAGTTTGGATGTCGACATACCGCGAGACCGGTTGGTGGCGATCACGGGTGTCAGCGGCAGTGGCAAGAGCACATTGGCGTTGGATGTGATCTTTGCCGAGGGACAGCGGCGTTTTCTGCAGGGTTTGACACCGGGCCAGCGAAGCCGGCTGGATCGTTGGGAGCGATCTGAGGTGGACTTGGTCGAGGGGTTACCAGCGTCCGTCTGCATTGACCAGCGGTCCGGTTCGACGGCTGCTCGCAGCACGCTGGCGACGATGACCGAGATTCACAGTCATCTGAGGCTGCTGTTTGCTCGAGCCGGTCGCGTACATTGCCCGGGTTGCGGCGAGCCCCTGGAGAGCCGTACTCCTGGTGCGATTGTGGACGTGTTGTTGGGCCTGGGAGAAAAACGTCGAGTGATGCTGTTGGCTCCTATGGTGACCGGCCGTCGTGGCAGCCATCTGGGGGTGTTCGAGAAGTTGTCGACCGAGGGTTTCGTGCGGGCTCGGGTCGACGGGGACCTGGTCGAGTTGTCGTCGCCTCCGGATCTCGATCCTCGAGACAACCATTCGGTCGACGCCGTCGTCGACCGCGTGGTGATCCGCGAAGGTCTCGGATCGCGGCTGCAGGATTCGGTCGAACTGGCTCTGCGCGTGGGGTTGGGTCGGCTGGTGATCAGTGTCGAGACCGGCGAGGGAGTCTGGGACGACACGTTGTTTTCGAGTCGGCTGGCGTGCGTCGATTGCGAGTGGAGTGCTCTGGGGGTGGAACCACGGACTCTGAGTTTCAACAGTCCCGAGGGTGCGTGTGGAACGTGTCGTGGGTTGGGACATGTTGGTGACAAGCCGTCCTCGAAAGCGAAAACGTCGGTGACACAGTTGGAGGTTTCCTGTGCCGACTGCGACGGCACACGGCTGGGGCGGTTGGCTCGGGGTATCACTCTGTTTGGCGAATCGATCGTTGAGGTCTGTCGTTTGAGTGTGAGTGAGGCTCATGCACTGCTTGCCGAGTGGCTCGAAGCGACATCTGACGACGGGAAGCCCGAGTCGGCAGTGATCCGGAAAGTGCTGCCTCATGTCGTATCTCGACTTGGGTACCTGGAGCGAGTCGGCCTGGACTATCTCACTCTCGATCGCCCCACTCGGACCCTCTCGGGCGGCGAATTCCAGCGGTCGCGACTGGCTGGAGCACTTGGGTCGGGCCTCGTCGGCGTTGGCTATGTGCTCGACGAACCGACCATCGGCCTGCATCATGTCGACACGCGTCGCCTGATGTCCTGTCTCAAAGATCTCAGGGACCAGGGCAACAGCGTGCTGCTGGTCGAGCACGACCTTGCGATCCTGCGGCAGGTCGACTGGATCGTGGACCTGGGTCCTGGAGGCGGCCGGCACGGAGGTCGAGTGGTCGTTTCGGGAACCGTCGATGAAGTGATGGCCTGCAACGAGTCGGTCACCGGATCTCATTTGGCCGGTCGACAGGTTGGGGCGGGGCGTCGGTTGCGTGAGCGGGACCCCGAGAACTCGGTGACGATCAGCCGAGCGAGTCTACACAACCTGAACGACCTCGAGGTGACGTTCCCGCTGGGAGTTCTTTGTGCAGTGACCGGTGTCAGCGGTTCGGGCAAGACGTCGCTGGTCACCGGAACGCTGGTCCCGCTTCTCGCGGCCGAATTGGCCAAGGGCAAGAAAGCGGAAACGGCCCGGGCCCAATTGGTTCAGCTGGCGCAACTGACGTGGCCGGGGGAGAAGAGCCTTGAACGAGTGGTCGTGGTCGATCAGTCGTCGCTGGGCCGGTCGCCACGATCGACTCCGTCGACCTACACCAAGATCTGGGACGTTATCCGTGACGTGTTCTCACGGACGCGAGCGGCCAGGACCAGGGGTTTCGATGCACGCCAGTTCAGTTTCAACACCGATCCGGGGCGTTGCGGCGAGTGTGGCGGGCGTGGATCGGTGACGGTGGAGATGCAGTTTCTGGCTGATCTGGTGTTGAGTTGTCCGGAGTGTGAGGGGCGTCGGTTTGGGGCCGAGACGCTGCGGGTGAAGTATCGGGGCAAGAGCGTGGCGGATGTGTTGGCGATGTCGGTTGGTGAGGCGGTCGAGTTCTTCGAGAACTTCCCACGCGTGGTGTCGCTGCTGAAGACGCTTGTCGACGTTGGGCTCGACTACATGGTACTCGGTCAACCCACGGCGACGCTTTCGGGTGGCGAAGCACAACGGGTCAGGCTGGCTGCCGAACTGGGACGTCGACGTCGTGGGCCGAGCCTGTTCGTGCTCGACGAGCCGACCACCGGCCTTCACGCCGATGACGTGAGTCGATTGATCGGGGTGCTGGATCGACTGGTCGACGCCGGGCACTCGGTTGTCGTGATCGAGCATCATCCCGAACTGGTTGCCGCGGCCGATTGGGTCATCGATCTCGGCCCCG
>CAVOEV010000376.1:0-3512 GCA_963694825.1 Planctomycetota bacterium
GAGTGAAAGCCGGTTCGCTTGCTAAGCGACGAGCATCGATCGACACGGATCGAGTTTGTGGGCACGTGTGGGCTCCTCCGACGGTCAGTTGCGTGCGGAGGTTTGGCACACCTCCGCAGCATAACAACCTGACTCGCGAGATTGTTGCACTTAGGATCTTGTGACAGGGCGACCCATCGACACGATGACACTCGCGAGTTGGCTTGGTGCCGTTATAAGAGCCAGTTTGGGGCCGCTCCGGAGACTTCACTCGACGCACCGGTCGAAAAGACCGGAGTGGTTTTGGCGAATCCCCCAAACAACGTCGGAGACGAATTTCGCAACCTGCATCGGGTCAGAGGTTGCATCGACCGCCGCAATATCGGGTCCATGGTAACTCGCTTCGGTGAAAACGACCGCTGAACGGAACGCGGCTCCCTTGCCACAAAAGCACCAGAAATGACCCCGGTCCAATTTGCGACGTCATGGTACTCGTAGAGTCTGAGCTTTCACCGAACAATTTTCGCAAGTGCTTTGGCGGCAGTGGTTAAGTCCGCCAGCATTCCACGGACGCCACGGCGACAAAGTTCAATTGCCGTCTTGTCGCCCCGACTTGAGATCAAAACAGCCCGTCGCACCAGCCTGCGACGGGCTGTTTTTCTTGGCATCAACAGGTTGCCGTGGATTCTCTCATTTCCACTGGTACAACGGGAAGGGGGTAAGGTCACACGAGCTAGAAAACGCTGGGCCCGATCACCATCTGCCGACAAACTGGTCGCCAATCGGAAGCTGGCCTGCAGGGACAGCCCACCTTCTGAGCCACACACTCGGGGAGATGGCCAACGAGCTTGCTCAGTTCAGGACTGAGGGTAGCATCTAAGCGGTATGCTTTTGGACACGGGCAGGGATTCATGCAGTTTTCGAGACTCTTGACAACACTTCTGTTCAACTCATTGACCGTCATCTCGGTTTTCGGAGTCGTGGACTGCCGGATCGGGAAGGCAGAAGAACCGCGCAACGTGCGGCTCCACGACATGCTGGTGATCAATGAAGACAACAGCCATTTCTTTGGTTACAAAAAGCCGGAGGAAATGAACGTGCGCGGGCTGCAGGCGTGGGTCGACCAATACGCGGGAGGCGCCGTAACGCATTTGTTCCTGTGCCCCAATGCGATGCGAGCCAGTTTCCGCAGCAAGTCGCGCGACGCTATCTGGGATCCCTATAACGGGAAGACACCGGATCACCCCTGGCCGCGGAATGCGAAGCGACTACACGACGCGGGGATCGATCCGTACAAGGTATGGATCGCCCGTTGCCGCCGGAAGAAGATCTCGCCGTGGCTGTCGATGCGGATGAACGATGCCCACAACACGGAGAACCGCGACAACTTTCAGCATTCCACGTTCTGGCGGAAGAATATTCACCTGTGGCGAGAGCCGAATCATGAACACGGATCGGGGCTGAATTACGCGAACGTCGAGGTGCGCAAATATCAGATGGCGTTCGTCCGCGAGCTGCTGGAGCGTTACGACCCCGACGGATTGGAACTCGACTGGATGCGTTTTCCGAACCATCTCACGCCCGGTAAGGCGAGGGAGGAGCGCGGGTTCCTCACAGAATTCGTGCGAGAGGTTCGTTCCCTGACCAATGACTGGTCCAAAAAGCGAGGGCATCGAATCCTGCTCGGCGTTCGTGCACCGGCTCTTCCCGATGCGGGGACTGGTACGGGAATGGACGCCGTCGCGTGGGCTCGGGAGGGGCTGGTCGACTTAATCGTGGCAACCCCGTTCTACTTTTCGACCGACTTCGACATCCCCTTTGAACTTTGGCGTGAACGTCTGAAGGACGCTCCCAAGCCGGTGACGGTCATCGGCGGCGTCGAAAGCACGGTCCGCCCGTGGATCAGTGGCACGCCGGTCGGCAACACAATGGAGACTCTCCGCGGCTTTGCTGCGTCGAGTTACCACCGAGGTTCGCACGGCGTCTATCTCTTCAACTGGATGGACGACACCAAATGGCCCGTTCCAACGACCAACTACAAACGACTGCTGCGAGACGGCGTCGGCGCGGACGTCGCAGCGAGAGGCTCGCGCAGGCATCCGGTCTGTTTTCACGATACCGTGCCGAAGGGCGCGTCGCGTAACGAGCAATTACCCGCGGACGCGCGAGCGGGCAAGACATTCCGAATTCACATCGGTCCCTGCCCCAATTCCGGTAGGGCCTGGGCCATCGCCGGCCTGGCCAAACGAGACGGCATGGCCGATGCACGTTTTCAAGTAAAACTGAACGACCAGGCCCTGGAAAATGCCGGGGACCTGAAAAGCCTCGAGAGGATTGGTGGAGACACCGCGAGAGCCATTCGTTTTGCCGTCCCGTTGAACGTGGTGAAGGCGGGTTACAACGAGTTGGACCTGCGTCAAATCGGTGGCTCGACCGGTCAGCAGATTGTCTGGGTCGAAATACGCATTACCGCCGACAACTAGTCGTTCTGCGACAGGCTGAGCAGTAGGCAACACCACGTGGACTGCGCGATATCCACAGAACATCCGGTGGTGACGGGATTGGAACCCCACACCGATCTACTAGCAAACAGGCTGGAGTCAACCAACGTCAGCCCGCTGGCCGTTCGTTGACTCGCGCAATAGCCGTCCCCCGGAAATCGAATCCACGACCCCGCCCCTTCGCTCGGCGGGTACCGGGAGATAACGCGTGTTCGCGGAGAGGCTCCCTCCCTCCCTCCCGCTGATTTGTCCAGAAAAGTTGTCCGGTTTTTGCCCGCGTTCGCACTCTCATGTTGAACCGGGTGAGAGTCACTCACTCGAACCATCCAGAGGGATGAGCATTACTCGCATTCCCCCACAACCAAAGGATCGGAACGGCGTCCGGTCCTGCCGACCGGTCAGCATGATGTAGGTGCCCGTCTGGTGCCCGTTGTCCGGATGGCTCAGCGACCGCACCAGGCTCCAGCGATCACTCTGCCGGGCCAGCCGTGGGAAGTGCTCGCAGATCTCGATTCCGGGTGTGGCCGTCTGGATCGGAGAAAACTCGCCACGGAACTCGCTGGGCCCCTCGGGCTTCATGTCGAAGGTGTCGTGTTGAGAGGCACCTCCGGTCAGGAAGATGAAGATGACCGAACGGGGCTTGGAGACCGCGGTGCCGGCCGCGGCGGCCCGCATCGCGGCGAGATCGGACATGCCCAGACCCATCAGGCCGATCGAACCAGCCTGCAGCAATTGCCGGCGGGTCGAGACGTGCGGCGGTCAGGCGGGGGCAGCGGGTCTCGTGCGTGACATCGGTCTCACTCGCCTCGGGTTCGACACTCAGAGTACTTCTAATCTCATCGACCGCGAAACGCCCTTTCGGCCATCTGCAGCCGAGTGAAGCGGGGCAGGGCCGGTGGCGAGGTCCGCGGCGGGTTCGCAAAATCTCGCTTGTCACGTAATGATGACCGGCATGAACACCCCACATCACGCACCGCGTCGCCTGTTGGCCCTGCTGGCCTGGCTATCTCTTTCCGCGATGGCCTCAGCCGG
>CAVOEV010000377.1:0-3505 GCA_963694825.1 Planctomycetota bacterium
CGGGTCGTGATCGACAAGGAAGGCAACGACCTCGCTCGATTCCTCGCCCCGCACAACGTCATTGGAATCGTACTCAAGTTCCGCACCGCCAAGACCACAAGCCACTTCTATGGCATCCAACCCATGGAAGCCGACATCCGACGAGCCATCCGTACGGTCCGGGCAAACGCCAAGCAATGGAATATCGATGCCAACAAGGTCGGAGTCTTCGGGTTCTCGGCCGGAGGACTCCTCGCCGCAACGGCTGCCACCCGCTACGAACTCGAAAACCCCAAACAACCCGACCCGCTCTCCAGATACAGCACCCGACCCGACTTCTTCGCCGCCGCCTACCCACTGCTGACCTTGAACACCAAGGTGGCCGGCACGCGCTACCAACAACTGCTCTTCGGACCGAACCCGACTTCGAATCAAATCACAGACTACTCCTGCCACCTCAACGTCAACCGCCACACGCCTCCAACCTTCCTCGCTCACGCACGCGACGATCACGGCGTCCTGGTCCAGAACACGCTGCTGTTTTCCGCAGCCTGCCGTAAGGCCGGGGTACCCTGCACCACGTTTATCCGCGATAAGGGTGGACACGGATTCGGTGTCCGTGATCTCGGGACTCCCATCAACCGCTGGCGATTCGCGTTCGTCGATTGGTTGACCCAACGCAAATTGGCCACGCCAGCCAAATCACCATGAACCCATTTCCGCGTTTCGCCCGAACCACACTTCTGCTGGCGTGCCTCGCCAGCACCGCCACCGCTGCAGACTCTGACGATTCACCCGTCAGCTTTAGCCGTGACATCCTGCCACTGCTGGCCAAAAAGTGCTTCGCCTGCCACGGACCCGCAGACCAAGAAGCCGGACTCGCACTCCACACCAGCAAACACGCTACCGCCAAAAACGACTCGGGTCTCGTCGCCGTTGTCCCAGGAAAACCCGACCAAAGCCAACTGATCACTCGTATTCGCTCCAACGACCCCGACTCGCGGATGCCGCATGACGCGCCACCTCTGACACAAACCGAAATCGCTCGGCTCGAGACCTGGATCGCACAAGGAGCCGTCTACGAAAAACACTGGTCCTTCGTCCCGCCACGTCGCCATGCCCCGCCAAATGTCGCCGACACGGAAAATGTTCGCTCGCCAATCGATCGCTTCGTCATCGCACAACTCAATGCCAAAGGCCTCGGCCTCTCTCCAGAAGCCAAGCCACACACCCTCGTCCGACGACTCTCGCTCGACCTCGTCGGCCTGCTGCCCAGCCGACAACAGGTCAAACAGTTCGTCGCCAACCCGTCGGAACGGGCCTACCAACAACTGGTCGACCAACTGCTCGCCTCGCCACACTTCGGAGAACGCTGGGGACGACACTGGCTCGACCTGGCCCGCTACGCCGACAGCTTTGGCTACGAACGAGATGACGTGCGACCCAATGCCTGGAGATACCGAGATTGGGTCATCCGCTCGATCAACAACAACCAACCCTACAACCGCTTCATCATCGAACAACTCGCCGGCGACCTGTTCCCCAACGCCTCACAACAACAGAAACTCGCAACCGGTCTGCACCGGATGAATATCAAGAACAACGAATCGGGGATCAACAAGGACGACTACCGCAACCGAGAGACGGTCGATCGAGTCAACACGACGGCCACCGCGGTGCTCGGTCTCACGCTCGGTTGTGCGCAATGTCATTCTCACAAATACGACCCGATCCCCCAGGGCGACTTTTACGCCTTCTACGCGTTCTTCAACAACATCGACGAAAAGGATGTTGATATCCCAGGCTCGGCCGCCGACCAGGCCACCTACCAAGCTGCACTCAAACGCGTCACCCAACACCAGGCACGACTCAAGGCACGCCGCGACACGATCGCCGCCATGAAAAAATATCCCGGCCTGGCCGCTTGGCAGAAATCTCTCGGACACAAACCGCCCGCCATCGCCAAACAACTCGCCAACCTCGACCTCACCGATCCACTCGCGTCGCTGCTGTCTCAACCGGCCGACAGGCTCGCTGCCGACCAACAGCAAACCGCCGCTGCGTTCTGGAACACGCTCGACGGACGACACGACGATACGGGACAGGCCATGGCCCAGGTCAGTGTCCAAAAGCGGCACCTGCCCAAACCGTACATGATGACCGTGGCCGAACGCCCCAAAAACCGCCGTGCCACTCACGTCCTGCTCCGCGGTGACTTCAAACAAAAAGGCCCACTCGTCCAGCCGGGCACACCCTCGGCACTCCCTCCACTGACGCCTCGAAACACCACCGCCGATCGCCTCGATTTGGCCCGCTGGATCGTCTCGGCCGACAACCCGTTGTCGGCCCGAGTCGCCATCAACCACGCCTGGGCTCACCTCTTCGGACGCGGCCTCGTCGCGACACACGACGACTTCGGCAGCCAGGGCAGCCCGCCCTCACATCCGTTGCTCCTCGATTGGCTCGCCATCGAATTCACCAAAAGCGGCTGGGACCGCAAGTCTCTTATCAAACAGATCGTCACCTCCGCAACCTATCGGCAATCCTCCTCACTCACACCCCGACTGGCCGCAGACGACCCCAACAACCTCTGGTTAGCCCGGCAGAGTCGCTATCGGGTCGAAGCCGAAATCGTTCGCGACCTGTTTCTCGATGCCACCGGACTGCTCCACCGACGCATCGGTGGAACAACCATCCATCCGGTCAAACCCGATGGCACCGAAGAACTGGCCTACAAGTACAAGACCCGCTGGATCGTCTCCGACCAACCCGACCGCTACCGACGCGGCATGTACATCCTCTTCAAGCGGACCAACCCCTACCCCAGCCTGATGATCTTCGACAGCCCCGGCAGCAATGTCTGCCTGGCTCAACGCAACCGCTCCAATACCCCACTGCAGGCACTGACCACGCTCAACGATCCCGTCTTCTTCGAATGTGCTCAGGCACTGGGACACCAGCTTGCCAGTGGCACCACGCCACCCACCAATCGAATCCAACACGCCGCACTCGCTACTCTCTCGCGTCCAATGACCTTCAAAGAACTCCGCATCCTCAAACAACTCCACACCGATGAACACCAATGGTTTTCCCAACACCCCGACGACGCCAGGCAGGTGGCAGGAAACACCACTCTCAACAACACACCCCCGGCGACAACCGCCGCCTGGATCTCCGTCGCCCGCACACTTCTCAACCTCGATGAGTTCCTCACTCGCCAGTAGGTCCCACCGCGGCGGGTGCCTGACATCGCAAAACAACCGCCCTGCACCTCAATCCAACCCCCACGCCCCCCATCCCTCATGAACACACTGGCAGCCACCCGCCGCGAATTCCTCGCCTCCTCGGCCTCCGGCCTCGGCGGAATCGCGTTGACCTCGTTGCTCGCCAACGAGTCGCGTGCTGCCTTCGACGCACCCCACTTCGCCCCAACCGCCAAGCGATGCATCTTCTTCTTCATGGCCGGTGGCCCCAGTCACGTCGATCTCTTCGACCCCAAACCGATCCTCAATAGCCGCGACGGCCA
>CAVOEV010000378.1:0-3497 GCA_963694825.1 Planctomycetota bacterium
GATCGGTGACAGCGGCGGGAACCAGGATGGACTGAAGGCCGTCGCCGGGGCCCAGGACGAATCGGCCAAGGATGGTCCCCGGGTCAGTTTCATCCCCGAATACTACAACTACGGCGAGGTGGGAAAGTTCCTCGAAGGACACGGCATCAAGCAGGTGCCCGAGGGATTGCACGACGATTTCGGAATCACCGCCATCATGGCGACCGTCGACCCCGACAGCATCCGTGCCAGGCAGCGGAAGAAGGCCGGCAAGTTCACCATCAACGGCATCAACCTCGCACCACTGAAGACGACTCAGAAATGGGGCCGGGCGATCATCAGGTTCCGCACCGACGCCGCGGTCACCGCGATCCGACTGGCCCGCAAGTGAGCCGGCCAGGCAACACCTCGACGGGCCCCGCACCATGAGACTCTCTACACCGCTGCTGCCACTCCTGCTCGGTTGCCTGGCTCTTCCGGTTTCGGCAAGCGAGCCGACCATCCGCATCGACACACCGCTCACCCCACCCACCTGGGCGTTGCTGGAACGCCAACTGCTGGAGACCAACGCTGCCGCCTGTCGCCGCTTCTTCGCCCGCTACTTCGACGAGCGAGGATTCCTGTTGTGCGTGGAGCGATGGGGTGGTGACGACGGCCCCGACGACGCTCCGGAAAACGTCGGTGGCTGGGCACAGTTGCACGCCCTGGGTGGAGCTGACGACATCCTGACGATGTACCGCAAGGCCTGGGAAGGTCATCTCAGGCAATACACCCTGGCCAGGACAGTCGAGGTGCCCTTCGCCCGTGACGGGATGTACTACAAGGAATTCCCCGTCATGTTCGACTGGCAACACAACGGCGAGGGCCTGCGGCTCTTCAACCTCCAGGGACTCAGCGACTACCAGGACATCCGCTTCGGGCACCGCGTGCGTCGCTACGCGGGGTTCTACATGAACGAGGATCCCGGGGCTCCAAACTACGACCCCAGGCACAAGATCATCCGCAGCATGATCAACGGCAGTCGCGGACCGCTGCTGCGCAAGGCAACCGGGCTCGACTGGGCCGGTGACCCGATCGAGATCGAGAACCGCTTCCACCTGGGCCATGGAGAACGAAACTACGCCGAGATGGTCGCTCACTTCAAGGACTATAACGACGTCGTCGGTGATCACCCGCTGAACCTGATCGCCACCACGCTGCCGCTCAATGCGTATATGCTCACCGGCGAGGCCAAGTACCGGACCTGGCTGATCGGCTATGTCGACGCCTGGCTGAAACGGATGAAACAAAACAGCGACATCATCCCCTCCAATATCGGGCTCGACGGCACCATCGGCGGCGCCACCCGTGGCAAGTGGTACGGCGGGACCTACGGCTGGGGTTTCACCGTGATCGTCCCCCAAACCGGTGAACTCGCTCATCGCAACCGCCAGCACTGGGGTTTCGTCGGCATGATGAACGCCTACCTACTGACCGGTGACGACAAGTACCTGGACGCGTGGCGCAAGCAGACCGCCAAGGTCAACGCCCAGAGACGGGTCGTCGATGGACAAGCCGTCTACCCGCGAATGTACGGCGACAAGGGATGGTACCTCTGGTTGCCCCAGCCCTACACCTACAACCAACTCGAGATCTACTACCTGTCGATGAAAGACGGCGACCGAAAGTACCTCGAGAACGACCCGTGGCTGAAATTCCTCGACGGTGACAACAGCGATTACGCCGAAGCGGCCCTGAGGAGAGACCTGGCCGAGGTGAGGCGGCGGTCATCGGCGATGGATGGCGACACGACCACGCCCGACACACGGCTTGCCGATGACCCGGCCAAGTACAACCCCGCCCAGGTCACCGCGCTGAGGCAATTGATGGTCGGTGGCCTGGACCCCGGACGCCGCGCTTCGGTCTGGCACACCCGGTTGAGGTACTTCGACCCGGCCAACAGGCGCGCCGGAATTCCCGACGACTGTGCCGCCCTGATCGATCGCATGACCGACACCACCACACGCGTCCAACTGGTCAACACCAACCAACTGCAGGGTCGCGAATTGATCGTGCAGGCCGGAGCCTACGCCGAACATACGTTTCGAGCCGTCGAGATTGGATCGAGACGGATCCCGTTGCACGGACCAACGCTTCGAATCCGACTGGCTCCGGGTGCCGGAGCCACTCTGACCCTGGCCGTCGACCGGCATTCCCGAACGCCAACCATGCACTTTCCCTGGACTACTGGTTCGCGAATCCCCAGTCCGTCGGCTGATAACTGATCGCCAACTCGGGCGTCTCGTACCTCCGCCCCTCCTCGACGAGACTGTGCATCACCCGATCCAGCACACCAGTCGTCAACAGCGTCCGCTCGACCGGATACGTCTCGCGTCCGGTCTGAAACATCTCCTCGATCGCTCGCAGCAGATGCTCGAAGTGACCAAACGGCTTATTCTCCTCGAGCCGAAACCACGCCGCCACCGGCTCGCGACGCCCCTTCAACTTGGCGGCAAAACAGAACTGGTTACCCAACCCGCTGCCCATGATGACCGACGAACGCAGTCCGTCACGGTGCTCGATCAAGTACCCCGTCGCCTTGCGAATCACCGGCGGACCAATCGGCTGCTTCGGTCGCAACCGCTCGGGCAACGACCCCACGGCCGCTTCGAGCAACTCCTGCGACCAGCGGCCGCGGTCACGAGCTCGAATCAACGCGTCACCCGAAACCGCCCGAACCGCTCCCACTCCCGTCTCGCCGCCACGACGCCGTTCGATCATGCACTGCAACGTCTCCAGGGCATGGTAGCCGTAGGCTTCCAACCCCCCGTACCCCACCGCCATCGCCTCCTCGATCTCAACACCTCGCCCAAGAGTCAAAGCCGGATACCTCCAGCAGGTCGGCAACGACGAACCTGCCATGAACGGGATCTTCAGCCGGCGAGCCGTGCGGTACATGTGCAGGGCGTCCGAAAACTTCCAAGCCAGATGCTTGTCAGAAAACACCGGCACCGTGCGGCCCGACTTCTGCATCGCCGCTACGATTTCATCGAAGAACCGACGTCGAGGGTACATGTGCTGACGTGTCCGAGGCGTGTACGGGTAGTCGCCGTGCTCGCCTACGGAAATCACGCCCTCGATCCGCTCGCCACCGGTTCGCTTCCCAATCGCCTGCTCGATCGTCCCGCTGATCTCGAATCCATGCTTGGCCGCCAAACCCCGACTCAGCTCTCCGTCAGGGACCTGGTCGGTGAACATCGACACAAGCTTCAGATCGGGACCAGCCTTGCCATCCTGCCGCCATCCCTCCAACACCTTGCCGATGATCACGTCAGCGTGAGCGTTGTTGTGGTAAGCGGTCACGACGGCCGCAATCGGTAACTTGCGGCGGCCGGCACCGAAGGCCGGCAGGCCGGCAACCGATGTCACTCCCGCGGCAGCCAGCCCGCCAATAAAGTCGCGTCGCGTGATCATCGGTCTCGGCTCCAAAATTAAACTCCGATCATCGCCGACCATTCGAACCAGCCTTACCATTCGAC
>CAVOEV010000379.1:0-3480 GCA_963694825.1 Planctomycetota bacterium
GGCGGAGGAGGTGGCGGTCAGTCCTCTGGTGGCGGTATGTCGGGTGGCGGTGGTGGTGGTGGCATGCAGGGCGGCGGCGGCGGCATGGGGATGTTCTCGATCCCACCCCGGAAAATCGTCCGCTTGCCCTACCGTGGAGTCTGCCTGGAACACGGAAAAAAGGAACCGACCTCGAGAATGACCTACCGGTTGATTCCCGTCGATCAGTACTCCAAGGACGGCGGGCTTCACGAACTGCTGACGCTGGTCGCTCGTGGACAACTTCCCACGCCAGTGGCTCAGGCCGCGGCCTGGAACATCAACAGCAAGGTGGCCTGGCAAAGTTTGGCCGCCAAGCGACGAAGCCGGCTTGGTGGAGGCTACCAGCCGCCCTACTTCCACTTGCAACATCTGATCCGAGCCAGACAGGTGGTCGCCTTTGCCAAGGCACGTGGAGCCGAAAAGCAGCGAAGCCGACAGAACAAGGCTGGTGACAGCCAGCCCAACCGTGAACCGACCCGGCCCGCTCGAGGTGTCCGGACCTTGACCAACACGTCAGCTTCACGCTAGTCAAACGACATTCGATCCTCGCAGTGGCACGAAACCCTTCCCGTATTGGGACGGGTTTCTGTCGTTGACGACACGCTGCCACCCTCAATCCGTCGATTCTTGACAGCCCCCGGCCGACGTGATTCACTACTAATTCTTTCAACCACAACTGGCCCGAAACAACCTCCCCGGCGAGTCCCCGTAATGAACGGCCTTCTACGCGACTCCCACCTCCGGTTCACAGGCCCACTGCTTGCCCTCGCCTGCTCGTTCCCTCTCGTCGCCGCCTTAGCCGAATCCAACGACGATCCACTGCCCCCCGCAACCCGCCAAAAGATCGACTTCAATGCCGACATCAAGCCGATCCTTGCCAAACATTGCATTTCCTGCCACGGAGCTGCAAAACAGGAATCGGGCTTTCGGGTCGACACACACGATCACACGCTGGCTGGAGGCGATCGGGGCAAGGCGTTTGAGATCGGCGAAAGTGCCGCCAGCCTGCTAATCCGCTACGTCGGCGGACTCGACCCCGACATCACCATGCCACCCGAAGGCGACCTGCTCTCCAAAACACAGATCGGCAAGCTCCGGGCCTGGATCGACCAGGGAGCCACCTGGCCAAAGGGAGTTCGCATCGGGGGCCCTGCCAAGTCGCATTGGGCCTACGCGGCACTCAAACGGCCCGCACCACCCAATCTGACTCCCAAACTGGCCAATCGTGTCCGGACGCCGATCGACGCCTTTGTCTTCGTTCGACTCGCCAAACACGGTCTGGCTCCAGCACCAACCGCCGATCGCTACACGCTCGCACGCCGTCTCAGCCTTGACCTGCTCGGGCTGCCACCCACCCCCGATGACGTCGATCGTTTTGTCCAGGACACATCGCCCAATGCCTACCACGCACTCGTCGATCGACTGCTCGATTCGAAACATTTCGGCGAACGCTGGGGACGGCACTGGCTCGACAAGGCTCGCTATGCCGACAGCGATGGCTATGAAAAAGATCGACCACGACTCAATGCTTGGAGATGGCGAGACTGGGTCATCGACGCCGTCAATCGCGATATGCCGTTCGATCAGTTCACGATCGAACAAATCGCCGGCGACCTGCTGCCCGATGCCAACGAAGACCAACTGCTGGCAACAGCTTTCCATCGGCAGACACTCACCAACACCGAAGGAGGCACCGACAAGGAACAATGGCGAGTCGAAGCCGTCTTCGATCGGGCCGAAACCACTGGAGCCGTTTGGTTGGGATTGACCGTCGGCTGCGCCAGGTGTCATTCGCACAAGTACGACCAGATCACGCAACGCGAGTACTACCAGTTCTTCGCCTTCTACAACAACGGCGACGAAACCAATACCAATGTCGCCGTCTCGAAAACCGCTCTCACCAAGTTCCAGTCCGACAAACTTGATCACGACAAGAAACTGGCCACTCTCGAACGAGCGCTCGCAAAGGCACGCGACAACCTCGGCCCCGCCTTCAAGACCTGGACCGAACAGCAACTGCAGGCGCTCGCCGATTCCCACTCGGACCCGATCCACGATGCAACGCTCACTCACCTGGCAGCCACCGCCTCCGGCAACATCCAACTCGACATCCAGGACAACAACGTCGTTCTCGCCTCAGGACCCAACCCCGACACCGCCGTCTACACTCTGATCGCACGTCTCGAAGCCGGCACGCTGTCCGGCCTGAGACTCGAAATCCAACCCCATCCGTCCCTGCCAGGCAACGGTCCGGGCCGAGCCGAAAACGGCAACCTGGTCGTCACCGGCCTCAAGGTCGAAGTCGCGGCCGATGCCAACTTCAGCAAACCCACCCAGCTGAAACCCGCGACCGCCTCCGCGTCCTTCACTCAGGCCAAGTTCTTCGTCGAAGACGCTTTGGACGGTAAACCCAAGACCGGCTGGGCCATCAGCCCGCAAATGGGGAAACCGCATGCGGCGTCCTTCTTCTTCTCCAAACCCGTTCCGTCCGGAAAACGCATCCACCTGCGAATCACCCTGACGCAAGACTACGGCGGAAAACACACTCTCGGTCGCTTTCGTATTGTCCCACTTACCGGAACTCAACCAGGACTCGGGCTCCCCAAACCCGTCCTGGCAGCACTCATCTCCTGGGCCAAAACACACACCGACACGAAATCCTCGGATGTCCTGCGAGATCACTACACAACGATCGACAAGACCACCGCGCCGCTCGTGCGGCAACTGGCCGGTTTGGAAAAGAAGGCCCCCAAGCGGCCTCAGATGAGTGTCCGAGTGGTGCGACAACGCACCGACAAGCCACGTACGACGTTCCTGTTTCATCGAGGCGATTTCCTGAGACCTCAGACCGACGATCCGGCCATCCCCGCAGGATTCAGCACACTGCCACCGGTCCGATCGCGGGCCCAAGACACCAACCAACTGGCCGATCGGCTAGACCTGGCCCGCTGGCTGGTCGCAGACGCGAATCCACTTAGCCCACGCGTCGCCGTCAACCACATCTGGAGCCATCTCTTCGGCAACGGACTGGTCCGCACGATCAACGATTTCGGAGTCCGTGGCGACAAACCCTCTCACCCCGACCTGCTCGATTGGCTTGCCACCGAGTACCGACGTCTGAAGTGGAGCCGCAAGGCACTGATCCGCACCATCGTGCTCTCGGCCACCTATCGCCAAAGTTCGGCCACCTCGAGCCAACTGGCCCAATCCGATCCCCAGAACGCCTTGTTGGGTCGTCAAACCCGATTTCGGCTGCAGGCCGAGATCATCCGTGACAACAGTCTGACCGCTGCGGGACTGCTCTCGCACAAACTCGGCGGACCCAGCGTGTTTCCTCCAATGCCCGCCGACGTCGCCGCACTGAGCTACGCCAACAACTTCAAGTGGAAGGCCAGCCAGGGAGCCGATCGGTTCAGACGCGGCATGTACACGTTTTTCAAACGCACCGCTCCGCACCCA
>CAVOEV010000380.1:0-3468 GCA_963694825.1 Planctomycetota bacterium
CACCGGCGAAGTGCTCGTGCTCGGCACCGAAGACTTCCGGATCCCCAACCGATTCGTCTCGATCGATGCCGTCGAAAGTGAGCTCGCTCGCTTTCGACACACACTCGAAATCGTCTGGGACGAGATCCAAGAGAACGAACAACTGGCTCGAGAACAACTCGGGGACCAGTTCGGTGCCATCTTCGGAGCTCACCTGCAGATGGCTCGTGACCCGAAACTGATCGCCGAAATCGAAGGCCTGATCAGCGAAAAAAGCCTCTCGCCAGAATACGCCTCCAGCCGAGTCCTCAGACGGTTCGCGCGTGAACTCCAGAATCTCGGCAACCAGTACCACGCCGAACGAGCCGTCGACATCTTCGATCTCGAAAAACGGATTCTCAGACACCTGCTCGGAGAACGCCGAGAAGAACTCGTGCACCTCACCGCTCCGGTCATCGTCCTCGCTCACAACCTCACACCCAGCGAAACCGCCAGCCTCGATCGCCAATTCGTACTGGGGTTTGCGACCGAGGTCGGAGGCCACACCAGCCACACCGCGATCCTCGCCGGTGCACTCGAAATCCCCGCCGTCGTCGGACTCGGGCACTGCCTCGCGGATGTCTCGGGAGGCGAGATGGTCATCATCGATGGGAATCATGGCGAAGTGATTCTCGACCCCGATGAAGCCACTCTCGCCAAGTACCAGGTGATGGAGGAACGAGTCCACTCGGTCAGCCAACGACTCGCATCACTCAAAACACTCCCCGCCGAAACGCTCGATGGAGAAACCATCACGCTGCTGGGGAATATCGAGTTCCCCGAAGAAGCCAAGGTCTGCCACAATCGTGGAGCTCGTGGAATCGGCCTGTATCGCACCGAATTCCTCTACCTCGAACAGAACCGGATCCCCAGTGAAGAAGATCACTACGAGGCATACTGCAAGGTGATCGCGGCCGATCCCGATCACCCGGTCACAATCCGGACACTCGACATCGGAGCCGACAAGGTGCCCGAAACGATCGGTGACCTCGCTCCCGATGTGGTCAACCCGCAACTCGGACTCCGAAGCCTCAGACTCTCGCTGCGAAATATCCCTCTCTTCAAAATCCAGTTGCGAGCCATCGCACGTGCCGCCGTTCATGGCGATGTCCGCGTCATGTTCCCGCTCGTCAGCAACCTCCTGGAACTCAGACAAGCTCGCATGATCCTCGGAGACGTCATGGATGACCTCGAAGAACAGAAGGTGCCATTCCGTCGAGACGTTCCGGTTGGTATCATGGTTGAAGTGCCCGCTGCGGTGATGCTGGCCGAGGAGTTCGCTCGAGAAGTCGACTTTTTCTCGATCGGAACCAACGACCTGATCCAGTACACGCTGGCGGTCGACCGGGCGGATCCGAGTGTCGCCGATCTTTACCGATCTGGAGACCCCTCGATCCTCCGCCTGATTCGTGCCGTCATCTCCGCCGCCGCAAAACACGATGTTGCCGTGACTGTCTGCGGACAAATGAGCTCCGATCCGGTCTTTATTCCGCTGCTCGTCGGCATGGGAATCCGACAATTCAGCTCGACACCGCATGCCATCCCCGAACTCAAGGAAGTCGTCCGACACCTGACAATCCAACAGGCCGAACTCATCGCCGAACACGCACAATCCCTCGACCTCGCTCGTGACGTCGAGAACTACCTCCGAGGTGAACTGAATCGCATCTGCCCCGACCTCTTGCTCTAGTTCACCCCAACAACCGAACAAACAACCGAACAAACAACCGAACAAACAACCGACACAACGACCAATACACAGTTCTTGAATCAAATCCGTTCGTCACAGTCAAACGAACAAGAGACAGTCCAATCAATAATCCAACTTTCCATCCAACAAGGGCGCGACAGCGCAAAGCCGCCAACCGGGCGGCTTTAGCCGCACCCCGTCTACTCCCGGAACCCAATCGGGCCGGTGCGAGTGACGGGGCTGTCGGTCAATGCGTCGCCACAAGGCCTGGATGCCAACCGCATCAGGCCTCCGCCCGATACAAGGAACACAACGATGAACAACGAAAACACGGACCCCCAACCCCAGGCCGCCGCAGACGACTCGGCCGAACAGGACTTCCAACGTGCACTGGATCGGGTCGACGACGAACCAGAACAGGCCACGTTCGCTGAAGGACTGATCCCCCAAACCCAAAACCCGGTCGACATCGCGGAACCCGAACCGACAACTGCTCCGGAATCGACTCCGGAAACACCGCCTCAATCGCCGCAGGCCGAACTCCACGTCGATACCAACAGCCAGTTCGGCGTCGGACTCGAACCCGCTACCGAGAACTCCAGCGGGTCGGGGACCGAGACAAAAAGACGTCGAGGCCGAAGCCGACGGGGGCGACGGGGGGCGAGCAAGAGCGGTCGCCAGTCGGAATCCAACGACATCGCCGTCACATCGACCGACGCCACATCGACCGACGGTCAGACCTCCGGATCGGGCGAGACGTCCGGCCGAACGGTCAAGAAGGAAATGCTGATCAACGCGTTGCAGCCCGAAGAAAGTCGCATCGCGATCACCGAAGATGGAGTGCTCGAAGAACTCTACGTCGAGCGCAACAGCCTCGAGAACTGCGTGGCCAATATCTACAAGGCCCGAGTCGTCAATATCGAACCGTCGATCCAGGCCGCGTTTGTCGATTTCGGAGTCGGTCGCAACGGGTTCCTGCACGTCAGCGATGTCGAGTACCAGTACTACAAGCACCTGTTGACCGAAAAGGAACAGACGGCTCGCAACGAAGGCAAACGACAGGGAGGAGCTGGGAACGACCGAGGTGGACGCAACAAGCCGCCGATCCAGGATATCTTCAAAAAAGGCAGCGAAGTGGTTGTCCAGGTGATCAAGGAAGGCATCGGAACCAAGGGCCCCACGCTCTCAACCTACGTCTCCATCCCCGGACGCTACCTCGTGCTGATGCCCGCATTGGGTCGAGTCGGAGTCAGTCGGAAGATCGAGGGTGACGATCTGAGACGCAAGCTTCGCAAGCTGATGAACGAACTCGAACCGCCGCCGGGAGTCGGATTTATCGTCCGCACCGCCGGAAGCGATCGCACCAAACGAGACCTGCAACGCGACATGAACTACCTGATCCGACTCTGGAAAGTCCTCGTCGGACGCATCAGTTCCGCGCCAACTCCCGCCGCCATCTACGAAGACAGCGATATGGTCGTCCGCACCATCCGCGATATCTACAACAGCGAAATCGAAACCGTCTGGATCGACGACAAGGCCGCCTACCAACGCGCTCAGGAATTCATGAAAATCTGCATGCCCAGGCAGACCAAGAGCGTCAGACTCTACGAAGACAGTGAACCGATCTTCAAGAAATGGAAAATCGAATCCGAAATCGAAGCGATCCAGGACCGCACCGTTGTGCTCAAGGGAGGTGGATCCATCGTGATCGACCAAACCGAAGCACTCGTCGCCATCGATGTCAACAGCGGCACGTT
>CAVOEV010000381.1:0-3452 GCA_963694825.1 Planctomycetota bacterium
CAAAACGCCGGCGAACCCAATGACAACTCGGCCGATCCCCACGCCTACGACACAATGCCCGCAACGACGCTCTCTGGCACTCCCGTCCAGCCCCCCCACCGGCCGACTCAGCTCCGACAGGGCGAACAACGGCACATGTTCGAATGGGTCCGCACACCCGCCGACACCGCGCTCCCGCTTCTGCAGGTTGTCAGCGGCCAACTCGGACCCGGCCAGTTCTACAGTCTAGACGCCGCACTCGCCTCTCTCGGCACTCCTGGCGGCTGGATCCAACTCCACGGGCCCGGGCCATTCTTCATCACGGCCACAACACTCAACGATCTCGGCCACGTCGTGATCACTGCATCACGCCGAGGCCGAGCCGTTGTCGTGCTCAGACCCCGGCCAGACTCCGACAACACCAACTCCATCCTCAACCTCAACAACACTTCCCTGGACCTCCGCCGACTCGACATCGTCCCGGCCGCCAGGGCATTCCCCGGCAACCGCCCACTGACATTGATTGCAAGCCACGAATCGGACGTCCGACTTCGAGGCTGTACAATCACGCAGCACGAGCACCACGACGGAGCCACCACGGCACTGGCGGTGACCGGTTCTACCGACAACCGACCCACACGTATCCTGCTCGACCACGTTTTCGTCCGAGGTCGCAACACCTCGCTGCTGGAACTCGACAGCCGCAACGCCGATGTCGCACTCGTCAACTGCTTGGTCGTCACCGACTCGGAATCACCCATCCACGTGCTGACACCCGGAGGAGCCGCCGACGTCGCCGACCGACGCCACATCCGACTACTCTCCAGTACACTCTGCAGCGACGAACCGCTGCTGACCCTCGACTGTGGAGCCGCCGGGCCGCAGATGCCCTCGACACACGTTCGACTGGTCAATTCGCTGATGGCCTGCCCGGAGACAGGGACCCGAGTGCTACTGGACCTCGGACGATGGCCTCATGACGCCGGCAACTCCAATTCGCCAAGCCGGTTTCTCAGACTGGAATGGGAGCAACATGGCTGCGTGGCGTTCGGAGTCCGCGAGTTCATCCGGCGCGACCTGGAGATCGGCCCGGCGATCGGCAGCTATTTGGAATGGCAGACCTGCTGGAAAACGCCCGGAGAAGACACCGCATTTCTGCCAACTCCATGGCGGGCTCTCGCTGTCCCCGCCGACCGAGTCCGAGCCGCCTATTTCGACACCGACCGATTCGCCCGTCGATTGCCACCTGCAACCGACGACAACCCGCCAGGCTGCCGGGTGCTCGGACTGAAGACCGCCGAACCGAAGATCCTCGACCGGGCCGATGTCCAAATCACACGCCCCACTTGGATTCCGCGACAACCCCGACCACGCCCGCACCTGGAACTCAAGATCGCCGACCACCCCGACCTCGGACTCTACCTCGCCCAACACCCACCCCCGCCGCATGCGGTGATCGTGGTCGAAGGATCCGGCCGACGAGAGACCAGCCCGGTTGTCGTCGACACCGAAGGACTCAAACTCATTTTTCGCGACCTGTCACAAGGCACACCCCTGGTGCTCGTCCCCAAGATGCCAGCACCCGACAACCGCTCCTCAAACGCTCTCTCCGGTCCCGGCCACGATCGCACCGGCGGAACGTCCGCACCCAAGCGACCTGCACCACCAGACTCCAACGGTGCCCCCGCACCCGATACCGATACCGGCTCGACAGCCCTGTTCACCGTCAACGGCGGGTCACTGGAACTGGTCGGCGGTCGATTCCAATTGCCAGACCACCACAACCCAATCCCAGCCTGGCTGCTCAAGGTCAACGCCGGCAGCTTTGTTGTCCGCAATTGCTCGCTCCTGGGGCGCCGCAATTCGCAGTCCGACAACCAGGGCCTGATCCATTGGGTCGGACAACAACCCCACGGGACCGGGCAAATCGTCGGCAGCTACCTGATCGGGAGTGGGACACTCCTCAAAGCCGCCTTTGTCGACCGCCACCTGCTGATCGACAACAGCCTGCTGGTCTCCACCAACGCCGCACTGGACCTCGCTCTCGACTCAAAAAACCCACCAAAACGATCCACTCTCGACATTCGCCACTCAACCATATCAGCCGCAAAGGCCGCGTTCCTGATCCGTGATGGACAGGCCAACTCATCAGCCGGCTCGTCCGAAAACAACCATGTGGGTCTCGAACTGTTCATCGACCAAGTCGTCTTCGTTCCACCCGCCCAGCCGAACAACGGGCCGGCGGCTCAACCTGTGCTGCTCTACTGCTCGTCCAGACATCTCGCCTCCGGACACGTCCGCTGGATCGGCACTCGAAACGGGTTCCACTCGCAACTGACTCGCCTCCTGCACGACCGCACCGCCGGGGAACCCGACGGCAACTCCGGATCCGTTGCCGACTTCGACAGCCTCTTCCCACCCCCCAAACGCATACGACCGTTGCACGGACCCAATGCCGTCAAGACTGCCACTCAAACAGCTGACCTCGGCCGCGTCCGGCCACAGCATTTCCAACTCACCAGCGACAGTAAAGCCCACTCGTGGGGGCCCGGTGGACGGCCAATCGGAGCCGACCTCGAAACACTCGATACGCAACTCGGAGACATCGGCCCCGCCCGAAGCGGACGACCCCGCTCGGATCCCGACTTCTGACGCCGAATCATTCGACAGCGTCAACCGGCCACGTCAGCCGGAAACGACAACCGGCGCCCGGCCGGTTCTCGATCTGGATCTCGCCTCCATGCTCGTCGATGATCTTGCGACTGACGGCCAACCCCAAACCGGTGCCGCGAGCACCCTTGGACGAGGCAAACAGGTGGAACAGACGCGGGACTTCGTCCTCGGGGATCCCCGGGCCGTTGTCATCGATGTCGACAAACACCGAGCCCGCCGACACATCGATGCCCACTCGAACGTCCACACTCGCATCCGCACGTCCCTCGACCGCGTCCATCGCGTTGGTGACCACGTTCAAAACCGCCCGATGGATCCCCTCGGCATCACAGTCCGCCTCGCTGGGACTCTCGGGCAACACCCACTCCAAATGCACTCGCGACTCCTCGGCCCGAGCCTGCAGCAACTCGCACACGTCCGACACCGTCGCATTCACGTCCGATCGCTTCCAAGCCGGAGTCCGCTCGGTGCTGTAACTCAACATGTCCATCACCAGGTCGTAGATCCGAGTCTGGTTGCGATCGACGATGCCCCAGCCACGCTGAATCAACTGCTCGTCATGCTCCTTCAAACCCAGGTCGATCAGGTAACTGCCGCCACGCACCCCCTGCAGGATGTTCTTGATGTGGTGGCTGAGCGTAGCGATCGTCTGCCCGACCGCTGCCAGCCGTTCAGCGTTGACCAGTGCCGTCTGAGCCCGCTGGCCGTCGATCACCAGGGCGGCCTGGTGACCAATCGCGACAAGCAACCGGAGTGACTCTTCGCTGAGCCGCTCGCCGGCACCTCGACTTGCGAGCACC
>CAVOEV010000382.1:0-3449 GCA_963694825.1 Planctomycetota bacterium
GAAGGCGCCGACGGTGGCCAGCAACTTGACGTCGCCGCCACCCATGTCTGAAAGCAGAAAGCAGACCAGCATGATTCCTCCGCAGCCGGCGATCCCGAGTAGACTCTCGGTCAATCCGGTCGTGTCGAATTCCAGGCGGCCCGCCTCGGACAGGTGTAAGGCTCCGAAGAGCAGCCCGGCCACCAGGCCGGGGTAGGTGATCCAGTTGAAGATGCGGCCCTGCCGGATGTCGGTCACCGAGGCGACCAACAGCAGGCCGAGCAGGACAATGTTGGAGAGTGGCAGCATGGGCGAAATCGTGAGGATGGAACAACCAGGGATCCGGCGATGGCAGTGGGATTCGCCCGAATCGGCGGGCCATCGATCGAGTGGTTCTAGCGTGTGACTTCGTCGGTGTTCTGTTCCAGCGACTGCAGGCCTCGGTCGAAGTAGTTGCGAATCGCCGGCCAGCCGTACTTGATGATCACGATCAGGACGGGCAGTGCGATGGCGGCGATGATCAGCACGGTTTCGAGCGTCAAGGCACCTCGTTCGTCACGGTGCAGGCGTCGAAACAGGCGGCCAAGTCCTGGGAATCGTTTCGGAAAGGGCATGAACGTGTCCTGTCGGTTCTAGTCTGTTTTCGGTGTGTGTTCGCTAAACGAATGGCCAAGCGACCAGCGAGCAGATGATTTCGTAGACCACGCTGATGGCGTGACGGCTCATGGGAATCAGGAGTGCTGCGATCGAGAGGATCACGGTGAGGACCAGAATGTAATCGAGCGTTGTAGCACCGCGTCGCTTCGAGTGGCGACAGCCAGCCCTGGACGGTCGGATACTCTGGATCGACTGCACGCGGGTGTCTCGGAGAGTTGATGGGAGAGTTGCGATGTATGAGTCGATTCGAGTGCTTCGACTGGCTGAATTCATCGTATCGCAGAATCGGGATTCTATCCAGATTCACCCTGTGGCAATCCATCCCGACTGTTGCATCAAGTGGTACAACCACGGAGCCTGAAAGGGGTTGGGGGCACCGGGGTAGTCGCGCCAGCTGTGCACCAGTGGCAGGATGGCTGAAACGGCCGAAAGTGCCAGCAGTGTCCAGCTGATTCCCAGTACCAGTTGTCGGGGCGTCTTGGCGGATGCGTCGGGTCGGTCATCGGTCCAGGCGTCCAGGGGTGGTACGAGTGCGACCAGCCACAGCGGGACCAGCCACAGCGACCATCGCAACGCACAACTGACGCCTCCGTAGTTGTAGTTCTGAGTCCGCGACAGGTAGAAGCCGATGACGACGAGGCTGAGCACTGCGGTCCAGCCGGCCAGTCGCAGCAGGGGGGAACCGGCTTGGCGGACACGTGGCGAGAGTCCCAGGAGAGTGATCAGGAAGATGGGTGAGAGCGAGAAGATGCCGTGGTGTCCGACGAGGCAGTGCAGCAGGTAGACCATTGTCGAGTCGCCGCCTCGGTCGATCCCCTGCGGGTTGAGCCAATAGCTGTGTTGTCCGTCGACGGTCCAGAGGTACTTGTCGGTACCGAAGTAGGCATAGAACGGTTTCCAGCCACCGGTGGCGATCAGGTTGGTTGTCAAGAAGGCGACCAGCATCAGCAGCACGGCTGGCAGGAAGATGGCCAGGGTTCGTCGTCGGTCGGTCTGCAGCAGCAGCCACCCGGCGACGGCGACCAGTGCGAGTGCGGGCAGGTCGTTGGCGGCGGCCCAACCGGAAAACAGTCCAGCGAGGATGAAGTGTCGCGGGCAGCGGTCGTCTTCGACGGTGACTTTCAGGATCGCGGCAATAACAAACACGACGGCGGTGGCGGCCACGGTGTGGTTGTTCAGTGCCACGAGGAAGGGGAGCAGCAGGGTGCCGAGCGAGGCGGTGGCCAGGATCAGAACACGAGTGGATTGGTGGCGGGCGTGTCGGTCGAGGAGGTTGGCGAGGACGATCAGTGCGATGGTCCAGGGCAGCCAGTTGACCAGCAGCAGGATGACTCGTGAGACCGCCTCGGTGTCATCGACCAGGTTCCAGCCGGTAACGGCTCGGACCCCCGAGTAGACTCCGGCAACCAGCGTCGGCAGCAGCGTCGGTTTGCTGGAGTAGAAGTGTCCTTCGTGACGCACCTTGTCGATGGTGCGGAATCGGAGTCGACGCTTCCCGGACGGTTTGTGGAGGATGCGTTTCGAGTCGATCTCGTCGATCTGGTAAGTGCCTCGTTCGACCAGCGACCAGGCGGTGGCCCATCTCGACCGGTCGTTGGCACTCAGGCAGCTTTCGGCCTGCCCGATCGCCAGCGCGGCCACCAGCGAGCCGATGCCGACCAGCCCCCAGCGGATCGCAGGATTCAGTGGAGGATCGGACACGACGGCTCCGCTGCTGTGGTTCTAGAGACAGTCTCGGAGCTGTATGTGGTGTTGTCCAAGTTGTCCGCCGTAGTTGCCGGCTCCGATCAGTTCGATTCCGTCGCAATTCGTAGCGGTATTCAGTCCGACGGTCATGGCTTGTGTGACGGCATCGAGAGTCATTCCATCGATGACGATTTCGTAAACGGCCTGGACGTTATCGGGCAGCACGGAATCGACCTGTGCTCTGAGCGAGGGGCACCAGGCATCGTTGGTGCTGGCCTTGAGTGTCTTGTATTGTGAACCGACCTTGCTGCCACTACGGACCAGTCCGCCAGGGAACGGCAGAATGCAGCCGGTCACGGTTCTCATGGCGTCGGCCGCAGCGGTGGCAGCTGCGAGTGCAAGCTCGGTGGTGTGGCCACAGATCAGCAGGTTGCCACCGGCGACGCCCTTGGTGGACCCAAAGCGTTCTTCACAGAGAAATTCGCCGTCCATGACGGGGACTCGCCAGAGGCGTCGGTCGCCGAGTTTCTTGGAGGCCTGGTATCCGTCGCCGAAGAACCTGAGTTGTCCTCCGACGTTGATCTGTTTGTCTCGGTCGGTATCGAACAGTCCGTTGTAGCAGGCGGTTGTCGGGCAGGTGAGCACGCACTGTCCGACCCGGTCGATGACGGCTTGTGCGAGGGCATCGCGGTTGAAGGCGAAGATGAGCAGCGAAACGCCGGGTCGGCCGTCTGGTGTCAGTTCGGGTTCGAGAGTGCATTCGATGGCGGCTTCGGCGTTGCAGGCGATGACGCTGGTGGCAAACCCGGTGGCCTGGTCTCCGGCCGTCCTGGCCCACTCGGGCGTCAGCGCGGTCACGATCACCCGCGTGCCGACCATCGTGAAGGCTTCGGCGAAGGTGTCGGCGATGTCGACGCCGTTGTGTTGGAAGGTCTTGAGTGCTTCCGCGGTGTCGGCCACTGTTGTGTTGCTCGGAGCGGGTGTGATGAAGTGCTGATTCAGGCCTTTGGGGCTTGGCCGGACATGATGAAGGATGCCGGCTGTTTTGTCACGGGGGGCTTGAGCCGGTGGGATCTAGGCAATGATCTGTTGGATCGGTGTGCCGTAGTCGATATCGAGTCGTTTGT
>CAVOEV010000383.1:0-3372 GCA_963694825.1 Planctomycetota bacterium
TGGACCGACCAATGGGGACATTCATACCGAACGCCTGGCCGTCTCTCGGACAGAGCTGGCATGTGGCGCAAGGCGATCCCAAGGCATCCGACGAGAACCCGGGCACTGCGGAGCTGCCGTTCAGGACTGTCTCTGCTGCAGCGGCAGTGGCGTGTGAATACGACCGGGTCGTGATAGACGAGGGGATCTACCGGGAAGAAGTACTGCTCGCCCGCCACGGCCATTTTTACTATCCCGGCGGCTGGATCGTCTACGAGGCTGTGCCGGGTAAGGAAGTCACCATCAAGGGCTCGGATGTGTTCGACGCGGATTGGCAGGCGCTCGACGAGAGGATCCACGCCGCCGACCTGCCCCTCAGTCCTGTCGGCTACAATCCCTTCGAGATCGCGTGCAGCCCGCGGCCGGACCAGCACCGGGCAATTCGCGGCGCCTACCCGCTCAGTGACAGCGAAGCCCGCGAACGCCGGACGGTCCGCCCCGTGCAGTCGGAGCGCCTGCCCGAGACGCTGGGGCAGGTCTACGTCGATGGCTATCCGTACGCGCAGCTCGACAGCATCGACGCGGTTAGGGAAGTGCCCGGCTCATTCGTTATATCAGCCGACGGGAAACAGATCATCTGCCACTTCCCTGAGGCGCAGCCGCCCACGGAAAAAATCGTCGAGTTGTCGGTTCGCGAACGATGCTTCAAACCGAAGTTTCCAACGCCACCGGGTGGCCTGATGTTTCGGACGCTCGGCATCCGTGCCGAACATGCTGCCGATCCCGGTCCGTTTTCCATGTGTCGTCCACTTTCGATCCGGACGAATCAGGACTCCGGAATTTCCGTGCGCAAGACCCTTGACGTCGTCAACTCACTGTCGCGGGGCGGTGTGCTTCTGAGTAACTTCTCTCATCTGAGCCCGGATTCCCCAACTATCCTGAGTCGCGTCCGCGACGGCACCAAACCGCTGCCATGGGATAAGCTACAAACGATCACGCGGCTGAGCGATGACGGCGCGAAAACGTGGCGGCAACTCGAATCCGGCGAATTGACCGAGCCAATGGCCAACTATTTCCTGGATGAGGAAAACGGCATGCTGCTGCGTTACAATCGCAAGCCGCTTCCGGAAAGTGATCGCGAAAGCAAGAGCCAGGCTTACTACCAGCAAATCTCCTGCGACGCCGGGGTCACGTGGGGCCCGCGGCAGCCGTTGGATTTCGACGAACGCGTGCTTTGTTATTATACGATCGTCAAACTGCAAAGCGGCCGGTTGCTGTGGTTCACGACCGAGAACCGACCCGAGCTGAACTCAGATCCCTTGCTGTACAACAGCGATCTGTTCTTCGTGGTGAAAGCGTGGCTCGGCAGCTGGCGTCCTGACTTAACAGGTGTGGACTGGGAACAGGTCGCTAGCTTGCGTGTCGAACCCAGAGTGGGCCTCCAGGGCCTTGACGAGCCGTCGGCATGTCAGCTTCCGGACGGGCGCATCTTCGTGTTGTTCCGACAATGCGGCAGTCTCCCCAGCCAAACCGAACCGGGGTTCCCGAACGTCAAGCTATACAGCGTCTCTGAAGACGAAGGCCGGACCTGGAGCGAGCCCAAACCACTCACCTTCGAGGACGACAAATACGTCGATACGTCCGTCAGTTTCTCATCGGCGTTCTGCTCGACGAAGAACGGACGCGTCTATGTCATTCTCAACATTCTCAATCGCCCGTTTGAAGGTTGTGATCCACGTGTCTCACTGCATATCTCCGAGATCGACACGGACAGTTTCTCCGTCAAGCGGAATACGATTACTGTGATCGAAGAGATACATGAAGAGCACTGCTACGAAGTGGGTTATTCCAACTGGGAACTGCTGGAAGATCGCGACACAAAGAATCTGCTGCTGTTCATGAAACTGGAAAACACGCCTGTCTTCGACGGCTACGACTGGAACTCGTACCGATATGAGATTGAGTTACCGGAGTGACGATTTCAGTTTTACACTTCCGGCTCGGCCCACAGGTGATGTGATATCCGCGGTTTCTCGCTGCTTTTCTTGGCGATATTCGGGGCCATAGAACTGCTGACCCCGGAGATTCGCATGGACATCTACTTCCTACTATTGACGGCCCCAAACGGCAGCGATATGGTAGCCGGAAGAAGTTCAGCCCGTGCTCGATGGACTGGCCGGTGCATTTGCACAGTACATCCTCTGCGGCTCCGCCGGCTACTACATGCCCACGGACGTGACCCCGATCGACGAAGAACAACCGGTTTATGACGAAGCCGACAAGATCCAGAGCGAACAGTTGTTACTGAACAGCGCTGCGGACGGCGGTTTTACAGCGACCGTGATCCGGCCGCCGGTCGTCTACGGACCGTGCAACCCTATCACCAACCGCGAATCCAGTCTCTTTGCCCAGATCACCCACGAGCGGCCCGTGGTGCTGACCGGCACCGGCGCTTCGCTGCTCCACCCGATCCACGTCGACGATCTCGCCGCCGCCTTCGAACGGGCTGCGGGCAACGATGCTGCTGCCGGCCGGATCTATAATGTAGCCGCCCGCTATGCCAGTTCGCAAAAGGTGCTGGTCAGCACCATCGCCGCCGTCATGGGCATGCCGCTACAGCTGATCCTGACGGGGAACTGCCCGGTGGAAGACCGTTTTCTCGAGTCCCGTGACCTGTTCCCGTTTGGGCACGACTGTACCATCACCTACAACAGCGAGAAGATCCGTTACGGCCTCGGCTGGCAGCCGCAGTATTCCCTTCGTGACGGGCTGGCGATGACTTATCAATGGTGGTTGGACGAGGGGCTGGACAAGGTCGAGCCGAACTTCGAGCCGCAGGACGAACTGATCAACCACGCGACCTCTCTGGGTGCCGTGATTAGCTGAAACTCTTGATTAGATCAGGGTGAAAGATTAGAGTGATGAATTCCTCAACCCTAATCTTTCTCCCTGATCTTTCACCTTAATCTCAGAGCACCAGAACCTGAACCGTGTCACCCAACATTAGTCCCGACACCCTAACCTCCCACGAGACATACCATGTTCAGCAAGTTCACCGTTTTCACGCCGATTTTCTTGGCCCTCGTACTCGTCACCCACAATGCCCCCGGCCAGGCCGGGGCGGACATGGCCGGCGCCGAGGCCAAAGCAGAAGGCTGGGAACTGCAGTTCTCAGATGATTTCGGCCGCATCGAGCTCGGCGAAAACTGGAACGACGTCCACGGCAACTGGACGATCAAGAATCGCATGCTCACCGGCGACAGCGTCGCCCACATCGTCTCGAACTGGCGGTTCACCGGTGATGTGCGTCTCGAGTACGAAGCCATCACCGATTCGGAGAACCCCTGTGATCTGAGCGGTGTCTTGAGCGCACAATTTGGCAAGGAATCGAGC
>CAVOEV010000384.1:0-3372 GCA_963694825.1 Planctomycetota bacterium
TCCGATTCCTGTCGGCCGGGTGTCTATCTGAACTTCTACGATGCTCAACGGCCGCCGCATTGAGCATCGCTACGAACGTACAACCGGATCGCCCTCAGACTGGCAGCGAGTCGTGGTCGAGCAGACAGCGCTCGATGAACAGGCCATCAAGTTTCTCTTTGAGAATCCCGGCGCGATCTATTCAGAGAGGTTATTGCCATGAAGCTGATGGAATCTTCGCTTGTTCTTCTGAATTGTGTGGAAATCGCTTGGAGTTCGGGAGTCTTAAAGGAAATCAGATTGCTCAGCCAAAGAATGAAAACCATTAAGGCAGCAACCTACATTGTTGCGACACTTGTCTGTGCCCTCTTGACAGTCTCCGCAACTGCCGCAGATCGTCCTAACATCATCGTCATGATGGTGGACGACATGGGTTTTGCCGGGCCTTCGATCGCGCCGTATGGCAACCCGCATTACAAAACTCCCGGCATGGACCGGTTGGCCAGTGAAGGGATGTTGTTCACCGATTTTTATGCAAGCGGAGCGATTTGCTCGGCCACGCGCGCCGGATTGTTGACGGGCCGTTACCAGCAACGCGCCGGTATCGAGGCGGTCATTCATCCGCACGCCACACATCCGGAACATCGCAAAGGTCTCCACGAAGACGAAGTGACGTTCGCGGAACTGTTTAAGGACGCCGGCTATTCGACGGGGCTCGTCGGCAAGTGGCACCTTGGCTATGCGGCGGAAACACCAAAGTATCACCCGATGAACCACGGGTTTGATTACTTCATGGGCTACGTCAGTGGCAACATCGACTACATCAACCACTGGGGCGACCATATGCACTGGGGCGACCATATGCAGCACGATTGGTGGCATGGTCGGAAGGAGACGAAGGAAGAGGGCTACACGACGCACCTGATCAACAAGTATGCGTTGGAGTTCATCGAACAGAACAAGGACAAGCCGTTCTGTCTTTACATCGCACACGAGTCACCGCATTCACCCGTGCAGGGTCCGGACGATCCAAGTCAGCGCGGCCCCGGCGCGAAGAAACGAACGACGCCTCATGCCGAAGCCATGAAGCAGATGATTCTGGAAATGGACAAGGGCGTGGAACAGGTCCGCTCCAGGCTGGTCAAGTTGGGCCTTGAAAAGAACACACTGTTCCTCTTTTTCTCCGACAATGGGGACGCACCGGGAACGGCCACCGGCAGTCCGCGATTCCGCGGACACAAGGGTTCGGTCTACGAGGGAGGCACTCGCGTGCCGGCCGTCGCTTGGTGGCCCGGCAGGATCAAGGCTGGCACTCAAGCCGAAGACCTGAGCATCACTCTTGACGTGATGCCGACCATTTTGTCAGTTGCTGGCATCGCGTCGACGAAGGAACGCACACTTGATGGTGTTGACCTGTCGCCAGTTATCTTTGAACAGAAAACGCTGCCCCTTCGCCCGTTGTTCTGGGCCAACCTGAACAACAACGGTTCCCGATCCGAGGCCCTGCGAGACGGCCCGTGGAAGCTCGTCGTCCAACACCCCAAAGCCAAACCCGGCACGTTTGAAAACGAAACAATCGAGTTGTTCAATCTGGACGATGACGAGGGTGAACAAGCCAACCTCGCCACTGAGCAACCCGAGCGTGCTGCCACCATACTCAAGCGCATCAAGGCGTGGTATGCCAACACACAAGAGACTGCTTCGCCTCAACCGGGTGGATGGTTGAATGCGGCGGCTGCAAAAGGACAGAGCAAGACACAACTCCAAAACCAACAGGCGGCAGACAGACCGAACATCCTCTTCATCTGCACCGACGACCAAGCCCCCTGGGCGATGGGTGCGTCCGGCAACAGGCAGGCTGTCACGCCGCACATGGACGCTCTGGCCGCACAAAGCGCTTACTTGCAAAACGCGTTTGTCACGACCCCAGTTTGTTCACCGTCGCGCGCGGCCACATTGACTGGTCGCTATGGGTATGAAGTCGGCGTCTTTAACTGGTTCAAGCCGGGAGACCAACAGAATGGACTGGACTTGGACGAAACGACCTTTGCCGAAGCACTACGCACTGCCGGGTATCGAACCGGCCTGGTCGGTAAATGGCACCTCGGGATGAACGACCGCTACTATCCAACACGCCAGGGATTCGATTACTTCATGGGGCACCGGCACGGCGGTTTTGCCACAGTCAATCCCGATCTGGAAGAGCAAGGCGAGAAGAAGAAGTACAAGGGACTGACCGCTGATGTCCTGGGCGACCACGTCGTGAAGTACTTGTCGAAACACGTCACCGAGCATGCAGACAAACCCTTTCTCTTGTGCTGGCATACGCGAGCACCACATACCAGGTGGCTGCCGGTGGCTCCGGAAGATATGAAGCCCTATGCCGGTGACGCGAAGATTGACATTCCGACGTATCCGGACCTCGATGAAGACAGAGTCAACCGGATGATGCGTGAGTACCTTGCATCCGTACGAAGTGTGGACCGGAATCTCGGTCGCGTTATGAAATCGCTTGATGACCTGGAGCTATCAGAAAATACCGTCGTTATTTTTACTTCCGACCACGGGTACAACATGGGGCACCACGGAATATGGCATAAGGGCAACGGCAATTGGATTTTGAAACATGATGTACCCGCGAGTAAAAACAGGGCGAAGAACAATCGGCCGAACATGTTCGACAATTCGGTCCGAGTCCCCTCGCTGGTCCGCTGGCCCGGCGTAACAAAACCCGGCTCGAAGTTGCCGCAAATGACTACGAACCTGGATTGGTATCCGACCCTGCTGGAGATTGCCGGCACGCAAGTTCCCGATGGGAAGGTGCTGCGTGGCCGTAGCCTGGCACCGCTTCTTCAGGGAGAAGACCCGGCCGATTGGCCGAAAGACGTATACGGGTTTTATTCCAGCAGCAAAGAATATGCCTCACAGTTTGTTGAAGAAATGCGCATGATGCGGACGACCCGTTGGAAGCTTGTACGGTTCTTGCGCACTCCGGAAAAGGACGAACTGTACGACCTGACAAACGATCCGGAAGAGACGAAGAATGTGTTTGCCGCTCCGAAGAACAAGGACATCATCGCCCAATTGCATGCCGAACTTATCCGACGGATGCGCGAGACGAATGATCCGGCGCTCACACTTGTCGCTGGCCATGCTGCTGGTGGCCAATCCCAGCCTTCAACCGCATCCGTGCCTCAAAGTACGTCTCGCGAGAATCCCGCTTTCTTCAACGGCAAGGAGCTCACGGGCTGGAAGGGCGGCGATGGTTACTGGTCGGTCAAAGACGGCGCTATCGTCGGGCATTCTGAAAAGGACGTGCCCAGGAACGAGTTCATCTGGTCCGATGTTGAGGTGAAAGATTTTTATCTGGCGGTCGATGTGAAGCTCACACCG
>CAVOEV010000385.1:0-3358 GCA_963694825.1 Planctomycetota bacterium
ACCGCGTCGATTATCGCTCTGCGAGCAGTTGCCAAGGACGGTCTCGATTGGGCCGCATGGGTCTCGTGCCTCAAGGCCGTTCCCACCGTCGCCGTGGCACTGCTGGTCCTCGGTATCCAGGCACGAAGCGGTGCGATCGTCTGGCCAACTCGCCGCATGATGATCGCCCTGCTCGTCTCCGGTACCGCCATGCAGATCCTGGGAAACCTCGGCTTCCAATGGGGACTCGCTCTCGGTGGCATGACACTCACCGTGCCGCTCTCACAGGCCACACTGCTGATCAGCGGAGCCGTCCTCGGGGTGGTCGCGATCGGCGAACACGTCAGCCGACGCTCGAGCCTGGCCATGAGCGTGCTGATCCTTGCCATCTGCCTGCTGTCCATCGATGCCGATCCGATGGCCAACGACGTTTCGGGACAGGCCGGGGCGGCAGGGCAGGGGGGCGGTGGCGGTATCCTGTTGACCGTGGCGTTGGGGTTGGCGGCCGGGATCGGTTGGGGACAGGCTGGAGTCGTGATCCGGCAGGTGGCCAAGAGTGGTGTCAGCTCGGCGGTCACCATCCTGCTGCTCTCCTCGACCGCCATCTTCGTGCTCGGCGGAGGTGTCCTCGTGAGGAAAGGGCCCGATTGGATTCTCGAGCAGACGTCGGCCGAAGAGTTCTGGATCGCGATGGTCGCCGGAGCGTTCACGTCGCTGGCCTTCTTCGCACTGACCATGGCGCTGAAACACATTTCGATTGTTCGAGCCAACCTGATCAACGCTTCGCAAATCGCTCTCACGTCGCTCGCCGGATTCGTGCTCTTCGATGAACCCATGACCCGACTCATGATCATCGGCACCGGGCTGACCATCGGAGGACTTCTGCTGATGGACCGGCCGGCTGAAGCCGAAACCAGCGACTAACGCTCCTTCAACCACTCGTCCACCTGCTCCTCGAGCAACGTCAACGTCACCGCACCACGCGACAACACCACGTCGTGGAATTCGCGGATGTCGAATCGCTCGCCCAATCGCGTCTCGGCACGCCGCCTGAGCTCCTGGATCTTCAACTCGCCGATCTTGTAGGCCAACGCCTGCCCCGGCCAGGAAATGTAACGGTCGATCTCGTTCTCGATGTCCAACAACGCCTTGGCCGTGTTCGCGGCAAAGTACTCGATCGCCCGCTTACGAGTCCACTCGTCGTTGTGCATCCCCGTGTCGACAACCAGGCGTACCGCTCGCCACATCTCGTAGGTCAACTGCCCAAACTTCGAATACGGATCCTTGTACAAGCCCAACTCGCCGCCAAGACTCTCGGCATACAAACCCCATCCCTCGATGAACGCCGTGTAGCCTCCAAACCGCCGGAATGGAGGCACGTTTTCGAGTTCCATCGCCAGAGAAATCTGCAGGTGATGGCCGGGTACCGCCTCGTGAAGACTCAAGGCCTCGATCTCGTATTTCGGACGCACTTCCGGCCGATACAGGTTCACGAAATACGTCCCCGCCCGCAGCCCGTCGGCCGAAGGGGGACGGTAGTAGGCCGTCGTCGTGTCCGGAGCCAAATGCATCGGGATCGGCTCGACACCATAGGGGATCCGCGGCAGGCGACGGAACAATCGAACCAGGTGCGGGTCGATCCGCTTACTCACCTCCCGATAAGCCGCCAACAAATCCTTCGCGTCCTTGTAGTAAAAACGCGGGTCGCTACGCATGAACTCCAAGAACTCGCGAAACGTACCCTTGAACCCAACCTGCTCGATCACCAACTGCATCTCGGCTCGAATTCGCGTCACCTCACGCAAACCAATCTCGTGAATCTGACGGGCCGTCAAATCGGTCGTGGTGAACCGGCGACAACGAAACGCATACAGTTCGCGGCCACCGGGGATCTGCCAGATGCCGGCTCGAGGAAAACAACCGGGCAAGTACTTGTCGTTGAAAAACGACTGCATCCGCCGGTACGCCGGTATGACGACTCGGGTTATCGACGCCAAAGCATCACTCCGCAATCGCTCACGATCCGCCTTAGACACACCAGCAGGAAAATTCCGAAACGGCTTAAAAAAGAAACTGCGGCTGGGGTCGTCGACGATCTGACGAGCGATCTGAGCCGGCAAACGTACCATCACCTCGCGATCGTGAACCCGACGCTCCTCAAGACCCGCTCGCATCAACGCAATCGTCTGATCCATGTAGACGCCAAACGAATCCAGACGCTTCAACCACTGCTCGTAATCCGACAACCGCTCGAAACGGATCACGTCGGCGGTGGAACTGGCGTCCTGGATACCGTCCCGAGCGGTCAACGGGAGCAGAAACCAACGGTGCTTGTGACTCTCGACCGAGACTGAATAGTCGCGGGAAAAGAGGTCGTAATTCAGCCGGTCGTCTGCTGCGAGCTGCTTGGGGTCGATCGAAGCCAATTGTTTCAGAACAGCCTGCCGATGCTTGTGACGTCGCTCGATTGCCGCCAACGACACGTCGGGCCAGCGATCGTTGTGACGACTATCTCCAAGATACGACGCAAACGTCGGCTGCTGCTGCAGTCGCCAGTCCCACTCGGAATCGATCAGCAAGTTCAACCGACGCGTTGGCTCGAGTCGACCTGCCGGATCGGGTTCCTCGCTCCTGGCCACACCCGCCTGTACAAGCACCGACAGCAGGACCAGCCCCGTCCGCCAACCCGTTCGTACCGTTTTGCTCATCATCTCTCCCTTTCCAATCGACATCCCGTCCGGTTAAATACCATCTCGCCCACCGGCCGACCACTCGCTCGACCGTCAGGCCCACCGACTGGAGATCCCCGATGCACCGCCTCGTCCCGTGCCCGTTGATTCCCGTACTCCTGTTTGCCGGACTGCTGACCATGCCCGACCCGCTCGACGCCGCCGACATCGAATATGTCAAGACGCGACGGATCGACCATGTCGACACCCACCACGGCACCAAGGTTGCCGACCCCTATCGCTGGCTCGAAGACGATGTCCGCAAGTCCAAGGAGGTCGCCGGCTGGGTCGATGCTCAGAACAAGACCACATTCGGATACCTCGAAGGACTGCCCGAACGTGATACGATCCGGCGGAGGATCGAGGCTTTGTGGAACTACGAGAAGGTCGGAACCCCGTTCAAAAAGGGAGGGCGATACTTCTTCTACAAAAACACGGGACTGCAGAACCAGTCGGTACTCCACAGACTCGACACCCTCGACGGCAAGCCCAGGATCCTGGTCGACCCCAACACCTGGTCCAAGGACGGAACTGTCGCACTGTCCGGCACCTCCTTCAGCGACGACGGTCGGTACATGGCCTATGGAGTGGCCGAGGCGGGTTCGGACTGGAAGACCTGGCGAGTGATGGACGTCGACTCGCGACGCCAA
>CAVOEV010000386.1:0-3356 GCA_963694825.1 Planctomycetota bacterium
GTCATCGTGCCGACCTTCGTCCCGGCGAATTGCTTGCGGAATCGCTCGCCAAAGAAAACGATTTTCGATTCCTCTTCACCGTCCTTGGACGGAGCCTCGAAGACAACGATGTAGTCCTTGCCCCGGACCCCCTTGTAGGTCAGCTTGGCGACCACGGGTGCCGGCCCAAGTTGCCGGACCCCGGACTTCCCGGTCCCCCGCTCGGGCTTCTTACCGCCGGCTTTTGCAGTCGCTTCCTTGTACTCGGCGATCGCCTCTTTCTCGGTCATCTCGCCCGCGGCCACCGCCGCCTTGAGTTTCCGGCCCAACTCCTTCAGGTCGACGGAGACAACCGGGGTCTTCGATGGTTTGTCATCAGCACCAGCAGCAGCCTCCTTGTACTTCGCGATCGCCTCCTTCTCGGTCAACTTTCCGTTCGCCACGGCGGCTTTCAGTTCCACGGCAAGTTTCTCGAGTTCCGTTTCGGAAAGCCGCATGGGCTTCGTACCGGCGGAGGTCTTTTTCGCAGGAGCCGGCTTTGCCGCCAACCGGGTCTCCGCAGGACGTGTGAAACCCTGGGCCACGTGGTAGAGATGTTTTTCCGACCGCAGGATCAACGCCTTACCGGCGACAGCTGGCGACGCGATGAAACTCGCATCCATCCGGTTCTCGGCAACCAGTTGGAACTCACGTTCGGCCGAGATCACAGAAATCCGCCCTTCCTTGCTCGAGAAGTAGATCTTTCCATCGGCCAACAGCGGTGACGCCCAGTGGCTTCCTCCCACGCGTTTTCGCCAGATCTCCTTGCCAGTTTTTGCCTCCAGGCACCTCGCGATGCCGGCTTTCTCGGTCACCGTGAACAACATGTCGTCAACGATGATCGGTGACGGGATGTGCGGGGTGCTTCGGGTCGTACTCCACGCGACGTGAGTGTCGGTGACATCACCCGTTCCGGTGGGACGAACGGCCAGGAAATGACCGGTCAGACCACTTGTGAACAGGTAAACCAGGCCATGGTCAAACAGCGGACGACACGCGACATTGAATCCACCCAGGTGGTGCACGCGCCACAGTTCCTCGCCCGTGACAGGGTCGTAGGAAATCGTCGCTTCGGCGGCCGGAGCAATCAGTTGCCTCCGCCCATCCAGTTCAATCAGCTTGGCTGTCGCGTACGACTTCTTGTTGTCTCCGGGCTTCTCCTTTTTCACTTCGCGGGGATCAATGCCCCGGGCCCTCAGCGTGGCATCCCAGTCGGACGTCACGTTGCGGTCTCGCACCCACCGCGTTTTCCCGGTCTTCTTGTCCAGGGCCACGAAGAACTGCTTGTCCACTCCATCGAACGCCACGAACAGTGACTCGCTGTCGACAATCGGCGACGATCCCGGTCTCACCCTGTGATCGCAGTGAAAATCGCGGCGTTCCCAGATCTTCTTGCCGCTGGCTGTGTCCAGGCAGGCCGTCCCGTAGCTCCCGAAGTGCACATAGATCCGTCCCTGCTCTATGACCGGAGTCGACGTCGCGTGACTGTTGAGGTACGAGTGCGCCAACTGCGGTTTCATGACATCAAACACCTTGATGTCGTGAATAATCTTGCCGCTGTTGAGATCCACGCACAGGGCAAACAGTTCACGGCCATCCTCGCGGGCGGTGGTCAACCAGACCTGGCTGCCCCACACGACCGGAGACGAATACCCCTTGCCGTGAATTGCCGTTTTCCAACGAACGTTTTTCGTTTCGCTGAACTCAACCGGCAGATCCTTTGCACCGCTCCGGCCATCTCCGTCGGGACCACGAAACTGGTTCCAGTGGGCCTGGTTGTTTTCCTCGTCGGCGGTCGCAACAGCGACCAGCAGAAACGGCATGGCTGCGGCGAACAGCGCTGTAGAGAATTTCATCGACAACTTTCCTGTTTTCTTTGTCTGCCTCGCGCGGCTGGTTTCACCCGACCATTCAGATCTGCCTGTACACGCTCCGCAATTCACCTCGAATTGTGGACACAATTCTATAGAGTTTCGAGACATGACTTCTTCAACCATCGCCAGTTTCTCAAGGAATCTGGCCCAATCGTCCATTTCACCGCCGATTAGCACGCAACCATCACTGGGAACGCCAGGCTGCCAACTCAGTGAAACAGAATCCGCTTCGCCGCGGCGGAATTGAACATCTGCCGTCCCGAGTGACCGATACCGGGCACCGGCCGGAAAACCGCGTTCCCGGACCACTCGGGAAACAGCTTCACATACATCCGGTAATTCCGCCATCGCTCGAATCGATGCTGGCCCTGGGCCATCGCCGGAGGGCTCGTGGCCAGATTCTTCGAGCCCATGTCAGTGGTACCGCCCAGGTAATGGACTCGCCGAGCCTGCATCTGTTTAAGGATGGCTTCGCGGCCACGACTACTCATGTAGATGTTCAGGTCATCCAGCCCATACTTGTACCGGTTGAAGTCCTTGACGCCGTTCGGCTCGGCGAACTTACCCGCCTGGCCCGGAATCGGTCGCCGCTTGTCGAGATAGATGTACGACGACGGGTTCATCACCAGGAACTTCAGGCGAACCCCCTCGTTGACCCTCGCCAGGCCGCCTGCGGCGTAGCGATTGACGAACTGGCCACCGGCCGAGTGACCGGCCAGCACGACCTGCGACAGGTTGGGAAACCGCTTTCGATCCCTGAGTCGGTCGAATACCTCGTCGATCACCCGAAAGGAACTGATCCGCTTCGGCGCCAGCGAGCGATGCCCGATGGCCCAGCCGCCCGACCAGGTGTGCAGCCCGGCCCCGGGCTTGTCGACGGCGATGGGGAATCGAGGTGCCACGATCGCGGTGCCGATGCCACGATGATCGGCCTGGGCACTCTCGAATACCGCGCGAAAGTACCCGTTGGCCGTTCGGCCCAAGCCGTGTACCACGATCACAACCCGACGCACCGACGGGTGGCTTTTGTTGAAGGGATGAGTGCGATAGTAGACAACACCGCCACCCTGGCTGGTCGTCAACGTCCCGCGGAACTTCTCGGGATCGATTTTCTCGGCGGCGGCGATCGGCGGGGCAAGTGCGACCAGCAGAAACAACACGCCGTAATACGCTCCACGCATCCGATCGCTCCAACGGTTCATGGCCGAGAGGATTTCCAGGCATCACCACTAACACAGTCGAATATCACCATTCAATCCACGATCATCGTCTGTCGACCCGTGGTCCTCAGTTCCGAAGAACCACGCTTGGCCCATTCGATGACTTTCACACACTGACAACGGACCCATCATGACACACCCACTTCAATGCCTCACCACCCTGGTCCTGTTTCTGTGCCTGTCAGCCACCGCAGCCACCGCAGCCACCGCAGCCACCGCAGCCACCGCAGCCACCGCAGCCACC
>CAVOEV010000387.1:0-3278 GCA_963694825.1 Planctomycetota bacterium
GGACTCGTTGCGGTGGCCGGTTTCGACGTTGCGGCGTTTAGAGTCGCATCTGGAGTCGTCGTCGGCCGAGTTGACCGAAGTGATTGGTGAGCGGATTGCGGCGGGGCAGGCTGCGGGAGGGGCTGCGATCTCGATCCAGTATTTGGGTTTGGCACCGGGTGCTCGATTACCGGGAGGCAGCGAGGCGGCCGGGACGTGGGTGATCCAGGGTTCGCGACCGCGTGAGACGGGTCGGATTGCCATCGAAGGCTCACTGGCTGTTGGCCTGATCGGCGGCCTGCTGGGTGGTGGTGCGATATTGTCGGAGCAATCTGGTGCACGTTCACTGAGTGGTCTGGAGCGATCCTTGTTGACTCGAGTAGTGGAAATGATCGCGGCGGTACTTTTTCGTGACGGATCGAATCAGCAGTGGGAGGCATCTCGAGCGGACTTGAGCGTCCGTGCGGAGACGGCATTGGCGAATGTCGATCCTTCATCGGGCAGTGTGTTGGCGGGTTTGGGATGGCAGTTGCAGGAGTGTGAAGGTTTAGTGCACGTGGAGTTGTCGTGCGGGTTGATCGAGCGGTTGACCGGTTGCGGGTTGTCGGCGGGGGACGAGGACTTGGATTCCGGCGTAATGTGCGAGGATTCTTCGACGTGTTTGGTGGTCGAGATGCCGATATCGGGTTTGGGTGTAGCGGGTGTTACGGGGTTGGAGGTGGGGGACGTGATCCTGACGGGTCGATCGGTTGAGTCGGAAACGAACGAGGCGTGCTGGGACGTTTGTATTGGCGGATCGTATCGTTACAGTGGTCAACCGGGCACACTGGATGGGTCTCGGGCGGTTGTTCTGGAGCCAATTCGTGATATCGTTTAGGTGTCGTTTAGGTGTTGGTTCTTGACGCCTGCCGGGGGCGTCTATACAAGATAGGAACATTAGCCCGGCTGTCTGGGCAGACGGAATAACAGGGGGAGACGTTGCGCCGAAGAGGATTACCGCCGGTCGCTGCTGAGCAGATGCACCGGATCAACGATCAGATCCGGATCACTCCCATTCGCGTGGTCGATCCGGAGGGCAACATGGTTGGCGTTCTTCCTACGGAGGAGGGCTTGCAGCTTGCCGTGGACTCGGGTCTGGATCTCGTGGAGGTGGGTCCCAACGACCGACCGCCGGTCTGTCGGATCATGGACTACGGAAAATTCAAGTACGAGTTGAAGAAGCGAAAGACCAAGGGAGGTAAGCAGCACACAGTCCAGGTCAAGGAGATCCGATTGCGGCCCAAGACGGGTGAGCATGACATCGAGTTCAAGATCAAGCGAGCGCGTCGGTTTTTGGAGAACCGTGACAAGGTGAAGATCAACGTGATTTTCCGCGGCCGCGAGAACGCTCACCGGGATCGTGGTCACGAGATGTTGCAGGGGATCATTGCGATCCTTGAAGACGTCGCCAAGGTCGAGAAGCCACCGGGTATGGAGGGTGGTCGGACGATGTCGACGGTGTTGGCTCCCAAGGGCTAGCCGGCGACTTGTGTTGAGATAGCTGATATTGGCCAGAAGTAGCCTAGGGTGTTTTGAGAGTTTGCAGGAACCGAAGTGATGCCGAAGCAGAAGACACACAAGGGAATGAAGAAGCGGTTCAGGGTTTCGGCCAATGGCAAGGTCAAGCATCGCAGTGCGTTCCGAGGTCACCTGTTGAGTCACAAGTCGGGCAAGCAGAAGCGTCAGTTGCGATCTGGTGGCGGTTTGAGTGGTGCTGACGCAAAGGAAGTTCGAGACAATCTGGCTCCCGGTTCGTGAGTCCGCGACGCTGAGACCGACCAACCTGAGACGACGATATCTACGATGAAGGCGGCCCAACGCGGCCGAGTGTGAGGACGAGGATGCCACGAGTTCGCAAAGGATCGGCCCGGCGGAAGGCCAAGAAGCGATTGTTCCGCGAGGCGCGGGGCAACCGCGGCGGTCGTGGCAAGTTGCTGCGAACGGTCAAGGAGACGGTGATTCGTTCGCGAGCTTACGCCTACCGCGACCGGCGGACGAAGAAGCGAGTGTTCCGTCGTCTGTGGATCATTCGCCTCACGGCCGCTTGTCGTCAGCGAGGCGTCCGCTATTCCGTGTTCATCAATCAGCTGCATTCGGCCGGCATCGAGTTGGATCGCAAGACTCTCAGTGAGATTGCAATTTCCCATCCTCGGGTCTTCGACGAAATCGTCGCTGCAGCGTCTTCTGCAGCCTGATCTCCACGAGTCCGCCAGACCCCGTCTCTTTTGACTCACCGATGACCGCCGACGCCCAGGCCGCATTTGCGAGTTACCAGGACGAGTCGCTTGAGGCGATTGGTGGTGCTTCGTCTACGGAGTCGCTTGAGGCGGTTCGTGTCGAGTTTCTTGGGAAGAAGCACGGTCGGCTGAAGGATCTGCAATCGTTGTTGAGCCAGGCGGATCCGGCCGAGCGGCCCGTATTGGGCAAGGTCTTCAACGAGGTGCGGCAGACGGTTGAAGCGGCCTTGGGGGCACGTCAGTCCGAGTTGGCTCGACCTGCCGTCGCCGTTGCCGCCGTCGATGTCACTCTGCCGGGTCCTCAGCCTGCGATCGGTCGCCGCCACCCGATCAGTCGCACGATGGACGACTTTCGCGAGATTGTCGGTCGGATGGGATTTCGAGTTTCTCGGGGTCCAGAGCTCGAGGACGACCATCACAACTTCGTGGCGCTCAATATTCCTCCGGTGCACCCCGCTCGTGATCCTCTCGAAAACTTCTATCTCGCCACAGCCGCCGTCGGCCAGTCGGCCGACCAAGCAGGTGACCAATCGTCTTCGGTGACTGCCGGCGATCGTGCGGTGTTGATGCGGAGCCAGACGTCGACGGTTCAGATCCGGGTCATGGAGCAGTCCGAACCTCCGTTGCGGATCGTGTCATTGGGTCGTTGTTACCGGCCGGACACGATCGACACCACGCACCATTGCATGTTTCACCAGATGGAGGGATTGGTGGTCGACACCGACGTGACGATGGCCGATTTGAAGACCGTGCTCAAGCATTTCGCCACAGCGTTTCTGGGCGATGATGTGACGGTTCGGTTCCGTCCGAGTTTCTTTCCGTTCACCGAGCCGTCGGTCGAGGTCGACGTGTTGTGGCGGGACCGGTGGCTGGAGTTGGGTGGAGCGGGGATGGTCGATCCGAACGTGTTGCGGCAGGTGGGTTACGATCCCGAGCGGGTGACCGGGTTTGCGTTTGGCCTGGGGATCGAGCGGTTTTGCATGATGAAGTACCAGGTCACCGATATCCGTCGTTTCTTTGAAA
>CAVOEV010000388.1:0-3249 GCA_963694825.1 Planctomycetota bacterium
CTCGGGGTTGGGTCAAGGTGATGTACACCGACGTGTTCCTGACCATGTTCGTCTACACCTCCAGCACACTCTGCTTCTACTTCCTCGGAGCGGCAATCCTGAACCAGAAGCAGGTCGATCCGGATGCCAAGCAGACTTTGTCGACGTTGCAGGAGATGTACACGTCGGTGATCCACCAGTTCACCGACGGGGCCCTGGCCAGTTGGGCAGCGACGGGTTTCATAGTCGGAGCCTTCTTCGTGCTGTTTTCGACCGTGTTGGCCGGAGCGGCGGGTGGAGCGAGGCTGCTGACCGACGCGTTGTGCGTGATGCGGCTGATCGACCCTGCCGACTATCCGGCCAGGCAGAAATCGATTCGCGTGCTGTTGTGCGTTTCGCTGGGCACGGGCACGTTGATGTATTCGTTGTTCACCAATCCGCCGTTGATGCTGATGATCGCCAGTTTGGTTTCTGTGGTCTTGTACCCGGCGTTGGCGTTGGGGACGATTTGGCTGAGGCATCGAGGTGTGGATTCCCGGATTCGGCCGTCGCGGCCGACGACGGTGTTTCTGTGGATTTGCGGGATTCTGCTGGCTTTGATTTCTCCGTTGGTCGTGTTGTACGCGTTGGCGTTGAAGAATGGGTGGGTGGATTCGCCGGTTTAGGTGTGGCCGGGGGGGCGGACGGATCGATATCTGTTGATAGGTTATGGTTTCGCGGTATAATTGGTTTACTGTGCGGTTCGTGATGTGATCAGACTTCAGTTCGTGTTCGGAGGCGACCGGGATGCTCTCGATTCAAGGTGGACGCGGCCCACGTTATTGCGACGGTGTGTCGCGGCGATCGTTTCTTCAGATTGGCGGATTGGGTCTGGGCGGCCTGTCGATGGCCGAGCTAATGCGGGCTCAGGCCCAGGCCACCGGTGGAGCTCAGGGCGACACGAAGAACAAGGCTGTGATCATGATTTTCCTGGCTGGCGGCGTGTCGCACCAGGACTTTGTCGATTTGAAGCCGAACGCTCCGAAGGAGGTTCGTGGCGAGTTCAATCCGATCGAGACGAATGTCCCGGGTATCGAGATCTGCGAGTTGGCTCCACGGATGGCGAAGATGGCCGACAAGTTTGCCATCATCCGTTCGATCGCCGATTCGGACGGTTCTCATGCAGCGACTCAGTGCTGGAGCGGTCTGCGTCGTGCCGACCAGGCTCGGTTGCAGCAGCCGTCGGTCGGTTCGTTCTTGGCCCGGGAGTTGGGCAGTCGCGAACCGGCTATTCCGGCGTTCATGGGATTGACCAAGACTTGCGGTCACAAGCCGTGGTCCGATGTCGGGTTTCCGGGCAAGCTGGGCCGCGGTTACGCTCCGGTCAAGCCTGACGGCGAAGACATCAAGGCCATGACGCTCAAGGGCATCACGCTCGATCAACTCAACAACCGCAAGAAGCTGTTGTCGGCGTTCGACGGGTTCCGCCGGTCCAGCGACAACGCCGTGTTGAAGGGTTCCGACGCGATCTACGAGCAGGCCTTCGACGTACTCACCTCGAGCAAGTTGCTCGATGCCCTGGACGTTTCCAAGGAAGACCCGAAGATTCGCGAGCGATACGGGAAGGGGTCGTCGAAGAACGTCAACGACGGGCCTCCGGTCTGGAACGAGCAGGTGTTGATTTGCCGCCGGTTGATCGAAGCGGGAGTCCGCTGCGTGACATTGGGCTTTGGGCGTTGGGACTACCACAGCAACAACTTCGGGCAGATGAAGGAACGACTGCCTTTGGTAGACCAGGTGCTGAGTGCCCTGGTAACCGATCTTCACGAGCGAGGCATGGACAAGGACGTGACGGTGCTGGTTTGCAGCGAGTTTGGTCGGACTCCGAAGATCAATAAGAACTCGGGCCGCGACCACTGGCCTCCGGCCAGTTGTGCAGTGATGGCCGGTGGCGGCATGCGAACCGGGCAGGTGATCGGTTCGACGACCAAGGACGCCGGGCATCCGGACCAGCGACCGGTGAAGTATCAGGAGATCCTGTCGACGATCTACCACAACATGGGGATCGATCCGAAGGGTTTCATCCGCGATGACGCCAATTTGCCGATCAAGCTGTTGAACCAGAACCTGGGCCCGTTGCACGAGTTGGTTTAGCGGTATCGGGCTGTCAAAGGGACAGGCACCCTCATGATACGCCTGCGGCGAATCATGAGGCGAGCCAGTCCCCGGTGGCGTCGATCAGACCCTTGATGTAGCCGGCGGTCCAGGCTCGTCCTCGTTCGTTCCAGCCTTGATCGCCTTCCATTTGCGGCACGTGGTCGGGGATCAGGAATCCGCGAAAGCCGACGTCTCGGAGCGTGCGGACGGTTTCGAGGGGGTCGCAGTTCCCGTCGCCGAGGAAGCACTCGGTGAAGTCATCGAGGCCTCCCTGGACGTCTCGGAAGTGGACATACAGGATGCGGTTCTGGCCACCGAAGTGTCGGATCGCATCCAGCACGCCCTGTCCGGCCTTCATTTCCGACCAGCATCCGTGGCAGAAGTTGAGTCCGTGCATGGGGGAATCGAACGTGTCCATGGCCCGTCGGAATCCTTCGAACCCGTGAAACAGGCGGGGGACTCGACCGAGTGCCGTATCGACGGGCGGGTCGTCGGGGTGCAGTGCCATGCGGACTCCGGCCGCCTCGCACGCCGGCAGCATGCGTTCCATGTACCAGCAGTAGTTCTCCCACATCTCATCCGGGCTGTAGTCACGATCGGCGCGAGTCGGCCAGTTCTTGTGCTGGTAGCGGTTGTCGTCCGAGTCGACAGCCAACTGGTGCTGGTACCTCGTGGCCAGGGCGCCTCCGCGAACCGGCTGAGTCTGGCTGGTGCGCCAGACTCCGGTTGGCATGAAGTGGTATCCGAGGATGGGGATGCCAGCTCGGCCGATGTTTGTGACGGTCGCGACCATGTGGTCGAGTTGAGATTCGCGGCCGGGTTGTCCGAGCATGATCTTGTCGTAGAACGTCACCGGGACGTTTTCGAGTGACATGAGTCTGAGTCCGGCGTGGTTGACCTGTTCGCGGAGGTGGGCCAGGTCTTCGTATTCCCAGCGGTTGTCGCCGGGCAGTCGAGCGGTGTTCATCTGGACGTCGTCGACTCCGCACTGCTTGATGTAGGCCAGCAGTGAGGGGGTGGGAGTCTGAAACTGTCCGAGTCCGACTCGGAGCGGGAGCTCATCGAATTGGGTGGCGGGGATCATGGTGGTGTCCGGTCCTTGGTGTCCGGTCCTTGGTGTCAGGTCCTTGGTGT
>CAVOEV010000389.1:0-3225 GCA_963694825.1 Planctomycetota bacterium
AGAAAAGGCAGACGTCCTTCCCCGGTGACGCGAATTGCACCTTCCGTCTTGACCACCTTGCACTTCCTGGCAACAAGCCCCGGGATCGGATCCGAGTTGTCGGGTTTAGCCGCAGCGGCAACATTGAAGCCCGGATTGGGCTTGGGATAAAGCGCGCCTGTATCCTTCACGAACTGGTCGATTAGTGCATCCAGTTCTTTCACTCTTCCTGGACTCTTGTTCGCCAGATTGCGTGTTTCACCGATGTCTTCCTTGAGGTTGTAGAGCTCGCGGACTTTCGGATACTTGGCGTGAGACTCGAACCGTCGAATCAACTTCCAATCACCCCGGCGAACGGACACAGCGGGAACAAGGTGCGGAAACCATGTGAAATAGGCCTGGCGTTTGAGTTCGCCGGTTTGTTTCAGGATGGGAATCAGTGACTCACCATCCACGACGTGTCCTTCGGGCTGATTCAGGCCGGCGGCTTCGAGAATCGTCGGATAAACGTCAATCGGACCGACGATGGAATCGCTGATGGAACCCGGAGTGATTTGACCCGGCCAGCGCACCATCAGCGGAACGCGTTGCCAGACGATATTGGGCGGGCGGTCGGAAGCAGCCTCCAACGACGCGGGGCAACACCAAAGGTGCACGCCCGCAAACAACGCCATACCGATCTTGTCAAACCGTATCCGATGCATCGGCAACTCTCGTAAGTGCTGGCTACCCGCCAGGGCAGGGCAGGGATAGTCTTCGCCCGGGTTTGGCTGAGAACTTCCAAGCTATCCTATCGAAGTGGCACTGGGAACCTTGGGGCCGCCTCGCCGACTCGGCTCCCTCGTTCACCTCGACAAGTGCGAGACCGTCCCTGCCACTCAGCCAAGGAACTTCCACGATGAACCGGCATCGGCATGGTAGCGACTGTCGAGTTCAAGCATCAGCGGGACCATCAGATCGATTGTTCGAGCGTTTTCGAAACCACCACAGTCAATCGGTCGAAACCCCGTCTCGGTGATTAACTGCATCACGATTCTCTTGGCTTCTTCGTCTTGACCGTTCACGAAAACGTCCCGAACCTGGCCGTCCTTGCCGGGCTCTTCGAGAGTCTTCCAGAAGGTTGTCTTGTAGGCGGCCACCCAGCGAGCCGAGTCTGCCGCCCGACAGTTGTTCTCGATGCCCGCCACTTGCCCTGGTGGGACCGCTCCGAACGGATTCGTGATGTCGATTACGATTTTTCCAGCCAGGGAGTCTCGAAGTGGCTCGACGGTCGCAACGGCATCTCCAAACGGGACGGCCAGGACAACCAGTTCTCCGATCTGAGCCGCGTCGGCGAGAGAACCCCCGCTCACTCCGTCTCCCAGCCCCGAGGCCGTGTCGATGGCTCGCTGGGCAGAACGGCTCCCCAGAATCACCTCGTGGCCTGCATTGGCATAGCCTCGTGCCAGGCCTTGTCCCATGCGTCCGCTTCCACCCAGGATGCCGATCTTCATAGTGGTTCTCTCCTATCTTCGATGTGATGACAACAAGACCAAGTCTAATCCAGTTGGTCGCGGATTCGAGCAACTCGACGATCGCGGTCCTTGCAGCACATAGGCAAATAATCTCACGGTGAAGGCACGCGGACCAGAAATCGGGCGTATCATCGAGTCGGTCTTGGACGCGAATTGGGATCGATCCGCCAGGAACTCCGGTTAACGGCGAGGTCCTTCTGCGGTTTACACCGCATCATCACGTTAAAAGAGAAACCACATCGTGCCGACTTCAACCGAAACCAAGAGGTTCGTTATTGCGGGGGGCAGCGGATTCCTGGGAGTGTCTCTTGCACATCACCTGGCTGAACGAGGCAGTTCGGTGGTCATCCTGTCCCGTAATGCTCCAACCGCTGAAGGACACTGGCGCCACCGGGAATGGGACGGACGCAGCCTGGCCGCGTGGTGCGAAGAACTGGACGGAGCCGATGGCCTGATCAACCTCGCCGGCCGAAGCGTCGACTGCATCAAGACGCCGGAACACAAGGACGAGATCCTTCGCTCTCGAGTCGAAGCCACGCGAGTACTCGGCGAAGCAATGCGGTGCATTGAGACACCTCCCCCGGTGTGGGTGCAGATGAGTACGGCACATATTTACGGTGATCCACCGAAGAGGATCTGCACCGAAGACTCCGCCCTTGGGTACGGCCTGGCCCCGTTCGTTGGCCAGGCCTGGGAGAGAGCATTCTCCGAGAGTGTTCTACCGTCGCAACGTGGTGTCGTCCTACGTACCAGTTTTGTGATTGGTCGCAATCGTGGAGCCGGCGGCGGTGCGCTCACGACACTGGCGAGACTGGCACGAATGGGACTTGGGGGCAGAGTCGGAAATGGCTCACAGGGAATGAGCTGGATACATGAAACGGATATGAATCGCCTGTTCGAACGAGGACTGCTGGACCCCGCCATGCACGGTGTCTACATCGCCTCGTCGCCGTTCCCCGTCGCACAAATCCAATTCATGCGAGACCTGCGTCGGGTGGTCGGCATGCCAATCGGCCTTCCATCACCATCATGGATCGTGAGGTTTGGAGCCCGAGTGTTGTTTCGCACCGACCCGGAACTTGCCCTGTACGGTCGCTATGTTGTTCCCAAGCGACTCGAGGAAGAGGGGTTTGAGTTCGAGCAGCCGAAGCTCCGCGAGGCACTGCAGGATCTGCTGGGACGTGACAGTTGACCGCCGATCGAAACACGAGTTCCGCCGAAACACCGGTAGGCCGGCCCGCCAATCAGGCCAGCAGGTCCGACATTTCAGCCGTGCTGTCAGAGAACCCCTCGAGAGGAACACCGATGCGATCGAGCATCGTGACGAAGAGGTTCGACAACGGCACATCGTTGCCATATCGCCGGTAGTGCCCGTGCTTCAGGCCCAGCTTGCTGCCACCGGCCAGCACCAGCGGGTAGTTGCGGTTCTGGTGAGTGCGACTGTTGCTGCTGCCGTAGAGGACCACGGTGTGATCCAACAGCGTGCCATCGGCCTCGGGTGTGTTGTGCAGCCGTTGCAGGAAGTAGCCGAACTGCTCGGCCAGGAACTGGTCGAATCGGCCCAGCCGCTCGGCACCGCCGGGCTTTCCGGCCCCATGAGCCAACCCGTGCCAGTTGCCCTTCAGCCCGATACAGGCCGGAAACGCGTTGGCGATCGTCGTCGCGCCGGCCACCTGGCCGATCATGTACGTGGCCAATCGCGTGGTGTCGGTCTGGAACGACAGGAACAGCA
>CAVOEV010000390.1:0-3220 GCA_963694825.1 Planctomycetota bacterium
ACTACGCAAGCGAGATGCAACAGATTGAATGAGGCACTGTTCTCGCGGTGGCAGGCCAGCGGATGCAACCTGCTCTCAAGCACGAGCAAGGGCCGATCACGCTTCGATGCGCTCAGATTGCCATGGTGGTCGGCGACATGTTCGAGGGACGGACTGATTTCAAAGTGATACCGTCCTTCGGAATGACGGATGACGGCCTCGAGATGTCCCGCCTGGGTGAAAATGACGTCCAGCCCGCAGAGGTCCGGGTCCGAATCTCCTAACCGGGAGTCGCGTATCAGCGACACCAGTTGCAACAGCTTCTCGTCGATCACAGCCGGACTTGTGGCGGCAGGGACGAACAGTCCGGCACGACGTGCCTCATCATGGCACACTTTTGCGTGCTGCATGACCTGCTGAGGAGAAAGGCCATACAGTCTGCATGGATTCGCACTTGCGGCGCCCAGGTGTTGCAGGACGCCCGTGAAGCAACCTCCGACGCACTGAAGACAAAGTGTGTCTCCATCCGACTGCACCGAAAGTGCGTTCCAGCCGCTTGTCGCTGTCGGCGTTGGAGTTGCTGTCCAGGCATCCGGCCCCAGTTGGAACTTGATCAGCGACGAGAGCTGCGTGACCACGACGGCTGGTCCCTGGAGTTCGATCAACTTGCGAAGAGATGGGTGCAGGACGTTGGCATGCGGGGTAATGGCCGCCATGGCGCAGCGTGATCCGGCTGCTTTCAACAGTGGAGCGGCCATCAAGGTCAAAAGAGCTTCGCGTCGAGAATGCAGGATTTTCAAGTCGTTTCTCCAGTCGTGTGGTGTGAGAAAGAGAAATTGGTTCCCCGAAAACGTCGCCATACCCCTATGTGGCAAGAGGAGAGCTCGCGTTACCCCAAACAGACCCCGTTTTCTTCATTTTGAAGGAAATTCACAGATTATCCGGGGCGATGCGACTTAAAGACACCTGTCGACATCTCAGGAGCACAACTCAATTACCAGGTTTCAGTGATTGGAACCGGCGGCCGATGGGGGCGTGTGCATTCGACCGAGGCACCCGAATATCACCAACGGCAGGTCATAATAACACGGTGCCCGGCCGCTCGAACGCTGTGGCAGGTGCTTGGCAGCTTCGGTTGGAAGAGTCCGGTGCCCTCGACCTGTCCGAAAGTCAACGGTCGCGCGTCTCGAGCAGAGCCGTCAGTCGCATGTTCTCTTCCTCAGCTTCTTGTCTGCGACGGATCTCGGTGATGCGTAGTTTTTCGAGTCAGCCCAGGTCGTTCAGGACGTGCCTGGCGATCAGGAGGTTGACTTCCGCTTGTTCCCCTCTTCGGACCGCGGCTCCCTGGCCACCACGTCTGCGGATCAAGGTCTCGGTCAGCTCGGACCGTTGAGCCAGCACCTTTTTCAGTTTTCGTCGTAACGTCGAGTAGGAGATGTTCCACTCCTCGGCCGCCTTCGGGATCGTGAGCCACCTCGCTGTCAGGTCCGCTGGCCAGTTTCGAACCTGGTAGTCCGTCGCGTCGAATCGGAAGATCTTGCGGAACGTGTTTCGTTCATCATCCAGTTGAGGCCCAAAGGTGATCGTCACCCATGGAATGGGCGTGGCATTGGCTGAGGCCACTCGGAACCAGGACTTCTTGTCTTCTGGGTTCTCGACACGGATTGCCTGGACGAAGGGGGCGACACCTTCGTCGACCGATGAATGAGAACAGATGATCAGATCACGCGAGGCGATTGAGCCAACAGAGCTCAGTACTCTCTGTTCGTCATCGTGATGAAAGATCTCGAATTCAAGACGCAGCAGGCAGTGTCCGTCGGTTCGGTTTTCGATTGGACGTTCGGTGATCTTCAGCAACCTGGCAGTGTGCCGGGAGCCTTCGGGGAAGTGCTGGCGTGTCATGGTGAGTGTTCTCGCCTGGATCGGAGCCGTCCACTCGGCGGAACGAGGTCCGCAAGAGAGACTCGGCGGTCCATATCGGTTCAGGGATGACGTGGCGAATCAGGCTGGCCGCGGTTGCTCAGGGAATCTGTTGTGCCAGGAGTGTGATTTTTATGTCGCGTCAGACCGCGTATTTCCGCACCAGTTTCTCGTCGACTTCAATCCCCAGCCCCGGTCGTCGTGGCACGGTGACGTAACCATCCTTGACCTCGATCTGCCCCTTGGCCAGTCCTTCTCGCCAGGGATTTTCGGACTGGTCCAGTTCCAGGTACGGCATATCGGTGGGCAGGCCGAAGTGTGGATCGGGGACCAGGGACAGCGTCTGCACGGTGGCGGCGATCACGATATCGGCGCCCCAGCAGTGCGGGTGGCAGCGGACTCCCGAGAGGTTGGCCAGTTCGGAGATGAACACCACTTCGCCGATGCCTCCGCACAGGCTGGCATCGGGCTGGATAATGTCAAACGCCCGTCGGTCGATCAGTGCCTTGGCCGCCTCACGCGAATCCAGCGCCTCGCCCCCGGCCAGCGGCAGCGGCATTTTCTCCCGCAACTTGTCGTAGCCGGGGTAGTTGTTTGACCGTTGGGGCATGGGTTCTTCGAGAAATTCGAAGTCATAGGTTCTCAGGAGGTGGGCCAGCTTCAAGGCGTTGCCCATCGTGTAGGCACCGTTGCCGTCGGCCATCAACTTGACGTCGGGGCCGACGACCTTGCGGATCGTCTGCACCACCTTGATCTCGCGGGCGATCGGGTACCGTCCCAGCCGCATCTTGATCGCCCGATGTCCCTGCTGGACCATCTTCTCGGCCCGCATCGGGTACCACTTTTCGATGGGGATCCCTTCGACGTAGTCCAACGCCGAGACATAGACGGGGATCTTCTCACGGAACCGGCCCCCGAAGACCTCGGCCACCGGCATCCCCAGTGCCTTGCCCCGGATATCGTTGATCGCCATCTCGACCGCTCCGGTGGCCAACCCGTTGCCGAAGTTGGAACCCCACAGCGATCGCCACAGCTTGCGGTATTCCATAGGGTTCTGGCCGATCAGCCGCGGGGCCAGGAACTTGTCGATCGTGGCCCGGGCACCGGAGATCGGGGAGGACTCGCCCCAGCCGACATGCCCGGCGTTGGTTTCGATCTTCACCAGCAACGCTTCGCGGGTCTTGGACAGGGGGGCCGAGACCGAGACACCGAAAGCCCGTTCGAGTTCGCATTCGAGCTTGAAGGTGGTGACCTTGGTGATCTTCAGGCCGGCGAACGCGGCCGCAACGTTATCGGCGGCCAGGGCGGTCGACGGGGCGGT
>CAVOEV010000391.1:0-3187 GCA_963694825.1 Planctomycetota bacterium
CTCAGGTCGCCGCGGCCCAACCTGCCCCGTCCCCTGCCCCGTCTTCGTTGCGATCTGCCGGCGACCGTCCGGTCGACATCCGTCACCTGAAGCTCGAACTCGACGTCGATCTGTCGGGAAAACGAATCTCCGGCACCGCAACTCTCGATCTCAGCACCCTGCGTCCTCTCTCCACCATCCGTCTCGATGCCGTCAATCACCAGGTCACCGCGGTCCGTGGCGAGCAGGGCGAGGCCAAGTCGGTGGGGTTGGATTTCGAGAACACGGGTGAGGAGATCCTGGTGCACTTGCCGACTCGAGCGGCTGCCGGTGAGGTCTGGCGAATCGAGATCGACTATTCGGTGAGCGACCCGGCCACGGGCCTGCATTTCTTTGGTCCGTCCAAGGCATCCCCCAAGCAGCCCCTGACGGTCTGGAGCCATGGCGAACCGATTTCCAATCGCTACTGGTTTCCATCTCAGGATCATCCGGTCGAGCGGCAGTCGTCCGAGATAATTGCGACGGTGCCGGCCGGGATGGAATGCCTGTCGAACGGCAAGCTGATGTCGCGGGAAGAGGTCGCCGGTGGCCAGGCTGGCAAACAGAGGGTGAGGTTTCACTGGAAGCAGGAGAAATCGCACGTCAGCTACCTGATGACATTGGTTGTGGGTCGTTTCGAGGTGACTCGAGAGCAATGGCGTGGCCGACCGGTGACGTACTACGTACCGCCCGACCAGGCGGTCGATACGGCTCGGACCTTCGGCCGCACTGTCGAGATGCTCACCTTCTTCAGCGACACGTTCGGGATCGAGTACCCTTGGGAGAAGTACGCCCAGGTGGTGGTCGAGCAATTCACCGGCGGCGGGATGGAGAACACCAGTGCGACGACCTTGTACCGGGGCGTGATGCACGACAAGCGGGCGATGCTCGATAGCACTCCCGACCGCCTGATTGCTCACGAACTTGGCCACCAGTGGTGGGGCGACCTGGTGACGTGTCGCAACTGGAGCCACTTGTGGTTGAACGAGGGTTTTGCGACCTACAGCGAGGTGTTGTGGTACGAGCACAAGTTGGGTCGAGACGAGACGGACTACTTGTTGTATTCGAAGAGTCGATCGGGTCGATCGGGAACGGCATTGACGCGTCCGATTGTCGACCGGCACTATCCTTCGCCTCGCAGCATGTTCGATTCTCGGGTTTATCCCAAGGCGGGCTGGGTGCTGCACATGCTCCGCCATCGTGTTGGCGACGACGCCTTTTTCCGGGCACTCAAACGCTACGGCACGGTCTATGCCTACCAGGTGGCCGAGACCGGTGAACTGCGACGGACTTTCGAACGGCTGCTTGGCCATTCTCTGGAACGGTTCTTTTTCGATTGGACCGAACGGCCGGGTCACCCTGTGCTGTTGGTCTCCAGCAGTTACGACTCGGCCAGCAAGCAGATGCGTATCGAGGTGATTCAGGAGCAGGACGGCGATGCGTTCGAGTTTCCATTGACCATTTCGTTTTCGGTCCCGAACCGTTCCGAGGCGGTTCGCCTGGACCTGGTTGTCAGCGAGAAGCGGCAGGTGGTGTTTGTGCCGGTTTCTTCACGTCCGACCCTGGTGCGAGTCGACCCCGAGTACACATTGTTGGCCGAGTTGAAGGAGAAGAAGTCGCGCGGCTGGTGGGTGGCTCAGTTGAAGACCTCACCACGTGTCCCCGAGCGTTTGCGAGCGGTGTCTCATTTTGCTCCCAGCCGCAACGCGGCCGACAGGAAGCTGTTGATCGCGACCCTGGCGGACGATGCGTTTTACGGAGTCCGCGTGGCGGCGGCCAAGGCGTTGGGTCGAGTGGCCGACGATGTGTCGCGTCCGGCGTTGCTCGAGGCATTGGGTCAGGAGAATCCGTTTGTCCGTGCGGCTGCGGCTGGGGCCTTGAAGTCGTTCACCGACAACGACTCGGTGGCCGATGTCCTCGAGAAGCACTGGAGCGACGGGGACCCGAGTTACAAGGTGGAAGCGGAGGTGTTGAAGTCCCTGGCCCGTCTTCGCGAGCTTCCGTTGAAGAGCCTGGAGGAGGCGTTGGGCAGGGAGTCGCATCGGGAGGTCATCCGGATGGCGGCACTGGGAGCGATGGTGCGTCAGAAGGACGTTCGCGCGACGGACGTCTTGTTGAAGTGGTCGCGAGCCGACCGGCCCAGGCGGTGCCGGATGGCGGCGATCATGGCGTTGGGCGAGCGAGTGGTGCGGCAGAAGACTCCTGATGCGGTGACCGAGTCTGTGGTCAAGATGCTGACCGGGTTGCTCGAGTCGTCCGGTCCGCGGATCCGTGGTGCGGCGTTGCAGGCGTTGCGTCGCCTGGGTGAATCGGCCAAGGCGGCCGAAAGCGTGGTGTCGAGCTTGGCCGAGCATGACCCGGAAACTCGGGTCCAGGTGGCCGCCCGGGCTGCCTTGAAAGCCATGCAAACGGCCAAGAGTTCGTCGGCCGAGTTGGATCGGTTACGCGGCGAACTGGATTCGTTGAAGAAGCGAAACCAGGATCTGGCCGATCGCCTGAAGAAGCTGGAAGCCAAGTAGTTTCCGCCGCGGTGGGTACCTGAGACGGCAGGCCGCTCGGTTGGCCAGCCTGGCCCGGGTTACGCCTTGGCGGCCATCCGGCTAATCCGGACGACTCCGTCGTAGTGAGCCGTGGCGAGGTGGATTCGGTCGGGCGAGAGGTCGAGATCTCGGGCCGAGTCCTTCATCTTGATCTGGTGAAACTCGTTCGACTCGCCCGCCTTCCAAAAGTACAGGAACCCGCCACCTGGTCCACCGGCCGCACCGATGGTGATGCCGCTGGGGTGCAGAGCCAATCCCCAGGCGACTGCTCGAGGCTTGGCCTTGGCCAGGAACTTGGCCGTTTCCTTGCCGCTTTTCCAGTCGAAGACGACCACAGACGGGTTGCCAACGCAGGCAAAGGCATTGGTGACGTTGGTGATGCCGCTGACGGCCAGTTGTTTGCCGTCGTCGCTGAAGTCGATGGCTCGCACGCCGCCGATGTCGGCCTTGAAGCCTCCGTCGTACTTGTAGAGCGACTTGGCCTGAAGGCGTCGTCCGAGTTTGCCGGTGGCGGTGTCCCATTCGAAGAGGTGACATTTCAGGTCACCGGTGACCAGTCGGCTGCCGTCGGGGTGAAAGGCGACGTTGTAGACATGATGTTCGTGGCCGGACATGGACCGAACGGCCGA
>CAVOEV010000392.1:0-3187 GCA_963694825.1 Planctomycetota bacterium
TCCTCGGGCGTCACTCGTGTGGCCTTGCCCCAGGGCACTCGTCAGCCGTTGCCGCTGTCGCTCAACCAGATCGATCTGAGTGGCGATGTCAGCTTGAGGTTGGTTGGGGCACCCGAGGGGATCACGATGCGGATTGGGGAGGTGAAGCAGGGGACTCGCGAGATCGACAACTACCTGTTGTGCGACACGTCGACGGAACCGGGTGTGTACACGATTCAGGTCGAGGCGAAATCGAAGTCCGACGCGAAGGTCACCGTCCTGGCGTCGACTCGACCTCTGATCGACCGTCGCCCGACGGGCCGGGGTCCTCATGGCGAGCCCTTTGAACTTCGAGAAGACCAGCGGCGACTTCCTCCGACGCTCAGCGAACGCATCGCCGTGGTGGTGTTGCCCACGTCGCCGTTTGATTTCGAACTGGCCAGTCCGCTGGTCAGATTGCCTCGGTATCAGACGGCCGAACTGCGGGTGAAGACGACTCGGATTGCCGGTTTCGAGGCACCCATTCGATTTGTCGCCCGCGGCTCGGAACTTGACCAAAACCAGCTCCGCAAGCCTCGTGTCCGACTGTCCATCGATCCGGCGACTGCCGAGACCACGACGGTGGTCGGGACGCTCGAGTCGTATGTCAACACGAAGCTGCATCGTCAGAAGGTGATTCTGACCGGGACGGTGAACCACGAGGGCCGCGAGTTGTCGTTGACTCGGACCTTTGATCTGGAGATCGTGGTAGCGTTTCGACCGAGTCTGGTTCGGAGCAAGGTCAGCGTGGCGGCGGGTGGTTCGGTGAAGGTCCAGGTGCGGCCCAACCGGTTGGCTCCATTTGACGGCCCGGTGATGTTGTCGCTGGGGCAGGTCGAGGGTTTTGAACTGCCCGGTACGGTGTTGGTGCCTGGTGGGGTTGATGAGGTGGAGGTCGAGGTAAAGGTGGCGGCGGGGATGAAACCGGGCACCTACAAGGTGTCGCTTTCGGGGATTGCTCGGGTCGAGAGGTTCCAGGAATCGTCTGATGGCGATGGGTTGGAAGTCGAAGTGACCGCGGCGAAGTGATGGAGCGGACCATGTCAACGGGCGAATTGGCGGACAGCAGAATGCGACAGACGAAGGCGAGACCGGGTTGGCGAAGAATCGGTTGCCGCACGGGGCTGGCGATGGTGCTGGCGGTATGGGCCCCGGCGGTCGAGGCCGATTCGAAGGCCGTTGTGCCCGAGTCGCTGGAGGTGCGGCCGTCTGCGGTGGAGCTGGTCGGTCGTCGTGATATCGCTCGGTTGTCGGTGTTGGGACGATCTGCTGGTGGTCGAGTTGCCGATTTGTCTCGGGTGGCGACGTACACGGTCGAGAAGCCCGAGGTGGTGGTGGTGAGTGCCGAGGGTCGGTTGACTCCGATGCGTGACGGTTCGAGCCGAGTGACGGTTTCGTTTGGTGGTAAGTCGCAGTCGATCGGAGTGGTGGTGCGAGGAGTCGGAGTGGCTCGTCCGGTGGACTTTTACACCGAGGTGATTGCCGCGTTGTCACGTGGCGGCTGCAACCAGGGTGCGTGTCACGGTTCGCCTCAGGGAAAGAATGGGTTCCGATTGAGTCTGCGAGGATACAAGCCCGAGTTGGATCGAGTGACGTTGACCCGCGAGATTTTCGGCCGCCGAACAAGTCCTCAGAACCCCGACGCCAGCCTGATCCTGGTCAAGGCACTCAACCGGATGCCTCATGTCGGAGGCCGTCGATTCCGTGGCACCGAACCCGCCTTCGGGCTACTCAGGCAGTGGATCTACGAGGGGACCCCGATCGTGGAGCGGTCGGGTGAGACGGGGTTGGGGTCGGTGTTGAAGTTGGAGGTGATTCCTGATGAGCAGACGTTGCACACGAGCAGTCCGAGATTGCAGTTGGTCGCGAGGGCACATTTTAGCGACGGTTCGATTCGCGACGTGACTCATCTGGCGGTTTTCACAACGAGTGACATCACGGCATCATCGGTCAGCGACGACGGGTTGGTCGAGTTCGATGCGACGGCCGAGGTGGCGGTGTTGGTGCGATATCTTAAGCAGATGGTCAGTGTGCGATTGGCCTATGTGCGTAGGGATCCGGGTTATGTGGCACAGAAGCGAGCCGAGGAGAATGCGATTGATCGCCTGGTATTTGCCAAGCATCGTCAGTTGCAGTTGAAGGCATCGCGTCCTGCGTCCGAGGGAACGTTTTTGCGTCGAGTGCATCTGGATTTACTGGGCACGTTGCCATCTCCGGAAGCGGCCCGGTCGTTTCTGGACTCTCAGGATCCCGAGAAGCACCTGGTTCTGGTGGATGAGTTGTTGCAGCGACGCGAATTTGCCGAGTTCTGGGCGATGAAGTGGTTGGACGTGATGCGAGGCAATCGGGAGTCGATCAGCGAGCGAGGCGTCCACAAGTTGCATCGTTTTTTGGTGCGTCATTTTGCCGAGGACCGTTCGTTTGGGGAGTTGGCTCGCCAGATCCTGACCAGTCGTGGCAACACGCTTGAGAATCCGGCCGCCAGTTTTTTCCGGATCTCGCGGACTCCCCAGGACGCAGCCGAGAGTACGGCTCAGTTGTTTCTCGGAGTGCGAATCCAGTGTGCCAAGTGTCACAATCATCCCTACGAGTCGATCACTCAAGACGATTACTACGGCCTGGCCGCCTATTTTTCTCGCGTGAAGCTGAAGGGTAGTGTTTTCGGATTGGACCGGGAGATCGTCTATGTGGGTCGCAGTGGCGAGGTGAAGCATGGCGAGACGGGTGTGGTGATGAAGCCGACGGCATTTGGGCAGTCGGCCACCGACGTGGCTGTAGGCCAGGACGTCCGTTTGCAGTTGGCCGACTGGTTGGTTCGAGGTGAGAACCGTTGGTTTGCACGTTCGACGGTTAACCGCATTTGGGCACATGTGTTTGGCTTGGGCATCGTCGAGCCGGTCGACGATTTTCGGGCGAGCAATCCGCCGTCGAACGTCGAGTTGCTGGACGAGTTGGCCGAGCGATTAGTTGCGGCCGATTACCGTTTCAAGCCGGTGATTCGAGCGATCGTCACGTCCGAGGCCTACCGTCTGAGTGCTCGTCCGGTGGACCAGTCGGCTCATTCGGCCGACCCGATCCGTTATGTGACTCAAGCGGTGGTCAAGATGTTGTCGGCCGAGCAGATTCTCGACGCGATTTCGTCGGCGACCGGTGTGTCCGAGAAGTTCCG
>CAVOEV010000393.1:0-3175 GCA_963694825.1 Planctomycetota bacterium
GGGTGACTCTTCTGGAACCGTGAATCGTAATCGCGGTTCCAGAGCCGTTTGCCCGAAGCGGCATCCCAGGCAACCAACTTGCCCGTAATGCTCATGGTGAAGATCCGGCCGTCGGCCATCACCGGCGACGACTTCGGCCCCTTGCCGTGATAATCACCACCACCACCAATCTTGAACGGAGCCGGGTAACTCTTGCGCCACTTCACGTCCCCGGTCTTCAGATCGAAGCACCAGAGCACCTCGTCCTCTCCCTGGCGGGCGTGCTGGTAAACCCGGTCACCGGCGACCAGCGGCGATCCGTAGCCGGTGCCGACCTTCACCTGCCAGCTCTTTTTCAGCTTCGACGGCCATCGTTTCGGCGGACGGAAATCATCGACCCAGCCGTTGCGTTTGGGTCCCAGCCATCCCGGCCAATACGCACCCGGGGCGGGTGCCGCAGTGGTCGAGACCTGCCGGTCAGAGCTGGAAGTCGCCTGGGCCAACGCGACCCCGCCAGGGATCGTCCACAGTACCCCTGTCAACAGGATCGCCAAAACAGCCCATCGCATCGAGATCTTCCTGCCGGTCACGGTTCACACCTCAACGGTTCGATCCATTTCGTGGTTCGCGTCGCGACTGCAACCGATCGTAGGAAAAACCAACCGCCGATGCGACACGCGGTACCGAACAACTCCTCGGGTCGGACTCGACGACCCGAGCCTGCAAGGGCATCATGGCAGGCGGCTCGGCCATGTTCGATTCGCCCAGCTTGCCTGGAAAACCGATCCAGGGAATCGCGAATGACACCGGCCGAGGCAATGGTCCACATCTCTTCAATCAGACGAATCTGGAGCCGCTCATGAAATTCCGTCTCCTCCTGCTCGCCTGCCTGGCCGCGCTGCTGGCCGGGCCGGCCATGACCGAGTCGCCGTCGCCGCCCACACGCACTTACTCCAACGTGCTCACGCCGATCAAGAACCCCAGGCCGATCCTGGCCGATCATCCCGAGTTCTTCGCGCCGATCATCGAGCAGGCTCATTTCGAGGCGGCCCCGCTGGTGGTCGATCCCGACGCCGACCTGCACGTCCGGGCCTGGCGATTCAGTTACAACGCCCGGGGAATCATCGAGATGCCCAACCACCTGAAGGCATCCGAGACGGCCGTGATCATGGTCCATCCCTGGGGTATCGATGATGGGCAGGGCTGGGATACGCCCGAGCCGGCCGGAGTGGCCGACTTCTGCACCAAGGAAAAGAACCACCTGGCCGCCCGACACACGCGGCAGATCATCCGCCCCTTCATCAACCGGCTCCGCGAACGTGTCGCCGCCGTGCTCTACAGCCTGCCCGGAAGCAAGGACCCGATCCGTCACAAACTCTATCGGTCGTTCTCGCACACACCCACCGCGTCACAACGACAGGCCGGTGCGATCGAGTTGAAGAACAAGCTGACCGGCTTCCAGTACACCGGCCAACCCCTGCCCACCCAACTCGTCCTCTCGCACGACAAACCCGTCGTCGACTACTTCCGCAAGTTCCCCGGCCTGGATGCCGGTGCTCGCTACAACAACGACGGGTTCTGGAAGCTGCCGATCCCGGTGACCCGGGATGTCGATGTTCACACCGACGACGTGGTGATCTACGACTCCGAAGGTTATGCCCCGCTGAAGCGGTTCCTGGTCCAGAACCGAGTCCGCCACATCCTGCTGACCGGCTACGCCACTGACATGTGTTTCTGCGAGACCACCGCCGGCTACAAGAACCTCTCGAAGGACTTCAACGTCTTCCTGGTCGGTGATGCCTCGCTGGCAACCTTCCCGTCCAACACCTCGCCGCGGCACGCCGTCAATGCGTCAATTTCGTTTGCCGCGCTCAACCAGCTCGTGACCCAGGTCTCCTGGGTCAAGCTGGACAAGGCGAACTAGTCGACAGGCCACGACCTGCAGGATGACCGGAGGGGGGGGGTCGAGACCGATGCTACCCGGCCCTGCCGGTCTTCCGTTTCGGCTTTTTTGTCTTCCGCTTCTTCACCTTCGGGGGCCCGTAGGTCTTCAGGAGAATCGCGTCGACTCGTGCACGATCATCCCGGTTCCGCATCGCGGCCAGCATCGGATCGCCCGTCTGTTTCATCCAGCCTTCCAGGCGTTGGCGGTACCCCGAGATGGTCTCCTGCAAGTCCGGGTTCCCGATCAGGTTCTTTCGACAGTCCGGGTCCTTTTCCAGGTCGTAGAACTCCTCGGGGACTCGCATCCGAAACAGCCTGATGCGGGCGGCAATCACGGGATTCGACTTGGCTGCCGCCGCCATGGCGGCGAACGTCCGCCCTTCGTTGTTGTTGCGGTAGACGTGTTTGCCATCACTGAAGGGGTTGTAGATGTAACCGTACCTGGCGTCCTGCACACAACGCATCGGAACGCCATCATCGCCGGCCTTGCTGTCAATCTGGGTGAACACGACCTGCCGGTCCGGCTGTGACTTGCCCCTCAGTAACGGAGCAAAACTCCGGCCATCCAGCCGCTTCGGCTTCGACGCACCGGCGATCTCGAGAAACGTCGGCTTCAGATCAACCGCCGAGACAAAGTGAGTCTCGTCGCGACTGCCCGGCTGGACCCGGCCCGGCCAGCGGACCAGGAAGGGGGTCCGGGAGCTGTGGAACCAGGTGTTGCACTTGGCAAACGGCACGGCGATTCCGTTGTCGGAAATGAACACGACAATCGTGTTCTTTGCCTGGCCCGACTCCTCCAGCGCCTGCATGACCTTGCCGAAGGTGTCATCCAGCCGCCGCGTGGAGTTCTGGTAATGGGCCAGTTCCTGGCGCACGCCGGGCAGGTCGGGAAGGAATCCCGGTACCTCGACCTCGTCGGGCCGGTAAATCCGGCTGGGCATTGCCGCGCCGGGTTGGAGTTTCTTCGGGTTGCAGTAGGGGCGGTGCGGGTCGTGGGAATTCACCATAAAATAAAATGGTTTGCCCTCCGCCTGGCACCGCTTGAAGAAGGCGACGCACCGCTCGTAGTAGACCTCGGGGTTGCGACCGTCTCCGAGATCGGGGCGGTCGAACGAGTAATCCCATTTCATGGTGGTGGTCGGAGTGGAATGGCCGACCTTGCCGAGAATTCCTGCCAGGTAACCCGCCGACCGGAAGGCGGTCGCGATGTCCGGCGTGCCGGGACGGGCCTTCATGAAACCCATGGCTCCCG
>CAVOEV010000394.1:0-3163 GCA_963694825.1 Planctomycetota bacterium
TTCGAAGTCGTCTCGCTCAACTCCAACCCTCGCAGCCGAAGCAACGTCTCGCCCACAGCCATCACCGCCTACTTCCGACGCCTCGATCGCAATCGAGACGGAAAACTGGTCGCCATCGAAGTCGCCCAATCCCGATTGGCTCGAAACTTCGACAGGCTGCTCGAACGAGGTGACTCGGACAAGGACGGAAAACTTAGCCTGGAAGAACTCCTGTCCGTCCAGCAACCACCGGCCAACGCCAATCGACGGTTCGACACCGAACACTTCATGCCCAACCTCGAAGAACCCGACAACCAAGGTGCTGCCATTCGCCCGGTGTTCTTCGCCACAGGAGGCCGAGCCCGAGAAGGACTCGATGACGTCGATCGACGACAACTGCTGGCCAACCACGTTACCTCGAAACGTAACCCTTGGTTCGCTCGAGCATTCGTCAACCGCACCTGGTCCGTGCTGCTCGGACAGGGATTCTCGACACCCATCGACGACATGGGCCCCGATCGCGAAGTGGCTCACCCACTCGTCTTTCAACGACTCTGCCAGGACTTCACCGACAGCGACTATGACACCAGGCGACTGTTCCAGGTGATTGTCGGGACACGCGCCTACCAAAGACAAATCCGATACCGAGACCCGACCGACTCGACTCCGCCTTTCGCCGCCGCCGAACCCAGTCGACTGAGAGCCGATCAGATCTACAACGCCCTGATCGGAATCCTCGGAGGCAATGACAGCCCGAGAACCTTCCGAGGCCAGCAACCCGGGCAGGGTGGTGGCGCCATGGCACGACGTCGCAGTTCCGGACGGAGCCAGTTCCTGTCTCTCTTCGGATTCGATCCCTCGACGCCGCAGGAAGACATCACCGGTAAAGTTCCCCAGGCACTGTTCCTGATGAACTCGCCACTGATCCACGCCATGGTTCGAGCCGGTGGAAACACCAAGCTCGCACGTATTCTCCAAAAACACCCCGACAACAACGATGCAGTCGCCGAAATCTACCTGCTGGTCCTCGCCAGAGAACCCTCGGACGTAGAACTGCGGATCTGCCGCGACTACATCACCAAAGTGGGGAATCGCGCCGAAGCATTCGAAGACCTGATGTGGAGCCTGATCAACTCGAGCGAGTTCCTCTCGCGACGATGAACTCGACCGACCCCCGATAACTCCAGCTGCCACAACACTCTCACACCTCTTGCCGTCACCATCCTGCGGGCCGCAGGAACACATCTCTCATGAACAGTTCTTCACAACGAGTACCCGGCATGGTCTCGCGACGACGCGTCCTCGAAGCCGTTCCCGCCACCGCACTGGCCACCGGTGCCATCGGACTCTCGGATATCGTTCAGCTCGACGCCGAAGAAATCCGCCGACAGGGCCGCTCGATGATCCTGCTCTGGATGGCCGGTGGACCCAGCCAATTCGAAACGCTCGATCCCAAACCTGGTACCGCCAACGGTGGACCCACCAAGGCCATCTCGACCAACGTTCCCGGAATCCAGTTGGCCGAACACTGGACACGCACCGCTTCCGTGCTCGATCGGTTCTCGCTGATTCGCTCAATGAGCAACAAGGAAGGCAACCACCAACGAGCCAGCTACCAACTGCACACCGGTTACGTGCCCTCGGGGAGCGTCAAACACCCCAGCCTCAGTGCCAGCATCGCCGAACAACTGGCCGATCCAAAGTTCGAATTGCCCGCCGTCGTTTCCGTCGGCCGAACCACCGGGTCCGGCTTCCTCGGAGTCGACTACGAACCGTTTACCGTCAACAGCCCCGGGCAATTGCCTCAGAATGTCGCCGTCCCTGTCCCCACCACCCGATACCGACGACGACTCGGATTGCTCGGACAACTCGAACAGGACTTCTCCGGACGAGGTGGTCAACGCGTCGTCGCCAACCACCAACAACTCTACAAGAAGTCCTCGCGGATGGTGCTCAGCCAAAACGTCTCGGCATTCGATCTCTCCGACGAATCCGATTCGCTGAAACAGAAATACGGCGACACCAACTTCGGACGTGGCTGCCTGCTGGCACGGAAACTGGTCGAAACCGGAGTCACCTTTGTCGAAGTCGTCTCGCGAGGATGGGACACGCACTCCGATGTCTTCGACCGCATCGCTGCGCTCGCCGGACAGGTCGACCCGGCCGTCGCCACACTGGTCGAAGACCTGGACGATCGAGGACTACTCGAAAAGACACTGGTCGTCTGGATGGGCGAGTTCGGACGAACGCCCCGAGTCAACGCTCGCACCGGACGCGATCACTATCCTCGTGTCTTCTCGGCAGCGATTGCCGGAGGCGGAGTCCGCGGTGGCCAGGTGATCGGGGCCAGTACGGCCAACGGTACCGCGGTCGCCAATCGACCCGTTAGTGTCCCCGACCTGTTCTGCTCGGTCTGCCACTCCCTGAAAGTCGACCCCCGAAAAGAACACCTCAGCCCGCTCGGACGACCCATGAAAGTGGTCGACGGAGGTGAGGTCGTTGAGGAACTGTTCGGATGATCCAACCGGCACAGGGCGCTAGTCGTCACTTGCCTCGGGATCGGCGGCGGCACCCAAACGCGGTCGGAAGAACTTCAGCGTCTGAGTGACAACGGTCTTGCGGGTTACGAATCGCGGAGCCAGTGAGTTCAGGTAATTCCAGAACCCTGTCACCACGTAACTACGACGCCGTTCCAGGCCTCGCAAGGCCTCCTTGACCACCTGGCGACTCGTCTGAGAACGCTGCTTCTTCAACCAACCCGGCACTCCGGCAACACCAAAGAACTCGGTCTCGGTTGCCCCCGGACACAACGCCATCACCGTCACGCCCCCGTCGCGAGACTCGGCCCACAACGCCTCGCTGAAATGCAACACGAATGCCTTGGTCGCCGAGTAGACCGGCATGTAGGCCACCGGCTGCATCGCCACCACACTGGCCACATTCACGATCGCACCGTGCCCCTGCTCGATCAGACCCGGCAACACACGATAGGTCAGCTCGGTCAACGCAGAAATGTTCAGATTCACCATCGATAGCATCACGTCGACGTCGGTCCCAGCGATCTCGCCCACGAATCCAAACCCGGCATTGTTGACCAGTAACTCCAACGTGATCTCTCGATCCGCCACCTGGCCCAACAGCCCCTCCACTGCACCCGGCTCACTTAGATCCGCTGGTACCACCA
>CAVOEV010000395.1:0-3160 GCA_963694825.1 Planctomycetota bacterium
GCAGGAGTTTGGGCAGGGGTTTGTAGGGGCCAGTCAGAACGAGGGCCGATTTGTCGGCAGCCAATTCAGTGGCCAGCAGCAGGTTGGTGGTGGTCGAAACGTATTTAGTGGCGGCGGACGTGGTAGTGGGGGTCGGTTCACGATGCCGAACCAGTCGTCGCGAAACTCCGCGACGAAGCGAGTGCGTCCTCGTCATCGCATTGCGTTCGCGTTCGAGTCGCGATCGCAGGGCAAGATCCAGACCTCGCTGGATGCTCGTTTTTCGAAGTTGTTGACCAGGCGTCCGGAATTCCAGAACGTGAGGATCGCCGTGGGCAAGCCGGGCGAGTTGACTTTGTCGGGCAGCGTTCCCAGTTCGACGGCGAAACGGATTGCGACGGCGATGGTTCGCATGGAACAGGGAGTCCGAAAAGTGACCAACCAATTGAACGTGCTGGACTCGAAGGCCCAGCCCAAGACGGACAGCAGCCCGTCTTCGAGCCAGTCGCCGGCCAAGTAGACGGAGTCGCCCGAGCGATTCGGACTCCGGTCGATCCCGTAGCCTCGTTTTTTTTCGGAATCGGCCGCAGTCGGCTGTTCCGCGTGGTCGATACTTAAGGTGCGGCGTCCCGAGGCAACTTGAGTGGCGTCGCTTGCGTCCAGGGACTGGATCGCCACGAACGAGAGTGACCGGAGCCGATGAACGGATCTCTTCGAGCCGCCGGTGGAGCGCTGACTTCAGCCGCAATTGGGGTCACGATCCTGATCGCCATTGCCCTGCTCGATCCTCAGGCCACGGCGATGCACACAGACGAAGCCCGCGCTGATGCTGTCTCGAGCCAGCGAACCGCATCGGCCTCGAGCACCAGGGCCCACTGGATCAAGCTCGCCCAGGATCTGCGTCAACAGCTTGCTCGGGAGTCGCTTCGTCAGAGTGCCTCGATCGGTTCGAACCACGCCAGCCTGCAGGGCACTCAGGACCAGTTGCGAACCGATCTGGAACGTGAATTGGAGCGAGGCCTGCAGCAGGGTTTGGGTGACAAGCGATTGCAGGCGACGGTCGAGGCGGTATTGGCCAAGCGAGGTGAGGGGCAGCAGTTCGAATCGATCGAGAAGCGATTGCGGGACTTGGCGGTTGCGATCGAGCGTGAGGTCCAGGCATCAGCGAAGTTGCGTGAGGCGGTTGGTGGGCTGGAGCCGGTGTTGGCAGTTGTGCCTGACGCGGATCGCCCGGGCCGGTTCACGATTTCGGCTCACCGGGTCCCTCTTGTCGATGTCCTGAAGCAGCTGGACGCTCAGAGCGACTGGGAATTCACCACCACGGCCGCGGCCGGTTCGCTGGTTTCGATCGACGTGCTGGAGGATGTGACGATCGAGCAGGCATTGGAGGTATTGTTGCCTGCGGCCGGTTGTGCAGCCCAACTTGTGGGCCGGCGGATCACGGTGATGTCGTTGGCCGAGGCCCGCCGTCTGCGGGCTCGAATCGGCACGGCTCCGGCTGCTGGTCGCCAGACAGGTCGATCCTGAGTCCGACTGGGTCGTGTGCCTGGTGATTAGAGGCCGCCGGTCGGTTGCGGCACTCTGCCGGCTTCTAGAGAATGCGTCCTTTGAAGCTTCTCTACGGTCTAGGGTGGGCTGCCATGAAAACGGTCTGGAGTTGGTCTCTGTCGGGGGCACTGTTGCTGTGCCTTGTCTTACTGTCGTCTACCGCAGCCTCGGATCCACGAGCGATTGCTGATGGGAAATCGGCTGCCGATGGAGATTCGGCCGATGGTGTGGATCACGACTATGGTAAGCAGTTGCCGAGGTCTCGGGCGACGAGTCCTCTGGAGGCTGTTGCCGAGCTGGTATCGCGACCGGGTTTCCGAGTCGAGTTGGTTGTGGCCGAGCCGTTGGTCGAGGATCCGGTGTCGATCGCATTTGATGCCAACGGTCGGATGTATGTGTGCGAGATGCCCGAATACAACCAGTACGCCATCGAATCGTTTCGAGGCAAGGGACGTGTGAGGTTGTTGGAGGATCGGGACGGGAACGGAGTATTTGACTACAGCCGGATTTTCGCCGACGGGATCGATTCGCCAACTTCGGTTGCCTGTTGGAAGGGTGGGGTGTTTGTCGGCAGTGTTCCGGACATCCTGTATTTGAAGGACACCGACGGCGACGGTGTGTCGGACGTGCGTCGCAAGGTCTTCACCGGGTTCGCTCGTGACAAGGCAGGCGAAGCGATGCTCAACTCGTTCCGCTGGGGTCTGGACAACCGGTATCACGTGTCGACCAACCTGGCCGGTGGAACGGTGCGTCGTGCGGACGCAGCGGCCGGGACTGGGGTTTCGGTTCGAGGCCGCGGTTTTCTGTTTGATCCTCGTCACGAGACGTTCGAGTTATCCAGCGGTGGTGGTCAGCACGGGATGAGTCTGGATGACTGGGGCCGCAAGTTCGTTTGCCAGAACAGCATCCCGGCTCAGATGATCGCCTACGACGACCGCTACCTGGCTCGAAACAAGTTCCTGGCCGGTCCGGCTCCGGCGGTCAACATCGTTCCCACTGGCAAGCAGACTCGGTTGTTCCGTCGCAGCCCGATCGAGCCCTGGCGAAAGTTGCGGACGCGGCTTCGGAGCAAGGGCCTGATTGCCGGTTCGGCCGAGGGAGGCCAGCCGGGCGGGTTCTTCACCGGTGTGACCGGCGTGACGATCTATCGGGGTGATGCGTGGCCGCAGGCGTATCGTGGCAATTTGTTGATCGGTGAAGTGTCCAACAACCTGGTTTTCCGGGCCCGTTTGGAGCATGACGGTGTCTTGCAGGTGGCCCGGCGTGCCGACGAGGGAGCCGAGTTTGTTGCGTCGAAGTCGGTCTGGTTTCGTCCGGTGCAATTGGCCAATGCTCCCGACGGAACGCTGTACGTGATCGACATGTCGCGTGAGTTGATCGAAGGGGCTGCCTTTCTGGCCGACGTGATCCTGAAGCACATGGACGTGGCGAGTGGGATGACGATGGGACGGATCTACCGAGTGGTCCCCTCGGGCAAGACGCTCAGGCCACCTCCACGCCTTGGCCAGCTGACCACACCCGAGTTGGTCGGGTTGCTGGATCATGCCAACGGCTGGCACCGCGACACCGCATCGCGACTGATTTATGAGCGTCAGGACTCCGCGGCGGTGTTGCCATTAAGGCGATTGGCTCG
>CAVOEV010000396.1:0-3149 GCA_963694825.1 Planctomycetota bacterium
TCACCCGCCCGGTACCCAACCAGGTGATCCTGGAATGCTTGTTGCCGACATTGGAGGCATCCGGGATTCCTCGGGACCAGATCCTGATCCTGATTGCGACCGGGATGCACCGGCCGAACGAGGGTGACGAATTGGTCGAGCTGGTGGGCGAGCGGATTGCGGCCGAGTACCGGATTGAAAACCATCACGGGACGATTCGTGACGAGCACACGTACCTGGGTGAGTCGACTCGTGGCGTGCCGGTCTGGATCGACACGCGTTACGTCGAGGCGGACCTGAAGATCACGACTGGATTGATCGAGCCACACCTGATGGCGGGCTTTTCGGGAGGCCGCAAGTTGATTTGCCCGGGGTTGGCGGCGTTGGAGACTGTCAAGGTGTGGCACGGGCCGGACTTCATCGAGCACCCCAAGGCCGATTGTGGGATCCTGGAAGGGAATCCGGTGCATGAAGAGAACACGGAGATCGGCCTGTTGGCCGGTTGCGATTTCATCGTCAACGTGACACTTGATGAACAGCGGCGGGTGACCGGTGTGGTGGCCGGAGACATGGTCGAGGCTTTCGAGGAGGGGGTCGAGTTGGCTCGTGAGATGGTCACCGCCGAGGTCGAAGCCGCCTGTGACGTGGTTGTGACCAGTTCGGCCGGTTATCCACTGGATTCCACATTCTACCAGGCGGTCAAGGGCCTGACCGGGGCGTTGCCGATCGTCAAGGAGGGTGGCCGGATCATCATTGCCGCGAGTCTTTCCGAAGGGGTTGGCAGTCCGGAGTTCGAGAGTCTGTTTGCCGAGAATTCGAGTCTGGAGGTGTTCATGGAACGGATTCTGGGCAAGGACTACTTCGTGATGGACCAGTGGCAGCTCGAAGAGTTGGCCAAGGTCTTGCGCAAGGCGAAGGTGACGTTTGTCAGTGACGGGCTGACGGCCGAGCGGTTGGGCGAGTTGTTTGTCGAGGCGGCCGAGTCGGTGGAAACCGCGGTGGCCGACGCGTTGGTGGACTACGGTTCGGATGCCCGAATCGCGGTGATCCCCAAGGGGCCTTACGTGTTGCCGGTGGTGGCCTAGACAATTGGCTTGGGGACAGGCAATTCTTGCCTGCGGCGGGGCGAGCCAGTCACCGTGGGGCTAATCAGAGATTGGGCAGCGGGACCGGTTTGGGGCGGGGTTTGTTGTTGGGTCGGGGTTTGGGCGTTTGGTAGTACCAACTGCGGAAGGTGGCTCCGAAGCGGCGTCCTTCTTCCCACTGGGCTCTCATGGCCCACGGTGTTCCCTGGTGGGTTTCGCGGACCGAGGCCAGTTGTTGCAGGGCTTCGCGGTGGTAGCTTCTGAGTTGTTCGGCGGAGACACCGAGGGCTTTTTCCTGTTGAGCGTCGGGCATCAGCAGTTTGTCGGAGCCGTGTCGGATTTCCCAGCGGTTGTGGGGTGGGTTCTTGGGTGGGATCAGCCGGGGCATGTTCTTGCCGAATTGTCCCAGTGCAATCCCGTACTCGAACAGTCTCACCCGATAGGCCATCAGTTGGGCACTCATCAGGTCATAGTTGGCTCGCCACCGCAGCGACGGTTCGGCGTCGCGGAGTGAGCGGACGGCGGCCAGGTTTTGATGGGCAGTGGCCATGACCTGCAGGACTCGGGAGATTTGTTGCAGTCGTGCGAGGACGCGGGAGGTCGACTGGACGGGGTCGACCACAAAGTGTTCGATCTCGGGGATTTCGAGACCCTTGTTCTGAGGGTTGAGCGGATTGAGCAGTGCGATGGCCGTGCGGATGGCGATCCGGAACTTACTCTTGGAGACGTCACCGAAGTAGACACGTCGCGAGTCGAGATTCGGGAGGTATTCGCGGAGTCTGAGCGAGGCAAACTTTTTTTGTTTGAAGTCGTTGAGGTTTTCTTCTTCGTGCGGCAGTTGGAAGAAGATGCCTCCCGAGTCGCGAGCCAGTCGAACCTGTTCGTAAGGTCCGAAGCCGCTCATGTGCGAATCGAACCGACGGCGGAACCCGTCGTAGAGCAGCTGTTCGGCCGAGGGGGCTTCGGGACCGCGGCGGATGGGTAGCTTGTGTATGTGTCCGGTCTGAGGATGTCGCCAGCGGACGTAGGCATAGAAGTTGCCGAAGACCGATTCGCGGCCGAGGATGTAGATGGGGCTGCGGTGCGATTTGAGAGCGGCGAGAGCGTTCTCGATCTGGTCGGCGGCCGGAGCGATGTACGGGTCGCCGTCGTCTCCGGATTCGTCGCTGACCACGATTAACGCGACCTTGCGGCCTCGAGCCATCTTGCCGTACTTCTTCATCGCGGCCTGGATGGCCAAGCACATGTTCTCCTTGCCGGTTCGGTCGATCGGGATGCGATCGATCGCCTGCATGATCTGGCGCGAGTCGGAGGTTGGCTTGGGTGTGTGGACGTGAAAACTGGCACCGAAGCTGGTGACGGCAGTCAGCAGGACGTCATCGTTGGAGGCTCGGGTGGAGTTCCTCCGGTTCAACTTTGCAGCGTCCGCCTCGACCAGCTTCAACTCTTCGTAAACCCGATGCAGTCGCCCCTTCAACTCTTCCTGATCGTCCTTCATGCTCTCGGATTCGTCGAACATCCAGACGGCCAGGATTTTGTCGGTCCGCATCAGTCGCAGCAGTTCCTGAGTCAACCGGTCCAGGGCTGCTCCGTAACCTTCGACCAATGCTCCAACTTCACCGGTGACTTCGGCTTCGCCGAGGTCGTCACCGAGGCGATCCAGCCCGGGCAATGTGGCGTCGATCAGTTGGATCTGGACGTCGGGTTCCCTGACGACCTGTTCGAGTTCGACCTTGGTTTGTTGAGCGAGCGGTGCGTCAGAGCCTCCGACGATCGTCGACTGGACGCTGCCGGCGGTGATGTTCATCGTCTCGGCGATGGTCTTGGAATCGTCGAGTTCCTTCTCGAATTCCTCGCGATCACGCTCTTCGGGCTGCATGATCGTTTCGAGAATGGCCTGGGTTTCGCCGAGAACAAGCGGCCGGGTCAGCACGGCCAGACAGAGTACCACGGCGATGTGGATTCCGACCGAAAACAGGAAGGACGACGAGCGTCTGCGTTGGAATGTCATCTGATCGCTCCTCCACTCGAGAGGCTCGAATGGCACGTCACTCGGCCCGCATCGTTGCTCGTAGAATGACACAA
>CAVOEV010000397.1:0-3125 GCA_963694825.1 Planctomycetota bacterium
CGCGGCGTGACGCACTGCACATCGGTGCCGTAGCCATGGGCAGCGTCGGTTTCGGACTCTCGGACCTGTTGCGAGCCGAGGGTGAAGCAGCGGCGCAAGCCAGCGGGAAGAACCTGATCAACATCTTCCTGCATGGCGGCCCGACTCACATGGACACCTTCGACCTCAAGCCCGAGGCTCCGGTGGAGTACCGTGGCGAGTTCCGTCCGATCGCGACCAACGTGCCGGGCGTGGAGATCTGCGAGTTGATGCCCGAATTGGCCGGCGTGGCCGACAACTACTCGATCATCCGCTCGACCCGCGGCATGAACAACGAGCACACCACGGCACAGGGTGACACCGGTTGGAGCATTAACGCGATGCGTTCGATGGGTGGACGTCCCGGTGTCGGAGCGGTGATGGCCAAGCTGTGGGGTGCCGCGCAGCAGACCTCACGCGGCATGGCCCCCACGGCCATCGACTTCGGTGGCTCGACCCCGGGCTTCCTGGGCCAGACCTATGCCCCCTATCGACCCGACACCACGGGCCGACAGAACCTGGTGCTCAAGAACGTCACGCTCGATCGACTTGACGACCGTCGCAGCCTGCTGACCGGCCTGGACCGGCTCAAGAAGGGCATCGACCGTCGCGGCATGTTCGACGCGGTCGACAGCTACACCGGTCGGGCGCTGGACCTGGTCGTCTCCGGCCGCATCGCCAAGGCACTGGACACCAATCTCGAGGATCCTCGGACCCGCGAGCGATACGCCGACAACAACCTGTTGGCCGCCCGTCGGCTGATCGAAGAGGGTGTCCGCTGCGTCTCGATGACCTGGGGAGGCTGGGATACCCACGGAAACAACTTCAACGCGATGCGGAGCAAGCTGCCGCCGATCTCGCGAAAGTTGACCGCGTTGATCGACGACCTGAAGACCCGCGGCCTGCTCGACGACACGATCATCATGATGTCGGGCGAGTTCGGCCGGACACCGAGGATCAATGCTGGCAATGGCCGCGACCACTGGCCATCCGCCGCGTTCTTCTTCATCGCCGGAGGCGGCTTCAAGCACGGCCAGGTGATCGGGTCGACCAACTCCAAGGGCGAACGCCCCAAGGACAACCCGGTCACGCTGCAGTCGATCTTCCACACGTTGTACCACCAGTTGGGCATCGACTGTAACACGATGACACTGACGGACCCCAACGGGCGTCCACAGTACCTCGTCGACGACCGCAAGCTGATCTCAGAACTGGTCTGAGTCCCCGGATACGGCAAACAAAACAGGGGCCGGGCTCCACGGGAACCCGAGGCAAAACGACTATCGATGCCATGTCGATGGCGTTCTCTCCCTGATTGTGACCGGGCTCCAACATCGGAATCACCGCCAGCATCGGAGAAAACCGGATTTCACCCGTCTCGCCTGATTCGACAGCCAACGACGTCATCCGCACCGGCCTCCGATGGCACGGAACGTCCGCTCCGGGTCATCCAGTATCAACTCGACCTCGCAGTATTCGTTCTCGATCCTCATCGAATTTCTCCATTAGCCCAACCGATACCGCCGCTCGATTAGCTCGTTGGTCGCCCGTCCTTCGTCACCATCGACTCGAGGAGCACGCCCGTCTCAGATCCGATCGATCACCGGATAGAAACGTCGGTAGTAGGCCAGCCCTAGCCCACGTCCGGATCGCCGACCAGGTCGGTCATCACAGGCCCACCCAGCCACCGGTCCGATCACTCTCGACCACCGCCTCGATCACCTTCATGTTGGCCACCGCGTCGGTGATCGGCGTCGGAACCGGCGTGTCATCCAGGATTGCCCGGCTCATCAACTCGCCCTGGATCGCGTACTGATCACAGACCGGGAACTCGATCTGCTCGATCTCGCCGCCGGTCTCGTGCCACATCAGGCACGGCCGATCCGGTGGCGCGTTGAAGGGAATCTCGATTTCGACCCGCCCGGTCGTCCCGAAAATATTGACCCGCTGGTAGGGCGTCAGCTGCGTCGAGACGCTGAAGGTACTGGTGCCACGTCCGAAATCGAGCATCGCCGAGGCCAGGCGATCGGTCCCGAACGCCTCGTCGTACTCGACGATCCCCACCACGCGATCAGGCTCGGCATCGAAAATGAACCGTGCCACCGAAATCGCGTAGCAACCAATGTCCATCAGCCCGCCACCACCGATGTCGGCGATGTTACGGATGTTCTCACCGTCGTCGTTGTAATAGGCAAACGCCGTCTGGATCGTCCGCAACTCGCCCACCCCCCCATCGGCGACAATCTGCCGGGCCCGTAGCCACTGGGGATGGTGGCGATACATGAACGCCTCCATCAACTTCAACTCCGGATGAGCCGCACCCGCATCGACCAACTGCTGCCCCTCCCCGGACGTCATCCCGATCGGCTTCTCGCACAGCACGTGTTTGCCCGCCTCGAGTGCCTGGATCGACAGCGACACGTGTAGGTGATTGGGCAACGGGTTGTAGACCGCATCGATTTCCGGATCGGCCAGCAGTGCTTCGTAGCTGCCGTGACTGTTGGGAATCCCCAGCGAATCAGCTGCGGCTCGGGCCCGGTCGGCGTCCCGCGACGCGATCGCCGTGATCTCGCTCAACTCCCCCTGCTGCATCGCCGGAATCACCTTCTCGATGCCGATCTTCGCCGTGCTGAGAATCCCCCAGCGGACGGTTTGCCCAGCCGACATGCTCGTATCGCTCATCAGTCGTCGCTCCCACTCATGAATTCGAATCGACTCATTACATCCGCGCCCCACCAGATTGCAACCCAGCCATCCGATCGCACCAACCGGCCCACTTCACAATTCTGAAGACTTCCATTGCGACAGATTGACGCCGCGTCGGTTACAATCCAATTGCTGCGGTGTTCGACTCGTCAGGTACGTAGAGGAGAACACCGGATGGTGGATTGTTCGAGTGAACACGATGCGGCGCTGCTGGACCGGATCCGGCTGCAGCTGGTTCAGGGCGTCGGGCCCCGAGTGCTTCAGCTGCTGCTCGAGCACGTGGGCGAAGCGACCGAGATCCTGGCCACCTCCAGACGACGGCTGCTCGAAGTGCCTCGAGTCGGCCACCTCGTGGCCGACGGGATCGCCGAAGCGATCAGCCGCGAACAGGCTGGTGAGAT
>CAVOEV010000398.1:0-3112 GCA_963694825.1 Planctomycetota bacterium
CACTGCGAGGCAGGGACGAATTCGCCCTTGAGGTAGGCAATCGGTTCGGTCATGGAGTGTGACTCGGGCGGGGCATTCTCGAGAGGCCATAGTAGGGACTGATCAGTGGTTTTGCGTTGAAGGCCGGGTGTTGCAACTCAACAACGGCCACACTAATCTGCGATTCGTTGACTGCAACACGATCCGATTGAAGGAATCCAAGCCTGTGCGTTTTCTGATTGTAGCGACACTTATTGGATTGGCTGCCGGATGCGGATCGGACGAAGCGACGCCGGAGGAAGGGGAGTCGGGCAGGGAATCGAACAAGCCGGTTCCGCAAATCGGTTCCAGCGAAGCCACAGCAGTGGCGGCTCTTGAATCGCTTGGTGCAAAACTGAAGTGTGGCGACGACGGTCGGGTGATAGAGGTGCAGTTGCAGGGTGTCGAGTTGACGGAATCGAGCCTGGCATCGCTACCACACCTGGCCAATCTCCGGTCGGTTCTGCTTCGAGACACCAACGTGCCAGACGCCGGGCTTGTGAGCCTGGGCCAAATTTCCACTCTCAGAAACCTTGACCTCCGCGGCAGCGACATCGGTAACGCGGGGCTGAAACACCTGGTCGGTTTGCAGTCGCTTAGAGCACTCAGACTCTCGGGCAAGAACAACGCGTCCCAGGTCGACGACGACGGTCTCGAGCACATCGCCCGGCTGACCAGCCTGAAGGCCTTGTTGCTTGATTTCCTGTTCGTCAGTGAAGACGGCCTGGCGAAGTTGACCGGATTGGAGGGGCTCGAGGAGCTGTACCTGGCCGGGACGCTGGTTGGCGACGAGTCGGCGGGTGTGCTGGTTCAGTTCGCCAAGCTGCGAAAGCTACGGTTGTCGCAGACTCAGTTCGGCGACTCAGGTCTCGAGCAGTTGAAGTCGATCACGACGCTGGTCGAGTTGGACGTCAGTGAAAACAGTCTGATCACGGATGCCGGGATGGCTCACGTTTCGGAGATGACCAGCCTGCAGAAGCTCAACCTGTGGCGAGTGCAGATCAGTGATGCGGGATTGGAGCCATTGGGTAAGTTGAAGAACCTGTTGTGGCTGAATCTCGACAACACACTGGCCAGTGATGCGGGATTGCCGGCGTTGTCGGGGATGAGTCGACTGGAGTTTCTGCACCTGGGTTCGACAGCGGTCACCGACCAGGGCTTGGTGCACCTGGAGGGTTTGACATCGCTGAAGGACCTGAAGCTGACTCGGACCAACGTGACCGAAGCTGGCGTAGCGAGTCTTCAGAAGAAGCTGCCAGGGGCGGCGATCCAACTGAAGTACATCGACTAGGGGGTTTCGGGCGTTTCATCTGCCCCGCAGTAGAACGACTCAGGCGACTTCCCAGCCTTCGCGGTATTCCTTGCGAATATACTGAGCGGCTTCGGCGCAGTTGGGTGCTTCGAGAGCGGCGGCATCCCATTCCAGTGCCTTGCCGGCTCGATAGCTGACGTTGCCGAGCAGGACGGTTTCGGTCAGTGCCCCGGAGTAGTCGAAGTTGCAGGTGGTTGGTGAACCCGTCTTGCAGGCCTGGATCCACTCGGCGTGGTGTCCGATCGACTTGGGGATCGTCTGTTTGGGCGGCTGGAAGTTTTTGAACTTGTCTTGCGGGTAGAGTCGATAGCGGCCGTAGTCGGCGAACATGTGTCCTTGTGTTCCGACAAACATCACGCCGCTTCCCGGCACACGTTCTCCGGCGACGGTTTTCGGGATCATGTTTCCGTCGTACCAGGTCAACTTAGTCGGTGCCAGTTTGCCACGTTTGGGGAACTGGTACTCGACCTTCAGTCCCAGCGGGCAGGTTTCCGGATGGACTTGAGGTCCGGTGGCCTTCACGTGAGTCGGGTGTCGGAGTTTCAGGGCCCAGAATGGCAGGTCCATGAAGTGGCAGGCCATGTCACCGAGGGTCCCTTGTCCGAAGTCCCACCAGCGGCGCCATTGGGCGGGGTGGTATCGTCCGGCGGCATAGGGGCGAACCGGTGCGGCACCGAGCCAGAGGTCCCAGTGCAGGCTCTTGGGCGGTTTTTGACCCGGCTTGGGACGATCGCCTCCACCCCAACCCTTACCGACCCAGACATGAGCTTCGGTGACGTCGCCGATGGCACCCGACTGGATGATCTCGACCACACGCCGATAATTGTCATTGGCGTGGATCTGGGTGCCGAGTTGCGTGGCGACGCCTTTCTTCTTGGCAGCCGTGGCGATGACTCGAGCTTCGTGGACTGTGTGCGTCAGAGGTTTTTCGCAGTAGACGTGCAGTCCCTTGTTGATGGCACGCAGTGATGCCGGAGCATGCTGGTGATCGGCGGTCGCGACGACGACGGCATCGATGCGTCCGGCTTCGGTTTCGATCATTTCGCGGTAATCGACATAGGTGCGGGCGTCCTTGAAGCGTGCCTTGGCGCGATCAAGGTAATTGGTGTCGATATCGCACAGCGCGACGATGTTTTCGCCCTGGACACCGTTGATGTCGGCGGCCGCCCGGTTGGCCGTCCCGATGCATGCGATTCTCAGTTTTTCGTTGGCTGATCTCTCGGCTGCCATCGCTCCTCCGGTGAACACGCCGGCGGAAATGGCCAAGGCACCTGCACTGGTGGATTGCAGGAAGTCGCGGCGGTCCAGAGTTTTCGAGCGGGTCATATGGGCGATCCGTATGGAGGGTGAGAGGTGTTTTGCCAGATGTGTGTTGTGTCGGTGTCCTGTATTGGATTGGGTGTAGGATACCCGGATTGGGCTATCCAGGGAAAGGCGCCATTTGACTGCGAGGTATCAGAGCAACTGGTGAACGTTTTCCGGCGGGCGTCCCAGGACGGCTTGGTTACCTCGAACAACGATCGGTCGCTGGATCAGGATCGGGTGTTTGGCCATCGCGTCGAGCAATTCTGCCGAGGAAGACTCGGGGCCGGGAGGATCCAGTGTTTTGTAGGCTGGCTCGCCGGCGCGGATAAACCCGGATGGTGCCAAGCCGAGTTGCTTGGCGAGTGTACCAAGTTGATCGGCAGTTGGCGGGTGCGTGAGATATTGGATCACTTCGAGTGTCGCACCGGCCTGTTCGAGGATCGCCAATGTCTGGCGGCTCTTGGAGCAGCCGGGATT
>CAVOEV010000399.1:0-3105 GCA_963694825.1 Planctomycetota bacterium
TCAGGTTTGCATGTGGAAGTCTCAACCGGTAGCGTCTGATGATCGACTTTTCCCCCCAACTGGTTTCATGCGAAACCGTTCACTCTGTACCGAAAGACCGTTCATGCGACAAAGCCGCACACGAGCTCGACTGGCCAACAACGAGGCGGTGAGGATTTGTTGCTTGGGCCATTTCATGCCGGCCTTTGTCCGTCACGCGGCCGATTCGGGTTTCGACTGCATTTGGCTGGACTTTGAGCACCGATGTTGGACCGACCGCGAGATCCAGGCCATCCTGCCTCTGTTTCATCTCTACGACATCGACTGCCTGTTGCGTGTACCGACGACCGAAAAGACTCGTCTGTACCGTTACCTCGAGGACGGAGCCACCGGCTTGATGGTGCCTCATGTGTCGACCGTCGAGGCGGCTCGGGAGTTGGTCGAGTCGGTGAAGTTTCCACCGATCGGCAACCGTGGTCTCGACGCGGCCGGGCTGGACTGCGATTTTTCGTTGCCCGTGCATGTGGAGTATGTGCGTGAGGCGAACGAGCAGACGATGTTGGTGGTTCAGATCGAGACACCCGAGGCGGTCGAGAACGTCGAGGCGATTGCGGCGTTGGAGGGAGTGGACGGGTTGTTCATTGGTCCCGGCGACCTGGGAATGCGATTAGCGTTGGACGAGACGACCGAGATGACGGTCGAGAGTGCGACGGAGCGGGTGGCGTCAGCTGCGGCTGCGGCGGGGAAGGCCTGGGGACGCCCGGCGGCGACCGAGTTGATGGGTCCGCTGTTTGATCAGGGCGCCCGACTGCTGGCTCATGGCGGCGATTTCGGAGCCATCATGGATCATTTGAGGGAATGCGGCAGCCACTTCGACGACTTGGCGGCAGGGGCGGTAGCGAACTCGTAGGTTGTTTGGGCCATGCAGCGACCTGCTAGACTGCCCGCATGATCTCGGTGCCTCGATTCGACCGCAGTCTGTGTCTGGCTGGCCTGATGTTGGCCCTGGTCCTGGGCGTCAGTGGCTGCCAGGACGGTGAGCCGGCCGAGGATACTACCGGGGGCGGTACGGGCCAGGTTGGTCCGGCTTTGTTCGACGAGGCCACCGGTCGATTGGGCATCGACTTTGTCCACGACGCGGGGCCAACCGGTCGGTTCTTGTTGCCCGAGATGATTCCACCGGGTGCTGCATTGTTCGATTTCGACCGTGATGGCGATCTGGACCTGTACCTGGTCAACAGTGGCGAGTTGGATGACCGGGGTCTGCCGGTTGCCAAAGCCTCGGTCGCCAGCCGGCTGTACCGGCAGGGCGAGGATGGGCAGTTCGAGGACATATCTGTTGCCAGCGGCCTGGCCAGCACGGATTGCGGGATGGGTGTGGCGGTCGGCGACATCAACAACGACGGCTACCCCGACCTGTATCTCAGCAATCTCGGCCCCGACCGTCTGTTCCTGAACAACCGCGACGGCACATTTCGCGACATCACCTTGGAGTCGGGAATTGACAACAGGTCGTGGGCCACATCGGTGGTGATGTTCGATTGTGATCGCGATGGCTGGTTGGACATCTTTGTAACCAACTACGTGGATTACTGGGCCGACGCTACGTGTCCAGACAACAGCGGCCGTCCCGATTTTTGCGGCCCGCATGTCTTCGATGGCCAACCCGATCGGCTTTACCGCAACCTGGGGGGCGAGTTGGATGACGGCCCACGATCCCCCGGGGTGAGGTTTGTCGACATCCGTTCCGGGGCCGGGATGTCGCGACAGGGAGGGCCTGGTTTGGGTGCTGTCTGTGCCGACTTCAACGATGACGGGTGGCTCGACATCTACGTTGCCAACGACCACGCCGCGAACTTCCTGTGGATCAACTCGCGTGACGGCACGTTTGGTGAGGAGGCGTTGTTTCGAGGCGGGGCGTTGAGTGCCCAGGGTCGGCCTCAGGCGAGCATGGGAATCGCCTGCGGCGACATCGACGGTGATGGTCGGCTGGACCTGCTGTTGACTCACTTGGAAGGCGAAAACAACGCTTTGTACATGGGGACCAAGAAGTCCGGGTTCCGCGAATCGAGTCATCGAGCCGGTTTGGCGACACCGAGCCTGGGCTACACCGGGTTTGGGACTCAGTTTCTCGATATCGACAACGACGGTGATCTTGATCTTCTGGTCGCCAACGGTCGAGTGAAGCGGGCGACACGAAATAGCCAGGACTCGCCTGACGCGTCGGTCCCCGAGTTCTGGAAGAACTATGCCGAGCGGAACCATTTGTTCGTCAACGATGGGACCGGCCGGTTCCGGCGTTACGAGAACCGGGAGGACCCGATTGTGAGTCGCGTCGAGGTGTCTCGCGGTTTGGCCACTGGCGACATCGACAACGACGGCGACGTCGACGTGGTGATCAGCAACACGGCCGGTCCGGTGAGGATCCACTTGAACAACACGATCACCCGCTCGCAGCCGGTCGCGGGGCGTCACTGGTTGATGGTCCGGGCCGAGTTGCCCGAACGTGGCGGGCGACTGGCGTTGGGTGCGACGGTGACGGTGACGGCCGGTCGAGCGACGTTGCTGAGGCTGGTTCAGCCGGCGACCAGTTATCTGTCGTCGAGTGATCCGCGAGTGCATTTCGGATTGGGTGCGGCCGAACGGTTTGACCGGATCGAGGTGAGATGGCCTGACGGGACGTCTGAGACGTTTGCCGGTGGTGGTGTGGACCGGATCGTCACCGTCGCGAAGGGGTCGGGCGAAGTGACTCCTGAGCGGGCGGAGCCATGAGTCGGGCTCGAGAACTGCGGTGGGTTGTGGGTCGAGGCCGCACGTTGGCTGCGGCCGTGTCTGTAGCGGTCGTGATCGCGATAGGTGTCAGTTGGTGGGTATCGCAGCAGCGGCAGCAGGTTCGGTTTGGGTTGGAGTTGGATCTGTCGGGGACGGTGAGGGAGGTTCGCGAGGCGATCGGGGTTGCCAGTCGGCGTGTGGAGGCCGACCCGTTTTCGGGCGAGTCTTGGGGCGAGTTGGCGATGCTGTTGCGGGCTCACGGATTTGAACTTCCAGCCGATTCGGCCTTCCGGCGTGCCGAGGAACTGGACGGGGACGAATTCCGTTGGCCGTACTTGTTGGGGGTGAGTCTGG
>CAVOEV010000400.1:0-3069 GCA_963694825.1 Planctomycetota bacterium
TCGGAGCCACCGTCTACAGCGTGTTGGGCATCGACCCGCACTCGGCAGTCCGCGACCGGCTCAACCGACCCGTGCATCTGAACACGGGCGACGTGATCGAGTCGCTGTTCACCGGGGCTGCGGTCTGAAACAGGTCCGGATTCGGAGACTGTCGCAAAACTCCGGATCTGAATGCCTGTTGCCATTCATCTTCCTTCCGATCCTCGCCTTCGGATCGGCCCGGTATCAGGGTCCCGCAGCCGCGCCTTCCGAGTAATCTGCTGCCGGCCAAGTGACTTACTCGTCGAGGCCCCGGTCCATCTGGTCCGGGGCCTCGCTGCTGTGTTGAGGGTCTCAGGACGGCACCCGCTGGCGTCTCAAGTGTTCCGATTGCCCCGGTTCTGCGAATCGATGGATTCCGGAGTTTCTCCTAAAAATACCGAAACTGGACGATCTTCATATGCGTTTTTTAGTTACTGTTCGTGTTGCCTGACGGCACGAATCTGCCTGCGCCCGCAGGGGCACGGCAGTGTTGATTTAGACAAGACTCATGATGAGGAGGTTACATATGCTGATTGGACAGCTGCAGCTACTGGCACAGATAACCGACGATCAGGCCGGAGCGGCAGCAGCAGGTGCTGCCGCGACCGCCGCGGCGGGTGTGGGGATCGTGATGTTTTTGGTCTACATTGCCCTCGTCGTCGCAATAGTTGTGGCGCAATGGAAAATCTTCACGAAGGCAGGTCAGCCCGGTTGGGCGTGCATCGTACCGATCTACAACATTGTGGTCATGTTGCAGATCTGTGGGCGTCCGACCTGGTGGATCGCCGGCTTCTTGCTGTGCCCCCCCGTGGCTGTCGTCTTTGCCATCATGCTGTCGATCGACCTGGCCAAGTCGTTTGGCAAGGAAACCGGTTTTGCTATCGGCTTGATCCTGTTGCCTCCCATCTTTCTGTTGATGCTTGGTTTCGGTTCGGCCGAGTACCAGGGTCCCGCGGCCCTGGCTGGCGGCGGTGGTGGTGCCCCGGGTGAAGGCTAGATAACGGTCCTCACGAGGCCCCGGGTTTCCAGCCCGGGGCCTCTTTTTATGCGGCGAGCGTCTCAGGAAGACGCCCGACGTCGCGCTCGCCATACCGGGACACTCGAGATCGCGTAGATCGAGGCCGCGGTCAGCGTGGCCCCGGCAACGATCAGGAACAGCAGGTTGTAGCCAAAGCGGTGAGCCACCTCGCCGAGTAATTGGGCACCGCCGACGGAACCGATGTCCAGGGCGACCATCGAGAGTCCCGAGCCGGCACCCCGGACGTCGGTCGGGAACGAGTCCAGGAACAGCGACGTGCAGGTGTGGTACATCAGCGAGTGCCCCGTGCCGCACAACAGCGCCGGCACTACGATCAGTCCGGCGTGCTCGGTGTCGACCAGCAGGAAGCTGAGCATCCCCAGCGACATGAACACGGTCCCGAGCAGCAGCACCTTGCGGCGTCCCAGTCGATCGGGAGTCCGCCGGAAGACGATCCGCAGCGTAAAGCCCAGTCCGGCGTAGCACATGAAGAACAGGCTGACCTTCGAAAAGCCCGTGTCGGCCAACCCGGTGTCATCGACAAACTTGGTCAGGAAGATGAATGGCACGGTGACGCACAGGCCGAAGGTCATTTGCAGCAGGACGATTGCGCCCGGCCAGTGACGACGCGAGGTCTTGAGAAACTCGAGCATCCGGACCGAGCCCTTGCCCGGCTCGCTCGCCGCCGGCCGGACCAGCATCAGCAGCGACACCGGCACCAGCAGCACCGCGACGCCCCCGACGAACAGTGTTTCGAATTCGGCTCGAGTCCGCTCGGCACTCAGGACCAGCTCGCCCAGCATCGGCCCGAATACGATTCCCAGGAAGGCCGCGGCACCCAGGGTCCCGATCGCCTCGGCCTTGCGGCTGGATGGGGCCAGGTGAGTCACATAGGTCAGGCTGCTCGAGAAGATCACCGCCGAGCCGACGACCAGCAGGGCGCGGCAGAGGTAGATGCCGGAGCCGAGGTCGTGGATCCAGAGATTCGAGACTGAACCGATGGCGAAGATCACGTAACCGGTCAGCCAGATCATGCGGGCCCCGAATCGATCGACCCATTGCCCGATCCACGGTCGCAGCAGCAGACCGGTGATCGAGGCGGTGCCGGTGATCCAGCCCACCGCATCAACCTCGCCCCCGTGATGAGCGATCCAGCGCGGGTAGTGTGCCAGGATCGCCATGTTGACCAGCGAAAACCCCAACTGGCTCAGGCAGGCAAGACTGAAATTTCGATCGTAGAGTCGTTCAGTCGACACGCGGCGGTCCCATCACAAACGGCAAACCGCAGATTGTTGCAGCCGTACCACGTGGTTGGCGAGCCAGCGACGACTTATCATGAGCCGTTATACGACACATCCCGAACCTGTCCCCGCCGGGATCTCCCATGCAGATCATCGACTGCCACGCCCACATCTACTCGCCCGACGAGAAGACGTACCCACCGGTGGCCAAGCCGCTGCGAGTCCCCGGCGGCAAGGGCTCGATCAACGACCTCCGCCAGGTCAGTCGGGCCCAGGGCGTCTCGGCCGTCCGGGCCGTCCAGACCGTCTCGTTCTATGGCTACGACAACCGTTACCTCTGCGACGCCACCAGGGCACACCCCGACTGGGTCTCCGGCGTCTGTACGCTCGACCCCGACGACCCCCACAGCCCCGGCTTGCTCCAACAGCACGTCAAGCAGTGTGGTGTGCGGACCCTCAGGAGCACCGCGGGGAACAAGCGGCGGACGTTTGATCATGACGGTGTGCGGGAACTGTGGAAGACGTGTGAGAAGCTGGGGGCGACGGTCGACATCTTCCTGATGCACCCGGACCTGGTGCCGTCGGCCGAGAAGCTGTTGCGGGAGTTTCCGAAACTGACGGTCGCCTTCTGTCATTGCATGGATATCAAGCCCGGACCGCTTTACGAGCGATCGCTCGCCGAGGTGCTCAGGCTCTCGAAGTACAAGAACCTCTACGCCAAGGTCGACTTCATCAGCACCGGCACAGAAATCGGGTTCCCCGGCACCGACCTGCATGCGGCGGCACTGA
>CAVOEV010000401.1:0-3059 GCA_963694825.1 Planctomycetota bacterium
TCGAAGGGAGCCGAGTCGGGTGACGCGGGTCTGGAAGCGTTGTTGGCTGCGGCGGGCAATAAGGCGGATCGAGTTGGATCGAGTCGCAAGGCGGACACGTTGGGAGTGGCGGAGGAGGCGAAGCGAGACGCCAGGGATCTGAAGATTGCCCAGGCCCGCTACCGGGCCAGCAAGTTGCGAAGCGATCTGGCAGCCTTGGTGACCAACCCCCGCAATCGGCTGTTTGCACAGAGTTTTGTCAACCGCGTCTGGGGCGAATTGCTGGGGCGAGGATTCGTCGAGCCTCTCGACAATTTCTCGAAAGAAAACCCCGCCAGTCATCCTCGGACCATGGATTTCCTGGCCGACGAGTTCATTGCTGGCGGGTACGAGTTGAAGGGTCTGGTTCGCACGATCGTTTCGAGTGAACCGTACCGGCGTCAGCACGCGGTCGGAGTCACTGGACCGGTCCGGATCGAGCTCGAAGCCGCCTTCCTGGCGGCTCCGATGAGACGCATGCTGGGCGAGGTGCTTTACGACAGTGTGGTCACTGCCGGGCACCTGTTTGAGGTGAAGCACGAGAAGGGCAAGAACCTGAAGATTGCCTGGACGCGTTCGCGAGTGGCCAAGCCGCTGGCCAATCCCGACGGCTCGCCAGCTCTCGAAACCCAGCTTCTGTCCGACTCGACCGGTGGCAAGGCGATGAAGAAGCCGGCGATGAAGAAGCCGGGAGTGCCATCGCCGTACGACGTCGAGCAGGCCATCGAACTCGATTTTGAAGCTCTGCTGAGCGAATCGAAGCAGGAGGTGCAGATCGATCGGATGACGGTGATGTCGAAGGAGGAGATCGAGGCGATGCGGATGCAGGAAGACGCTTCGGCTCGTCAGCCCAACGTCGAGTATTTCGACCGATTCATCCGCAGCGTCTTCGACGACAATCCTCGTTTCAACACCTCGATGCGAATGGCGTCTCCGGCGGCTCCCGAGCACTTCCTGAGGATCTTCGGGCAGCCTAGCCGTGTGACTCTGGACGAAAAACGCGATCACACCCCGTCGATGCGACAGGCCCTGATGCTACTCAACGGACGACTCACTCACGAAGCCGCGCGAGTCGGTGAACTCGAACCGATTCACAAACTGCTCGTCGGCTCGAAGCCCGACATCGACCGGGCGATCCGGTTGGCTTACCGCGAGATCTTCACGCGGAGCCCTTTGTTGGCCGAGATCGCCGAGGCTCGCGAGATGATCAGTGTTAGCGAATCGTCATTGGCTGGCATGGCCGATCTCCGCTGGGTCATGCTCAACTCGAACGAATTCCGCTTCCTGCCCTGAGACTAAATCAGGCACGCTGCCAATATTAGTTCACTTACACATCCACACACATCTCCACTATATGACGGAGCGTCCGATGCCCTCCAAGACACGATCCTGCACCGACTACAAATTGTCTCGCCGCCGCATGCTGGCGGCTTCGGCGGCGACCGGGGCGTCGATACTGGGGATGAGTGTACCCGAGTTGCTTGCTGCTCAGGGCACCAGCCATGCCGCGACGGCCGAGCACGTGATCCTGTTCTGGAACGGTGGCGGGATGACTCATCTGGACACCTGGGATCCCAAGCCCGGCCGGCCGACCCAGGGCGAGTTCCAGCCGATCGAGACGTCGGCTCAGGGCGTGCAGATCTCCGAGATCTTTCCTCAACTGGCCAAGCAGATGCACCATTGTGCATTGGTCCGATCGATCGCCGGCACCCAGGGGGCTCATGGACAGGCCACCTACAATCTCCAGACCAGCTACCGTCAGACGGCCAACATTCGTCATCCGGGTTTCGGTTCGGTCGTGGTTCACGAGCGGAACCGGATGGGCGACTTGCCCGGTTACATCTCGATTTCCGGCCGGGCTCCTCGAGCCTACTACCTGGGGCAGAAGTGCGAAGCGTACTTCGTGTCCAGTCCCGGCGACCGGGATCCGTACCTGGCGTTTCCCGAGGGGATTGGCCAGATCCGAGGCAACAAGCGGCTGGATGTTCTGGCCCGGTTCAACGGCCGTTTCAATTCGGGTAGCGGCGACAAGAAGCTGGCCAGCAATCAGACGGCGGTCAAGGAAGCGGTCAAGCTAATGCGGAGCCCGGCCTTGAAGGCCTTTGAACTCGACAAGGTTCCCACCACGACGATCGATCGTTACGGCGACACAGCGTTTGGTCGCGGGGCGTTGCTGGCCAAGCGGCTGGTGGAAACCGGTGTGCGGTTTGTCCAGATCAACCGCGGTGGCTTCGACACTCACAGCAACAACTTCCCGGCTCTAAGGAATCACGGAGACGTGATGGACCCGGCGTTGGCGAGTCTGATCGAGGACTTGGCCGAGACCGGGATGCTGAAAAAGACGATGGTGATCATGCTGAGTGAATTTGGCAGGACTCCGCGGATCAACCCGAACGCGGGTCGAGACCACTGGCCTAACGTGTTCAGCGGCTTCATCGCCGGTGGCGGCATCAAGGGCGGTACGGTGGTTGGGACGTCGGACAAGGACGGCATGGAGCCGGACAAGCGACCGGTGCCGGTGGCCGACATGCACGCCAGCTTCTGCCACGCACTGGGGATCGACCCCAACCGCGAGGTGCAGACGCCGTTGGGACGGCCCATGAAACTCGTCGACAACGGCAAGCCGGTAATTGAACTGTTCGGCTAGGCGCTGGGGACCTCCAAGCCTGCCCACCCTGCTCGCCTCGGCTGCGGTTTGGATCAGCGGACCCATCAACATTTGCCTTTGGGTTTGTATATGGGTGTCGCAGGTGTGAGAATGGTGTTCGGCCGGTGTGGTTTCTTCGGCAGAACCACTCGTGCTGTACGCTTCCGTTTTCGCAGGGAATCTCGTCATGCGCCGTCTGCTGGCCATAGTGTTGTCGTTGAGTGTTCTGGTGGTGTTGAGTGTCGGCGAAGCCACTTCGCAGGACGGCTCGCCGACGGCGAGTTCTGCGAAGGCGAAGCGACCGAGAGGATCTCTGGTCGAGGATCGGGCGGCGAAGAAGCTGGTCGAGGCGGGTGATTCGAGGGTCGAGGCCGGGGAACTCAAGAAGGCCGTC
>CAVOEV010000402.1:0-3043 GCA_963694825.1 Planctomycetota bacterium
TTTCGGGGCTCGGCTTCGCGAGCGGTTGGTTTTGTTGCGGGCTCGATTGAAGCGTCCGAGTTTGGAGGGACGTGACGCGTACATTGACCGGGTGGTGTTAAGTCTGGATCCGGACCCGGGACCGACCGAGTGGTTGGTGGACGATTTGCGAGTGGGTCCGATTGTCGCTCCTCGTCCGGGCGTGGTACCGGAGTTATTTTCGGCCGATCTCGAATCGGCTGGTCGTCGTGGTTCACCGGGCGAAGTCCATCTGGACCGTTTCCAAGTCAACGATCTCCCGTTTTTGCCTCGGGTGGTGGTCCACCGTGGTGAGTCATTGGAGGTGCTGAGATCGAGTGGAGTCAACCTGGTGCATGTATCCGACTACCGGGACCGTGCTCTGATCGACCGCTTGCGTACTGCGGGTCTTTGGGCGATGGCGGTTCCGCCACGTCCACCGACGGTCGACGGTGTGGTGGCAGGGCCGGGGAGATTGGGATTGGTTCCGATCGGAGTCGAAGCGGACGGGATCCTGTGCTGGTATCTCGATCCGTCGTCGACGGTTTCGAGTCATCTGGATCCGGTCGACGACAACCGCGGTGGTTGGGAGTCCTTGATGCACTGGGTTGGTCAATTGCGTGTTGCTGACCGCAGGATGCGGCGTCCCATCTTAGCGGACGTGATGGGGATGGAGCACATGGTGTCACGTCAGCGGCTGTTGCCGTTGATCAGTCGCGAGGTGATTGGGACGGGATTGCCGTTGAAGTTACACCAGCAGTGGCTCGAGGAGCGTCGGAGTCGGGGTCGGCCGGGATCACTGGCATTCAGTTGGGTGCAGGTCGATTCGGACTCGGTGGTGATCGAGCCCGAGCAGATCGAGTTGCAGGTCCGATCGGCGTTGTCTGCCGGTTACCGCGGCGTGGGTTTTCGCACCAGTGGTCGATTGGATTCGGACGCTCCGGCGGCGGCCGAACGTCTGTTGATGCTCGGCCTGGTCAATCTCGAGTTGGACCTGCTCGAATCGTTCCTGGCGACTTCGACGCGGATCGGTCGTTTGCCGGTCATTGTCGGCCGCCGCGACGAATCGGCGGGTCTGTCCGGTTCTGGTGCGGGGTTGGCGAGCAGGTCGGACGGTGGATCGGATGGCACGAGCGGAAAGCGGTCCGAGTCTGAGGGTGACCGAGTGCGACGTCGTCGGCGGGTTGTGGCGACCCATCCGGCCCTGGCGACTGCGACGGTTGCCGCGAGAATCGACAGGCGGGTGCAGGCGGTATTGTTCGGCACCGACTACGGTCAGCTGTTGCTAACGACCTGGATGGGCGACAACGATCAGTTCGTGCCCGGCCAGATGGCTCTGGCCGATGTGTCGGTAGTGGTGCCTGGTGGAGACGAGACGGCGACGGCGTGGGAGGTGACGACGACGGGATTGCGGAGTGTGGCGACACGTCGTGTGGCGGGTGGCGTGGTGTTGGAGATTGGACGTTTCGACCGTCGGTCCAACATCGTTCTCACTTCCGACCCCCGAGTCGTCTCGCAACTCAGGCTCCAGATCGCCCGCAGATCATCTCGAGCCGCCCGGATGGTCTTGCAGTTGGCTCAGGCGCGGTTCGACCGAGTCCGCGAGGTGGACCGTAGTTTGATCGAGTTGGGTCATGCTCAGCCGGACGCATCTCAGCTGATGACTCGAGCCGCCAGTTTCCTGTCTCGGGCAGCGGCGTTGTTGGGTCGAGGCGAGTCGAACGTTTCGCGTCTGTACAGTGACGCCACATTGCAGACTCTAAGAATTCTCCAGCGTGCTCATTGGGAGCACGCGGTTCGCGAATCAGCGACTCCGGTCGCCAGCACCTCATCGCGTTGTTTCCAGACTCTACCCGAGCACTGGGAACTGGCCGCTGCGGTTGTCGGATCGGGATCGGGGTTTCGGCCGAGGCTGTTGGGTGGTGATTTCGAGGACTTGGAGGGGATGATTCGTGCTGGTTGGAGCAGTCAGCGAGCGGCGATTTCAGGGATGACAATGGCGGCTGAGGTGTACCGAGGCAGTCGTGGCCGTGATGGCGAGAGGGGGAGTTGTCTGAGGCTGTTGGCGGTATCGGATTTGCGAGCGTCTGTGCCGACTCGGTTGCCTCAGTACACGGTGATCGTGGATTCGCCATCGGTGTCTGTTTCGGCTGGCGAGTTGGTCCGGATCACCGGTCGGATCCGTCTGGTTTCGGCTCGTCCAGGTTCTCTGGACGGTGGTGTGCTCGAGGACACTCTTGGCGGCCCGGCTGCTCGACTGCATTGTCGTCGAACGGGTGGTTGGCGTCGTTTCGAGTTGTTACGTCGAGCGGAGCGTGGTGGAGATGTCCGATTGCGAGTGGCCTTGGAAGGTTTGGGCGAGTTGCGTGTCGACGACCTTCAGATCGAGGTCCTTTCGGGCGGGTTGGCACGCCAGCTGGGATCGCCTACAGTCGAGTTCGGCGTTGAACGAGCCGGGTCCAGCGTCTTGCCAACGGGTCGACTCGGTCGCTGAAGACGTCTCAGGTGACGCCGCCACCTTGGCCGTGTCTGCTCGAGTTCTCGACCCCAGACAACGGATGGATTTTGATGCCGGTTGCTACTCCCGCACAGTATGGCGCGATGATCGATGCCGCCCAAGCGGGCGATTACGCCTACCCGGCGATCAACGTCACGTCTCTGGTCACGATCAACGCGGCGTTGAAGGCATTTTCGGACAAGCGATCTGACGGCATCATCCAGATGTCACTGGGTGCCGGCGGATTTGCTTCGGGTCTGAATGTCGCCGACAACGTGCACGGTGCGATCGTATTGGCCGAGGCAACTCATCGGCTTGCCGAGCGTCACGACATTTTGGTGGCCTTGCACACTGACCATTGTCAGCCGGGCAAGGTCGATTCGTTTCTGCGACCTCTGATCGCCGCGACGGCGCAGCGTCGAGCGGCCGGGCAGGGCAACCTGTTCGGTTCGCACATGCTTGACGCTTCGGAGTTGTCGCTCGAAGAGAACATGACGTTGTCGCGTGAGTTGTTGTCGGAGTGTGCGGCGGAGGAGATCATTCTCGAGG
>CAVOEV010000403.1:0-3035 GCA_963694825.1 Planctomycetota bacterium
TGTATGGAAACGCTCTGTCCCTTGTTTCGACCGGTCGCGAGTTGTCATTATATGCCCTTGAGGTTCTGGTGATTCGCCGATCGAGTAAAACAGATTCCAAGGAGACGAGGCCGTGGCCAACCGTTTTGTAGTGACTTTTGCTGTCATCGTGACTCTGCTGTTGCCTTCGGCCGAGGTGTCTGGGGAGATCAAGGCTCCCAAGGGATTCACATCCCTGCTCAACGGCAAGGACCTGTCGAACTGGTATGGCTGGAGCACCAGGAATCCGGAGCAGCTTCAGAAGATGAGTGCTGCGGAGCAGAAGACGTACAAGGACACGAGTCGTCTGGACATTGCCAAGCACTGGAAAGTCGAAGGTGACGCGGTGGTCAATGATGGTCATGGTTTGTACCTGACCACCGAGCGAGAGTTTTCCGACTACGAGTTGTTGATCGACTACAAGACGGTTCCCAAGGCAGACAGCGGCATTTACCTGAAGGGTGCTCCCCAGGTGCAGATTTGGGACTTCACCGATCCGAGCAAGTTCGGGATCGGTGCCGACAAGGGTTCAGGCGGTCTGTGGAACAACAGCAAGGGGGCCAAGGGGAAGGACCCGCTGGTCCTGGCCGACAATAAGCTGGGGAAGTGGAACAGTTTCCGAATCCGCCAGGTCGGAGCACGCACCTCGGTGTGGCTCAATAATAAACTGGTCGTCGACCACGCCACCCTGGAAAACTACTTTGATCGCAAGCGGCCGCTGTTCCACCACGGTCCGATTCAACTGCAGACACATGGTGGCGAGATCAGTTGGCGGAACATCTATGTCCGGGAAATCGGCACCGAGGAATCCAACAAGATTCTCCGGAAGAAGTCCGAAGGCGGTTTCAAGTCGGTTTTCAACGGCAAGACTCTCGATGGTTGGGCCGGCGCGATCGACAACTACGAGGTCGTCGACGGGGCCATTCGGTGCAAGAAGGGCAAGGGTGGTAACCTCTTCACCAAGGACCAGTACGGTGATTTCGTGGTGCGACTTGAGATCAAGTTGCCCAAGGCCGGCAACAACGGGCTGGCGATTCGTTACCCGGGCCAGGGCAACCCGGCTTACGTGGGAATGTGCGAGCTGCAGGTTCTCGACACCGGTTACCCGGGCAAGCTGGCACCCTACCAGTACCACGGTTCGGCGTACGGGATGGTCGCGGCCGCCCAGGGTTACCTGCGGGCTGCCGGGGAGTGGAATTACCAGGAAGTCACCGTCAAGGGTTCGACGATCCAGGTCGAGCTTAACGGGTCGATCATCCTGGACACCGATCTCAGCACGGTCACCGATGCGAAGACTGTCAAGGCACACCCAGGTAAGGATCTTGCCAAGGGCCACTTCGGGTTTGCCGGCCACAATGATCCGGTGATGTTCCGCAACATCGAGATCAAGCGGCTCGACTCAAGGTGATCGCTTGGAGGTCCGCCCGATTCGGATTCACCGCTTTGCCTGGCACGAATTGCCCGAGGTGTAGTTACGGTTGGGTCGGGGAGACCGGGCGATTGTGAGGGTGTTACTGGACTGGAGCAGTGTCGTCGAGTGGTTGATCGTCGCGGGCACGTTTTCCGGCTATGGTCCCGGATTGTTTGAACCGATAGACTGTCGGGACCGCGGTTGGATTCTCTTGGGTCGATTGGTGCGGACATGACGTGGCAGGGACCGGATCGTCGCGAGTTCTTCGAGTTGGGAGGTCTGTCGCTGGCTGCGATTTCCCCGCTGGGCCTTTCACTTTCGGACGTCCTGGCCAACGATGCAGCCGGCAACTCGGGCACCCAGATCAACGTGATCTTCATGTTCCTGCAGGGCGGAGCCAGCCACATCGACATGTTCGACATGAAGCCGGACATGTCCGAGGAAGTCCGCGGCCTGTATTCACCGGCATCGACAAGCCTGCCCGGTCTGCAACTCAGCGACCGGCTGCCCCGTCTGCGAGGCTGTGCCGACAAGTTCTCGCTGATCCGCTCGATGCAGTCCTACACCTCCAAGCACGGTGAGGGCGATGTGCACATCATGTGCGGGAGCCCGCTCGACAAGAACCTGCAGGCACCGGGGATCGGTGCGGTCCTGAGCATGCAGCAGCCGCAGCGGGCGCCGGTGCCGCCGTTTGTGCATATGGGCCAGATGAAGCACCCGGCCTACACCGCACCCGGCTTCGGCGGCTTCCTGGGCCAGGCCTACAACCCGTTCCAGATCAAGCAGGATCCGAACGACCACGATTTTGCCGTGCAGGCCTTCGACACCGCCGCCGACGTGGATGTCAGCCGGCTGACCGGTCGCAGGAGTCTTCTGGAGTCCTTGGATCGCTACCAGGCCGGGCGCGAGCGACAGCTGGAATTCGCCAAGACACAGGATGCGTTCACCCAGCGAGCACTTAGCCTCGCGACGTCGCGTCGGGCGAAGGATGCGTTTGACCTGTCCCGGGAACCGGCCCACCTCCGAGATGCCTACGGTCGTAACCGCGTCGGGCAGGGACTGCTGTTGGCTCGACGACTGGTCGAAGCGGGTGTGCGGTTTGTCACGATCAAGGGATACGTCGAGACGGGGATCTATGCCTGGGATCACCACTGGGGGATCTTCCCCCACCTCGAACGCCAACTCCCCGTCTTTGACAACAGCTACTCGGCACTGCTGGCTGACCTGGATGACCGGGGACTGCTGGAGTCGACACTGGTGATCACCGCCGGCGAGTTCGGCCGCACGCCCAAGATCAACACGAACAAGCGAGGCCCCGGTCGCGATCACTGGGGGCGCTGCTTCAGCGTGACTCTCGGTGGCGGTGGTATCCAGACCGGTCGAGTGATCGGAGCCAGCGACAAGTTCGGTGCCGTGCCGTCTGATCGCCCCGTCGATGTGGCCGACTTCGTTGCGACCATCTACCACGCCCTGGGCTTGGACCCCAAGGCCGAGTTCATTGCCCAGGGGCGGTCGATGTCGATGCTGCCACGCGGGTCGGTGGTCGACGAGTTGTTCTGAGCTGTCGGTGCCCGGGCTTTGAGTGGACAGTAACGGTAGGCTGGCT
>CAVOEV010000404.1:0-3010 GCA_963694825.1 Planctomycetota bacterium
AGTCTGCCGTCGAGCACATCGGCGATTTGCTGTGCGGTGCGTGTTCGGAGTTCTTTGACGGATTCGCGTGACAGGAAGGCGGCGTGCGGTGTGGCGATGACTTTCTGGTGTGCGAACAGGGGTTGATCGAGTTCTGGGGGTTCGGGGTCAAAGACATCGATTGCCAGGCCACCGAGCCGATTGTTTTCGAGAGCCTGCCAAACGGCGTGGTGATCGATCAGGCCGCCTCGTGAGGTATTGATCAGGATGGCATGAACGGGCATCCAGTCGATGGTCATTGGGTTGATGAGGTGTTGAGTGGTGTTTGAGAGTGGGCAGTGAAGCGAGACGACGTCTGAGGATCTCAGCAGGTCTTCGATCGAGAGCATGGGGCAATCGGTCCGGTGATCGTTGCCTGAGGGTGTGCTGGCGACGACGTGCAGACCCATGGCCCGGGCCCGTGGCACAACGGCCTGGGCGATGCGACCGAGTCCGACGAGTCCCAGTTGCAGTGTGTCGAGTCGTCTGGGCGGCGGCGTGGCTGCGAGGTCGTATTGCCCAAGCTTGGTGTGGTGGTGGTGGACGGCGATATTGCGTAGTGCGGCGAGCATGAGTGCTATGGTGTGGTCGGCGACTTCGGAGATGCAGTAATCGGGCACATGGGTGACCGGAATGCCTCGTTGGCTGCAGGCGTCGATTGGGATATTGTCGAGTCCGATGCCAAACCGTGCGACGATGCGGCAGCGATCGGCCGCGGCGATGACCGCCGGAGTGATTTGAGCCCAGCAAGCGGCGATGGCATCGGCATCGGCGGCCAATTTGACCAGAGTCGATTCGTCGGTCGAGTCCGCTTCGACGACTGTCGCACCGACTTCAGCGAGGATCTGCTGTTCGATCTGGCAGTCGGGCCAGGCTCGGTCGGTGATCAGCACACGAAAGGCGTTGCCCATCGGTTGGACCTACGAGTTGGCGATGGCGAGTTCGGCCATACGAATAGCCGGCTCAACCACGCGTTCCCAGTTTTCTCGGAGGTAGTCGTCGGGTCCGCCTTTTTCGGCGACGGCGTGAGCGACGTCGGCGGTCTTGATCATCTCTATCGCATCCCACGGGCAGACCAGCAATTCGTATGGGTCGGACTTCTTGGTCGGGATGTGGACGCAGACTTCGCAGCCCACACAGCGTTCGACATCGATTTCGCACCAGGTCTGCAGGACCGAGATCGTCGATCCGGGGACCTTGTAGATGCAGTCGACCGGGCAGACTTCCAGACACGCCTCACAACCAGTGCAGTTGTCGGCGTTGATGATTGCCACTTCCTTGGGCAGTTTCTTACGCGCACCCTGTTTGGCCATGTCTGCAATCCGTTGAGTGTGATCTGCTTGCTACGGGGAGTATCAACCGTGGGGCGGTTGTTGATCCCCGTCATTGTGTCGGCTGATCAGAGACTCGGCAACCCAGCTTTGCAGGTCGGTCCTTCGATCTCCGGCTCGTCTTTACCTCGTATCGGACCCCGACTAGAATCCCGCCGCGCTAGCCGTCGCGTTCCACTTCCTGCGACTTTCGTTTCACGAACCGCATGCCAAGTCGCAGTTACATTCCGAGCACCTGTGCGTTGACGGTTTGCCTGTGGGTGGTTCCGGTGTGCGGAGCCGCCGATGCGACCACGAGCGACGCCGATGTGGAGGCTGGTGTTGAGGCAGTCTCGGAGACCAATTCGTCCTGGCGCCCGGTTCTTGACGAAGCGATCGGCGAGTTGGCTGGATCGGTGCCGGTCGAGTCGCGATCGCATCCTGTCACCGGCGGATCCGGGGCCATCGTACCGGTGACTGGTTGGCATTCGCTGGTCGCCCGAGCCAGCCGGGTGGCTCGTGCGTGGACCAAGCGAGTCGAAATTGGAGCTCGGGTCTTGCGTGGAAACACGGACGAGGATTTTGTGAGGTTGGCGGGTGCGATCTTGCGTGAGGATGAGCGTAAGAATTCTCTGCACCGAATCGATTGGGGTGGCCGTTTCGGCCAGGTCAACGGGCTCAGGAATACCAATCGCTGGTTTTTGGAGAGCACGATCGACCGTAGCCAGCCGGCCGGTTGGTTGTACTACATCAACAGTAAGCACGAGTACAACGAGTTCCAGGGGATCGACTACCGCGGTTCGGGATCGGTTGGGGTTGGATACAAGTTTGTCGACGAGAAGGACCGTCACCTGTTGATGCGGCTGGGTCCGGGTTTGACATTGGAAGTCTACAGCGATTCGGGTGGTCACGGTATGACGGAGGATTTTTCGGCCGAGTTCGAAATCGACTGGCCGTTGTTCGAGCGGACTCGATTGGAGTCGAAGACAACGATACGTCCGAGCATCATCGCATTGGACGTCTTCCGTTTTCGCACGAACACGTCGGTACTGGTGCCGTTGGACGATGAGGCTCGTTGGAGTCTGAAGCTGGGCTACCTGCTCGACTACAACTCGACCCTCGAATCGGCGAACAATCGATTGCCGATGGACCTGACGACCAGCGTGTCGATCGTCTACATGCGTCCCTGATCGTGCCGCCGCGTGGTCGTCTCGCGTTGTGGATCAGCGTGGCTTGGCGAGTGTGACCTTGAGCGTCTTGGGTTTGCCGTCACGGACGACGGTCACAGTCACCACGTCTCCGCCCTGGAACTTTCTGAGAGCCAGGTCGAAGTCGTCGAGTCCTCCAATCTTGGTCGCCCCAATTTTGACGATCAGGTCGCCACCCTTGAGGCCTCCCTTCTGAGCCGGGCTTCCGGGTGCGACTCCGGAAATTGGATACCCTTTCGGCCCATCGGTGCCGAAGTCGGGAATGCTGCCGAAGTAGGGTCGGCTTCCCGTGCGGTTGACCTGAGCTCGGCTGGCCAGGGCGACGTACTTGGGCCGTTTCGGATTCATCGCAGTCTCGACGATGATCTCTTCGAGCATCTCGACGATCGATTCCATGCCGGCGAAGTTCAGTTTGGGCCAATCGTCACCAGGTCGGTGGTAGTCGCTATGCGTTCCGGTGAAGAAGTGCAGTAC
>CAVOEV010000405.1:0-2949 GCA_963694825.1 Planctomycetota bacterium
GGACCCGGTACCGGACGTGATGGTGTCGTTGAACGCGTTTACCGAGTTGGACGACGTGGTGTTGTTGGAGAGTCGGATCGACCGGGAGGAGGTCAGTCGCTACTCGTTTCTGGTCGCCGATCCGGTGGAGTTTGTGACTCACGAGTGTGCCGAGTTTGGTGTTGATCCATTCGCGAGGCTGCGAGTTCTGCAGAGGGAATGGGAGGCTCGGCCGGTGCCTGGTCTTCCACCGTTCCAGGGCGGTGTGATGGGGGTATTGGGTTACGAGTTGGGAGCGGCGTGGGAAGCCACTCCACGATCGTCTGAGGACGAGTTTGCCTTGCCGGCATTGGCAGCGGGTTTGTACGACGCTGTGGTGGCCTGGGATCACGTGTTGGGTCGCGCCTGGGTCATTTCGCAGGGGTTTCCCGAGACGGATCCGGAGCGTCGTTGGCAGCGGGCCAAGCGACGAGCAGCCGAGTGGGTGGCTCGGTTGTCGGTTGTCGGCCAGTCCGAGTCGGCTGCCGGAGTCGTGTCGTCGACTGTGTTCGAGCGGAGCGACCTGTCTCCATCGTGGCCGGTCGCAGGTCATGACGGTCTTTACAGCGATTTTTCTCGAGAATCATATTTGGAGTCGGTTGGTCGGTTGATCGAGTCGATCCATGCCGGCGAAATTTTTCAGGCCAACCTGTCGCAGCGACTCATCGCTATTCAACCCGTCCCCGCACTCGAGCTTTACACGCGATTGAGGCGATTGAATCCGGCCCCATTTGCGGCGTACATGTCTCACGACGACTGGCAGATTGTGAGTGCATCGCCCGAGCGATTTGTTTCGTTGCGGGACGGTGAGGTCGAGACGCGACCGATCAAGGGCACTCGTCGCCGGCCACGCGATCCCGACGTGGATGTACTGGTTCAGGGCGAGTTGACCGAGAGTGAGAAGGACCAGGCTGAGAATGTGATGATCGTCGACCTGTTGCGGAACGACCTGTCTCGGGTGTGTCGACCCGGTACGGTGACGGTGCCGTTGTTGTGTGGTGTTGAGGTTTATGAGACGGTTTTGCACTTGGTGTCTGAGGTGCGAGGTCGGTTGCGCGAGGGACTGACGGCGTGGGATTTGCTGGAAGCTGTGTTTCCTGGCGGGTCGATCACCGGAGCACCGAAGCTGCGTGCAATGGAGTTGATTGCGGAGATCGAGCCGACGGTTCGCGGTCCGTACTGTGGCAGCCTATTTTATGTCGGGTGTGACGGTTCGATGGACAGCAGTATTTTGATCCGCACATTTGTTGTCCGTCGCGGTTGGGTGCAGTGCAGCGTCGGTGGCGGTATCGTGGCGGATTCGGATCCGGTGTCCGAATACAACGAGACGATGGACAAGGCGGCGGGAATGTTGTGGGCTCTGGGATACGAGGATGGCGATGGTCCTGTTGATCGATAACCACGACAGCTTTGTCTACAACCTCGCGAGATATTTCGAGGAATTGGGCATCGAGGCCGAGGTGATTCGCAACGACGCGGTGACGGTCGAGCAGTTGGCCGGTCGATTGGCCGGTCAGTCGGCCGGGCGCCGGCCCAGAGCGATCGTCATTTCACCGGGTCCGTGCGGACCATCCGAGGCTGGGATTTCGGTCGAGTTGGTCAAGGCGGTGCTGGGTCGTGTGCCGTTGTTGGGAGTTTGCCTGGGCCACCAGGTGTTGGGTGCGGCCACCGGAGCCCGGATCATCCGGGCACCTCGTCCGGTCCACGGCCAGGTGTCTCGGATCGAGCACGATTCGGGCGGTTCGGACGGCGAGGGCCTGTTTGGTGGGCTTCAGACGCCGTTGACGGCCACCCGGTATCACTCGTTGATTGTCGATCCCGAGACGCTGGATGATGCGTGGCGGGTGACGGCTCGAACCGAGTCGGGTCTGGTGATGGCGATCGAGCACCGTGTGCACGTTGCGTTCGGCGTGCAGTTTCATCCCGAGAGTGTTTTGACGGACTCGGGCCACCGGTTGTTGTGGAATTTCCTGATCGCTGCGGGGATTGTCGAAGGCCGGATGCCGTTAGTCTCGGATCCGGCCGCTGTTCTCTACGGCCATCGCTCTGCCGGTTCGTTTGGCGGGGCGGCGGGGGTGGGCGGTGTCGGCGTGGCTGGTGAGGTGATGGGTGGTGACTTGGGCGAGACGGTGTTTCCTGATCCTGAGGACCCGTCGCCAGGCGTGCTGCACTGGTAGTGCAGTCGTCAGGACCCCGAGATCCGGCATGTCCGTCGGTCTCGCCAGTGACGCCGTGATCATCCTGTCCGTCGTGTCCGTCGTGTCCGTTCTGAAAACGGCCCAGGCTGCGACTTGTCGCGGGAAGCTAGACATTCCGGGCACCTAGCGACGGCTGGGTCGCCGATAAGCGGCGAGGTGTCTGTTGATGGCGGGCGCGAGTCCAGGTTTGAAGCGTCCGTCCGGCTGGTGGGCCAGGAGAATTCGATGATACGATCGACGTCGACAGCGAGTCCGTTTTGTCAGTTGGCTGGTGTCCTGGCGTTACTTGGAACGATGTGGTCGGCCGATGTGGCGACAGCCGCCGACGGCAGTTCTCGCGTGGTTGGCAAACGCGTGTTGGTGTGGCACACGGATTTCGACAAGGCTCGGGCCGAAGCCCAACGACTCGGCGTGCCATTGCTGGTGCATTTTCATGCCAGTTGGTGTGGTCCGTGCCGTCAGATGGAACGTGACGTGTTGACCACCAGGTCGCTGGCCAGCCAGTTGGGTGGCAGTGTGGTGGCGGTCAAGGTCGATACGGACCGAGCTAGGCGTGTGACGTCTCGCTACCGGGTCCGGCTACTTCCGACCGATCTGCTGGTGACTCCAGGCGGCAAGCAGTTGGTTCGAACCGAGGGTTACCAGGGGTTGGCGAGCTATCTGCCGAAAATGACTCGGGGCGTGACCGCCTACCGGGCGGCTCATCCTAAGAAGCCGGTCGCATCGGCGAAGC
>CAVOEV010000406.1:0-2935 GCA_963694825.1 Planctomycetota bacterium
CATCCGCCGTGTTGGTATCCTGGGCTCTTGCCATCGCGAGGATGTCTGAGACACCCGCGGGTTTGGCGGCGGCTTTGGCCGGTTTTTCGTCGGCCGGCTTGGTTTCAGCTGCTGCGTCGTTGTCCTGTCCTCGTGCCACGGCGAGGATGTCGGCGGTGCTCGAGGGTGTTGCTTTGGGTGTTTTGGGGGGATCGGCTGGAGTGGTTGGGGGGTCGTCCGCCACGGGTTCGGTGGCGGTGTCCTGGGCCGTGTCGTCGCCGGTTTTTCCAGTTGGCGCAGCCGCTTCGTCGGCCGGATCCGGCGTGCCTGAGCCACCGTCCTGAGACCGGGCCATGGCCAGGATGTCGTCGATTGAAGGTCGTTCGTCAGCCATCATCAGCTTCCGTGAGCAGCACTGGGCCCGCGTCGGGCCACTGGCTACTCGGCATCGCGTGGCAGCCCGCACCAAGCGGACACTTTACGGCACTCTTCAAGGATTCTGGCACGTCTATCCAGACTCGACAACCTCGCCTGACACTCCACAAAGGCGATTCCCGAAACCAAGAATCTCTCGAGCGAGATCTTCTCAGGGCTAGGAATGTTTTGATGTGTGGCGTGAATGGGTCGAGGAATTAGAGACGAGGGGTTGGGGGGATAGGAAATGAGATGTGAGCGAGTATTCTTGTTGTGTGAAGCGGGGATCGCAAGTCGGGCGGGACGTGGGGTTGGGTAATGGGGCTGGTTGATCGAAACGAGTTGTTTGGGCGTCTCGAGTGTTTGGTCCGGCGCGATCCGGCCGGCCGGGGGTTGATGTCTGCCGAATCGGTGCGTGGGGTCTTGTGCGCTGGCGATCTTGCTGGAGCGGTTTCGAGTTTGTTGTCGAAGCCGGGGCCGGTCGCGATCCTGAGCGGATTCCTGATTCCTCATGCGAATCCACCTTCCGCCGAGACAGACGGTCCGCCTGGTGCGGTGACCTTGGCTCGGGTCCTGATTGGCCTGGGTCGGGAGGTGATGTTGCTGACGGATCGGCCGTGTGCTGCCGCGATGCGGGCGACGGCCGATGCAGCGGGTTTGGAGGAGATCGAGTTGTGGGTTGCTCCGCTGGAGGACTCAGCGGGGTGGTGTCATGAGTTCCTGTCGGCCCGGCGAGGCGGGTCGGGTCTGGATCACCTGGTGGCGATCGAGCGGGTGGGACCCAGCCACTCGATCGAATCGCTGCGGGCCCAGCCGCGTGACGGCGAGTGTCCCGAATCCGACTTTATTGAGCGAGTGCCCTGCGAGTCGTGGGGCTGTTGTCACAACATGCGTGGTCGAGTGATTGACGAGTGGACGGCGGACGTATCGGTGTTGTTTGACAGCCTGGGCGAGTACTTTGCCGACGCGGTGACGATCGGTATCGGGGACGGCGGGAACGAGATCGGGATGGGTGCGGTGCCGTGGGAGGAGCTGGTGGCGCGGTTGCCGGGAGAGCACTCGGTGCGGATCCCCTGTCGGATCGCGACCGACTGGAACCTGTTGGCGGGGATCAGCAACTGGGGTGCGTGGTCGCTGGCTGCCGCAGTAGCTTTTGCTGCTGGGCGAGTGGACGTGATCGAGCCGTTGACCCCGAGATGGCAGCACGAACTGGTGGCACGGATGGTGGCCGAGGGTCCGGGGGTGGACGGGCCCAGCGGGCAGGCGGTGGTCGGCGTCGATGGGCTTTCGATCGAGGACTACCTGGTGCCGTGGAGTGGGATTCGCAACGAGTTGGGATTCTCGGATCCGGTCACGGGAATCTGATACCATCCCGGGCGACAACCACGGGAGGCGATTTCATGAACAGGCTCACCCTGAAACTGCTCGTGCTGCTCATAGTGCTCCCTGTTCTCATGGGTGCTGACAAGCCGGCGAAGAAGTCGAAACCCAAGCCGGTCTCTCCCACCCGCCGTATCCAGACGCTCAGCTACGACTTCAAGGACGCGGGGAAGAAGATGGAGTACGGGTTGTTTGTCCCGTCGAGTTACGAGTCGGAGCCGAACGCCAAGAAGTTGTTTCCGCTGGTCGTGGCCCTGCACGGGCTCGGCAGCAATCCGCAGCAGATCCTGAACTACCCCGGCCTGGTCGGCCTGGCCGAGAAGCATGGTTACATCGTCGTGGCTCCGATGGGGTACAACTCGACCGGTTGGTATGGCGTACAGGGGCAGCGTTCGAGGTTCTGGAAGCCGATGAACCTGGGTGCGTTGAGTGAGCAGGACGTGATGAACGTGTTGAAGCTGACCGAGAAGGCGTACCGGGTGAATCCGAAGCGGGTCTACCTGATGGGCCATTCGATGGGCGGTGGCGGTACATTGCACCTGGGGATGAAGTACCCAAGTCGGTGGGCGGCACTGGCTCCGATCGCTCCGGCAATCTACCGTTCACCTCGTGGCCTGACGGCGATCCGCGACACGCCGGTGATCGTCGTACAGGGAGCCAAGGACCGGCTGGTTCGTGCCTCGTCGACTCGGAAGTGGATCGAGAAGATGAAGGAGCTGGAGATGACTCACAAGTACGTGGAGTACAAGGACGGCGGCCACATCAGCCCGGCGTTCCAGGGCCTGCCGGCGATCTTCGAGTTCTTCAACACGCACGCGGAGCGTAGAAAAAAGAAGTAGGATTCTTCGGCCTCACTCGCTGATCACCAGGTGGCGGTTGATCTCGACATCCTTGAGCTCGGTCCGTTTTCCCGAGGGCCAGTGGATTTCCAGGCGAGAAATCGTCCGCGCGTCGCCCAGTCCCAGTGTCACTCGAGCCGGGGCCTGGGAGAGGAAGTTGATGACCGGGTAGAGTTCTCGGCGAACGGTCCGGTTGCCGAGGTGAGCGATGACACGGGCTCCGATTCCCTGTCGGTTGCTGTCCTGTCCCTGGAGAGTGACGGTGAGCCAACCGGCGTCTGGGAATTGGTTGCGATAGACGATCAGCGGTCCGCCACCGGCCT
>CAVOEV010000407.1:0-2925 GCA_963694825.1 Planctomycetota bacterium
CGCTTTCGGAATCCGAACCCGAGACGGCCGAGGCTCACCAGAAGCTGTACGAGGGTGAGGAATTGTTCAAGCAGAACGAATTGATCAAGGCTCGGACGATGCTAGTCGAAGGCCTGTCTCGTCTCGACGAAGTCCTTGGCCGGTACGAGGATTTGATCACCGAGGACCTGACAGTTGAAGAGGCATTGTGGGGTTTGCTGTTGATCAAGAAGATCGACGAGTTGCTCGAAAAGCCTGTGGCCGAGGCCCTGCCACTTTCTGGTCTGTGGAACCGGCACCTCAAGGACAAGGTGCCATCGCTGCAATTCGATTTCAACCGTCGTTTCGGTGGCCTGTAGGCACGTTGACAGGTTGCTCGAGTCGCGCTACACTCGCCGGTTTCCGGGACTGAACCGAAGCGGGAATAGGTTAACGCGATGAAACTGACTAGGCCACTCGGCTGGGCTCCTCGAGCCTTGGTACTACTCTCTCTGGCCTTGGTCGGAGTCTTCCTTTGGGCGTCTCCAGGCAGCGGCTTGGCTCAAGACGGCGGAGCGGACGCTTCGAAGTCGTCGTCGGCTGCCGAGATGGACGTCGAAGCGTCGGCAGATGCCGACATACCGGCCACTGAAGATTCGTCAGTCGAAGTGTCTGCCGATTCGTCTGCTGGCAGCTTGGAGCCCAGTGAGAGCACCAAGGTATTGGTGCTCATCTGCTGGTTGCTGTCGGTCGGTGGTTCGATCGTGGCACTCGTATTCGCTCGAAAGTTCTACGTCTGGATGATGGCTCAGGACGAAGGCAACGAGCGGATGGTCGAGATCGCTCAGGCGGTCCGCGACGGTTCTGACGCGTACTTGAAGCGGCAGTACAAGGTGGTGGGCATCTTTTTTGTGATCGCCTGCGGTGCGTTGATGTTCGTATCGTTCGTCTTGGGTGCTCAGCACCCATTGGTCCCGTTTGCTTTCCTGACCGGTGGATTTTTCAGTGGGTTGGCTGGCTGGTTCGGCATGAAGACGGCCACTTGGGCCAGCTCCCGAACGACTCAGGGCGCCCGAAATTCTCTGAACGAAGGTTTGCAGGTCGCGTTCCGCAGTGGAGCGGTGATGGGTTTCACGGTTGTGGGTCTGGGCCTGTTGGACATTTGCCTGTGGTTTGGTGCTCTGTGGTACCTGCAGGACGTGATCGGTTTCGAGATGTCGTTGGCCGAGATCACGGTGACGATGCTGTGTTTCGGTATGGGAGCGAGTGCCCAGGCGTTGTTTGCTCGAGTCGGCGGCGGCATTTTCACCAAGGCGGCCGACGTGGGTGCCGACCTGGTGGGCAAGGTTGAGGCGGGGATCCCCGAGGATGATCCGCGGAACCCGGCGACGATTGCCGACAACGTGGGCGACAATGTGGGCGATGTGGCTGGCATGGGTGCGGACCTGTACGAGTCGTACTGCGGGTCGATCCTGGCGAGTGCCGCCTTGGGCGTTGCTGCCTTTGCCGGGATTGGCGAAGGAGTCGGAATCGACTTCCAACTCAAGGCCCTGATGTTGCCTCTGTTGCTAGCGGCGGCGGGGATCGGCTTTTCGATCTGGGGTGTGTACCTGGTGAAGACAGACGAGGACACGAGTCAGAAGAACCTGTTGAAGGCATTGGGTAAGGGCATCAACTACAGCAGTGTGGCCGTGGCGGCTGCTGCGTACGTGCTGGTGATGATCCTGCTGCCTGGTCACATCGGCCTGTTTGTTGCGGTCTCGGTCGGCCTGTTGGCCGGCTGGTTGATCGGCTGGTGGACCGAGTACTCGACCAGCGACGAGTACGCTCCGACCCAGGAAATCGCCAAGCAGGCCGAGAGTGGTCCGGCGACGTTGATCATTGCGGGTGTGTCGGAGGGATTGTACAGCGTCTGGGTTCCGATCGTGGTGATTGCCGCGGCGATCCTGCTGGCGTTCGGATTCAGCACCGGCTGGGCCTTTGGGGACGCCGACAAGTTTGCCATGGGTCTGTACGGAGTCGGACTGGGAGCCGTCGGCATGCTGAGCACTCTGGGTCTGACTTTGGCGACGGACGCCTACGGCCCGATCGCCGACAACGCGGGAGGCAACGCCCAGATGGCGGGTCTGGATCCGGTTGTCCGCGAGCGGACCGATGCCCTGGACAGCCTGGGCAATACCACGGCCGCCACCGGCAAGGGTTTTGCCATCGGATCGGCCGCTCTGACCGCACTGGCTCTGATGGCTGCGTATGTCGAAGAGGTCCGAGTCGGCTACGACCGGTGGGCCAAGAGTGAGATGGTTGAGGTCGAGAGTGGGACATTGATCAAGCTGAACAAGCGGGCTTTGACGGTGAAGAATGACGAGAAGGTCGAGACATACCTGGTGATGACGGCCGGTGCGTCGTCCGCCAGCAAGAAGTTTGTGGCGTCGATCCGTGAGGCCGAGGCGGGCAAGGCGGTGACTGGGGTTGATGTGACGGCGATGGTTGCACTGGGTTTCCTGGTCAACAACGAAACGGCCACGATTCCCGACTTTGTCCGGCTTTATGATGTCACGATCATGAACCCCGCCGTGCTGGTCGGGATGTTCATGGGCGTGATGCTGGCGTTTGTTTTCTGTGCGATGACGATGAAGGCTGTAGGTCGAGCGGCTGACGGGATGGTGCAGGAGGTGCGTCGGCAGTTTGCCGATGATCCCGGCATCCTGGAGGGGACGAGCAAGCCGGACTATGCCAACTGCGTGCTGATCAGCACCACTGCGGCTCAGAAGGAGATGATTCTCCCGTCGCTACTGGGATTGGTCGTGCCCATCGTGGTCGGATTGGTGTTGGGAGTCGCCGGCGTGATGGGCATGCTGGCCGGTGGACTGACCTGTGGTTTCGCCGTCGCCATCTTCATGGCCAACGCGGGTGGAGCCTGGGACAACGCGAAGAAGTACATCGAAGCCGGCCACTTCGGCGGCAAGG
>CAVOEV010000408.1:0-2911 GCA_963694825.1 Planctomycetota bacterium
GGCGACCGGGACCGACAGGACATCCCTGTGTTCAGCCACCACCACCTTCACGACAGCCGTCATTCCGGGCCGCAGTCCAGCGACGGAAGGCAAGTCGATGACCGTTTCGTATTTCACCATGTTGCCGGTCCACCAGGCGGCCGGTCGAGTGACGCTGGCGACAGAGGAGATCTTGGCTTCGAGGGTCAGATCAGGGAGGACGACGGTGGCCGGGAGATCGACCTTGACCCGTTCGATCATCTCTTCGTGGATGCCCACCTTGATCCGCATCTGGGACAGATCGGGCATCAGCAACAGGACTTGGTCGTAACGGACGTTGACTCCCTCGGTGATTTCCGGCTCGTCCTTCCAGGGGGCTGGCAACGGATAGATGACCAGGCCGCCGCTGCTGGCCCTGATGACACAATTGGTCAGCTCTTCCTCGGCACGTGTCCGCCTGGAGAGGTTCATCGCCAGTTCTGCTTCGTCACGTTTGACGTACGAATGGCCCGCTGTCAGTTCACCCCGTCGGGTTTCCAGTTCCATGGCCCTCGTAAACCGTTTCAGGACATCCAGCCTGGTCCGGTTGACGATCAACTCCAGCTGCGCCTGTTCGACGGTGAGCGATTGGCTCTGGACTTCGAGCTCCGTGACGAATCCTTGCTTGAAGAGGCCGTCGGAGCGGAGCAGCATCTTCCTGGATGCCTTGAGATTCGCCCCAGAGATCGCGACCGCTTTCTCACGTTCCTTCAATTGGGTGATGTATTGTCCCTGTTCATAAGCCCGGATGGAGATCTTGGCCGTGGCCAGGCCTGCCGTGGTCTTGGCGAGGCTGGCTTGTGACTGGTAGACATTCGTCTTGGAGAGACTGAGGTGTTCCTCGAGTTTCTTGGTGTCTAGCCGGACGAGTTCTTCACCCGGTTTGACCTTCGTCCCGCTGGGGATCACCCAGGTGACCGTGTTGGAACCTCGGACCTTGGACTTGATTTCAATGTTGTTGCTGCTCTCCAGAGAGCCTTGTTCGGTGATGGTGACCAGAAGGTCCCCTCGGGTGACCTCATAGGTGATGGCCGTGTTGTCCTCACCCTGTGTCGCGAACAGTGTGGGTTTCAGGGCCACGGTAGATGCGACGAGGACAATCACGCCGAGGCCCAGCACGAGCAGCGTTCCCGATCGCCTGCGGGGCCGCTGCCGCGTACCGCTCACCCTCCACGAGGGCGTATTCGTCCCGGTGGTTTCAGGGGGGGCGGCGGATGGAGTCACTTCTGTCGTCAAGTTCCGTCTCCGGTCCAAACGTCCGTCACTCACCGGCGACCGCTAGGACTTGGGTTGGCAACTGAAGAGTTTGCCTGGCCGGCCTTGGCACTTCCGACCGCGCTCGCACTCCCAGTAGTTTGGCGTTTCTGGGGGAGTGAATCAACGCGCCTTTGTGAGATCGCTGTTCTCCATTTCGAGATGCCCGTCGGGCTCAGGCTCACCGAAACAGCCGGTTGCCATCCTTTCTGGGACGCTGCCGCTGCGTCGTCGGTTAACTGTTCGATCCATCGGCCATGTTGATCGAGTTTCATGATTCCCAGTTCACGTACCAACCGCATCCGGGCTGCATAGTAGCTGAACCAGGTGTTCATGAATTGGTTCTGGGCGGACAACAGGCTGCGGAGTCCGTCGATGAGATTCCTCGTAGTGTTGCCGCCGAAACTGGGCGGTGGTTGCCCCGGTTGAGTCGGTGGCACCGGTGCATAGAGTCGTTCGCGGTTCATGTCGAGCTGCCGGATACCGATGGCAACCGCCTGACGCTGGATTTCGAGGAGCAGTTGCAGACGATCGATGTCCCTTACGAGTTGTCGGAGCCCCTGGTGCAGGGCATCGCGTGACCGGATCAGTCCACGTCGGCTTCTCTGGAAGTTGACCAGGGATTCACGGTAGGTATTCCGCTCGAGCAGGCGAGTCAACGGTGCGTCGACCTCGAGGCCCAGGCGGAGAGTGCTGGTTGCAGCACGGAAATCCACGGGGTTGTTACGGCCGGTGCGGACGTCGCCACTGGAGGTCACGTTCAGGACACCCTGGAGGGCGTCAGCACGCACCTGGACCGTTCGCCATGAATCCACCAGTGCCGCACGGCCGTTCATGAAATCGAGCCGATTGGCCAGCGCGACATCGAACAACTCGGCGGAATCCAGTTCGATCTTGGGAATGGTGACGGTTTCGAGCCGAGCCCGAGTCTGAACGAGCATGGATCGTTGGACCAGCCGCATCAGGTTGGCTGTCCAGACGACCATTCGACGGATCGTGTTCTTGGCAGTCTTGTCGTTGAGAGCGGCCCGAATCGTCGAGATGTCGGTCGTGGCCTTGGTGAATTTCTGTTCGACTTCCTTGATCGCCTTCGTGAGTTCGGCGCGGTCGTTCCGGAGTACAGTTTTCTGGTCGGTTGACATGCTGAGTTCCCGTCGCGGAACGGCCTGGGCCTGGCGAGCCATGTCGCCCTTGACCGTGTCGAGTTGTCGGCGGACCTGCGCGACCAACTTGATGAGCTCGTCCAGGACTTTCCGGACCGCTTCGATACCGGAGTTCTGGTCCAGCGATCCGACGAGACTCTGGCGTACCCTGATCTCTTTGCGCAACGTGGTGGCCTCGGGGCTGACCAGTTCGAACTGGCGGATCATCCTGTCGTCCATCTTGACCGGGAGATCCGGCGGCAGTCCCAGGGTGCCTGTCGTGAAGCGATCGATGGAGAACGTCAGAGCGTTGCGGCTGTCCAGTATCGTCGCCCGGGTTTCCTGCACGCGCTGCCGGAGCAGGTCGACCTGGACCAGGTCGATCAGGCCACTCTTCTCCAGGGCGATCGTCAGGGATAGCAGTTGAAGCTGTTCGTCGAGATTGTCCTGGGAGTTGCGCAGTTGCTGCAGATCCTGCAGCAGTCCGATGTAACCAC
>CAVOEV010000409.1:0-2902 GCA_963694825.1 Planctomycetota bacterium
AACGACTCCGGCCAACAGGTCTCTGGCCGGTAGTTTCACCAGTCCTCGCACCGAGACGACAATCGCCATCGTGGCAACGGCCGCCGAGATGCCGAATCCCGTCACCAAGCTTGCCACTCGCACATCCACCTCAAGAAACGACGTACCCACGGCTCCGACCCACCAGTGCGTCAGCCCGTAAATCATCAAGCGGGCGTAGCCGATCCCAACCGCCGTCCCGACAGCACCTCCCACCGCAATCACCGCCCCACCTTCGGCGACCAGCATCAACAGTACCCAACGCGGCGACACGCCCAGCGCCAACAGAAGACCCGTACTCCTGACCCGCCGCTCGACACCCAGCCGAAACAACAAGCCGACCAGGATCGTGGCTGCACCGATCAGGAACACACTGAAGCCGATAAACAGGCCGCTGAACGGTGTCGTGCCACTCGCAGCCTGCACTCCGTGGTCCTTGATCGCTTGGACCGACAGGCCGAGCGAACCCAGGTCGACACGTCGTTCGATCCGGTCTATCGCTTCGGCAATCGCAACCGTGTCGGACGGATCGACAGCCATCCGCAGCGACGTGGCCGTACCGTAACGACTCTGCCACATCGAGCGAGCCGTCGCGTAGGTCACAAACGCCTTCGGAGTTGCCCGGTAGTCGTCCCAGTACTCGTCGTCACGCTCGGTCAATGCATCGAGGTCCATCTGGAATGGCTGACGCCAGTCTCGAAATGTTCGGACATCGGTGATTCCCGGTACATGAGGCGTCAGCCCTCGGTCGTCCACCGGGCCGGACAAGTCGGTCACCGCATGTACTCGGAATGTTCGCTCCTCTTCCGGCAGTTCCCCGTGCGACCCCACCAGGTGATAGCTCATTGTCAAACGCCCGCCGGCAGCCAGTCCCAGGTCGTCTGCCAACCAGCGGTTGATCACGATCGCGTCGTCGGGCAAATCGGACATCACGTCCGCCAGGTCAACTCCATCACTGCCGACACCGCCAATTGGCCCGAACGGTGCCTTGGCCACCTGGTCGGGGACCAGCCCCGCGACGATCGAGTACATCGAATACCGGTCCGGTTGACTGGTGCTGGAGAGGCGATTGGCCAGGTGGACGAGCACTCGCGACCGACCGGGGACACCGTCGCACGCTTCGACGATCGCGTCGTCGAGTACCATGCGGTTACTCTCCAAGGCCACGTATCCGTGTTTCTCCAGTCGTCTCAGCGACAGCCCCAGATCGTCGAGGTTGGTTGTCCGCCCCAGAGCGTCCTGCACCACAGTCGGAGTGCTGCCAGCCACAAACAGCGAATTGACGCGGGCGGGATATTGGTCAAAGCGTCGTTGTTCGCGGTTCCGTACGCGCCGGCGATTGAGAACGAGGCTTTCCTGCAACGTCTCGAGTGCCACGTAAACGAGCTTGGGTAGCTGTTGACTGGGATGAAGGTCAAAGCGGCCGACGCCTCGCTGTGCGGCCGGGTCATCGGAGCCCACGACACCGGAAATCCGCAACGGCAAATCAACCGTGTCGTTGTCCCGGTCACCAAGCAACGTGTCGCGAGGAATCGCGTTGGGCAATTCCATCCACAACCGAACCGAGTCACCGAGGACCACTCGCCGTCCCAATTGATTGGCAACTCCTTCGGACAGCACCACTTCGCCCGGCTTGGGCGGCTGCAAGTCTCCGTGTTGCGTGAGATCCCAAAACCGATTGTCGACGCCGTAGACCATCACGTTTCCGACACGTAAACCGGAACGTTCTCCAACCGACTCGGCCCCTCCGGTTTCCAGGCTCGCTCGCATCATCATCACCGGCGCCACTTCGACATCGCCGCCGATGGCGGCTTTCAGGTCCGTGGCCAGTTCCTCCCGAACAAACCGGTCACGGCCTCCGATCGCCATGTCGATCCGGCCCAGCCGGTCCAGGTGCATGTCGAGCAGGCTGGTTTGCACCGAATCGCCGACGATTAATGCGCCCGTAATCACCGCAGTGGCTGCAATCACTCCCAGCCCCACCGCAAGATTCGCTCGCCAATGGTGACGAAGCGTCGCCAGTAAAAACGACCCACAGGTCATCCGCCGGCCTCCGAACCGGGCCCGATTTCGATCAACCGCCCATCGACCAGTTCGCCACGCCGAGCAAACCGATTGGCCAACTCGAGGCTGTGCGTCACACAGATCAGTACGGCAGCCTGTTCTCGTGCCAGCTCCAACAACAGCGTGCCCACCGACACAGCGGTCTTCTGGTCCAGGTTACCGGTCGGTTCATCGGCCAGCAGCATCGACGGTTGGTTGATCAGAGCCCGGCAGACGGCGACTCGTTGGCGTTCCCCACCGGATATTTCGGCCGGACGATGGCTGCTGCGATCCTCCAGTCCAACACGTTCGAGCAACTCCATCGCTCGACTGGCGTCGTCGGCCTGAACACCGCCGGAAGCCAATAAGGGAATCATCACGTTTTCCAGGACCGAACACTGAGGAAGCAGGTGGTGATCCTGAAACACAAACCCGACTTTCGAGTTGCGGAATTCGGCGATCCCCGCTTCGTCCCGGCCAAAGGGGTCCAGACCCTCGACCAGCACATCTCCGGCCGTGGGTTGATCGAGCGTGCCAATGATGTACAGCAATGTGCTCTTGCCCGACCCCGACGGTCCGGTCACCGCCAATTGATCGCCGGCCTCCATCTGGAGATCCACACCGTTGAGTACCTCCAGAGGCGACCCGCCGCTATGAAATGTCTTGTGCAGGCCGCAAACCTGCAGATGAGGTCGTGTGATGGTTGGATCGACTGACACCTCGTTACTCCACTTCAATCAGTGTGGCCAACTGCGACTTCAGCTCAACTGGAATCTCGATCGCTAGCAGCGACTCACCCTCTTGAATCTCGCAGCAGACGGTCTTCATCCGACCGCTGGCA
>CAVOEV010000410.1:0-2889 GCA_963694825.1 Planctomycetota bacterium
GAGCAGCAGGGCGAGCAGGGTGATGACGGCGAGCGCGATGGTGATCAGGGCGAGTCGTTTGGGCAGGGCGGTGGTGGTGGGAGTGGTGTTCATGGGTGCGAGTTTAGTTTAGCAGGCTGTTGAACAGCTCGGGATTATTCGCAGCCATCACCGTGAAAGTCATCCCCAGCGGATTGAGGGATCTGAGCGGGTGTACGAGGGGACAGGCACCCGCGTTTGGCGGGGAGCCAGTCCCCCGGCGGGAGGCACGTCGGATTCAGGCTGCGTCGGTTTCGACGTGAACGCGTGCGTAATAGGCCTGTCGGTAGGTTGGGCAGGACTGCAGCAGGTCGTCGTGTCGTCCGGTGGCGATAATCCGTCCGCTGTCCATAACGACGACTCGGGTAACGAGGTCGAGCACGCTAGGTGCCATCGAGTGAGTGATCATCAGCACGGTGCGGCCCTGGACGAATTCGCGTAGCACTTCGTGGATTTTGTCTTCGCTCGAGGCATCGATGGCGGAGGTGGCTTCGTCGAGGATCAGGATAGCCGGGTCACGGAGAATGGCACGAGCCAGCGTGACCCGTTGTCGTTGTCCTCCGGAGAGTCGTCCTCCGTGTTCGCCGACGACGGTGTCGTAGCCGTCGGGGAACTGTTCGACGAACTCGGTCACGAGTGCACGTTGAGCGGCTTCAAGGATTTCGTCGCGTGAGGCTTCAGGGCGACCGAAGCGGATGTTCTCGAACACGGTGTCGTCAAAGAGCAGTGGTTCCTGTGTGACGATGCCAATCTGATCGCGGAGTTCGACGGGATCGACATCACGGATATCGATTCCATCGATGCGAATGGTTCCTTCGCTGGGGTCAAACAGTCGAGGCAGCAGGTGGATGAGAGTCGATTTCCCGGACCCATTGCTTCCGACCAGCGCGACTACTTCATTGGCTTCGACGAGCAGGTTGATTTTCGAGATGGCTTCGGGGTCATCCTGAGTCTGTCCGTTGTATCGGAACGAGACGTTTCGGAATTCGATCGAGCGGTGGCAGCGTTCGATGCGTTGAGGCAATTCGGGAGCGGTGATGCTGGCGGTGCGGTCCATCAGTTCGAAGATTCGGTCGGTGGCGGCGGTGGCTCGTTTGAGTCTTGAGTAGACGCTCGAGAGTTTTCGGACGGGGTCGATGGTTCCGGCCAGGAAGGCGTAGAGCAGCGATAACCTGGCGACGTCCATCACTTCGGTCGTCAACCGGATGTCCCAGACCTCGCGGGTGCCTCGGAGCACCAGGTAGGCACCGGGTAGCAGTGCCACGCAGACGGCTGCGAGTCCGAGCAGTTCGGTGGTGGGGTTGGTGAGCGAGTCGATTTTCACGACCTGCATCGCCTGATGGTAGTACTCGCGGTTCTCGCGGCGGAACTTATCCTTTTGCCGATGTGTTCCGTTGAAGGCGATGATAATTTTCAGAGCGTGAAACGATTCGGCGAGCGTTTCGTAGATCTTCGACATGCTCTCCATCATCTTCGTGCTGGCGGCCTTGAGTGCTTTGCCATAGCGATAGAAGACGATGCCGAAGACGGGCACGAACAGCAGGGACATCAGGGTCAGTTGCCAGTTGACCAGGAAGGCCATGGTGATGCAGGTGGCGGCTTTGAGTGGTTCGCGAACGACCTTGCCACCCACCAGTTTCAGTCCAGCGGCCATGACGTTGATGTCGTTGGTGAAGCGAGCCATCAGTGGCGCGGTGCCGTCGGCGGCGAGGGTTTGGTAGTCCAGTGACAGGCAATGTTCAAAGCACGCCTCCCGGACGCCTCGAACCGACTTCTCGACCGCACTCCCGACCAGGACATCCTGGACAAAGATGCCGACTCCTTTGAGCAGCGTGCCGACCATCAGCAGCACGAGCACCAGGGCCATGGTGTCGAAGGCGTCTTGCGGCAGGTGAGGCAGCAGTTTTCCTCGGACCCAGTTGAGTCGTCTGAGTTGACTGGTCTGTTCGGCGATCTTTCCCTGCAGGCGGGCTCTTTCCTTGAGTTGATCGGCGGCCAGGCTGTCCAATGCGGCCGTCTTGGCCCCGATCTCGTCGCGGTACCAGTCGGCTTCCTGGTCCGAGTATTCCTGCAGCGACTGTCCTTGGAGCAGGACCTTGACGATCGGGAAAGCGACCGACAGGTTGGCTCCCCACAGCAGTGCGACTCCCAGTCCGAAGGCGGCGCTGAGAAGGAACAGCCGGCGGTGCGGCAGCACGTAGGGCAACAGGCGCGAAAAACTGCCCACCAGAAACGTCTCGTCCCAAGTTCCAAAACAGATGATCCCGCTCTGTCAGCGGGGCGGGATCATCTGTGAGTCGGGCGAGCGGGTCAAGAGGTGTGTGGCGGGGTGGTGTTGGCTGCGGTGTTGGCTGGCTTCCTGGTGGTCCACCACAGTGCTATGGCGAAAAGAGCCGAGAGTCCAACGATGGTGGCGAGTGAGCAGTAGATCAACTGGTTGTTGGTGGATTGTCCGACGACGAGTGGTCCGAGTCCACCGATGCCGAAGCAGACCATGTTGCTAAATCCGTAGCCGGTGCTGCGTCGGCGTGCCGGGACGAATTGAGCGATCAGGCTGTTGTAGACTGGTTGGGTCATGAAGTGGATGAAGGCGAACGAGCATGTGGCGAGCATGCAGAGCCATCCGGAGGCGACGCTCATCAGGACCAGGCTGGGTATGCTGGCCAGCAGGATGACGACCTGCAGTCGTTCCAGCCGCCCGGGTCGAGCCAATCGGCCGGCCAGCCATTGGCCTCCGACTGCGAACGACAGAGTGACCGCGGCCAGCAGGTTCCGGAAACTCTCGGCCGAAACCGAATCGGGTCGGATGCCGGCACCGTCGAGATACCTTTGGAGAAAATGGAGGAACGAGGCGTAGACGAAGCCAGAGAG
>CAVOEV010000411.1:0-2866 GCA_963694825.1 Planctomycetota bacterium
GCGGCCCTTGCCGACGAGATAGATGTTCTGGTTGCCTGTGAGTCGATCGAGACGGACCCAGGCCTCGAGCGTGATGGCGTCGCCGTTGGTGAAGTCGAGCGGGCTGTTGTCGCCAGGGTCGGTGATAATCAGGCGATCTGAGCCCGAGAGTGCGACCGAGCGGTTGGTGGGGGCGAACAGGGGGTAGACTGCCGGTCGGGGTCCGGCGACTCCGGCCTGGACCGATTGTGTTGCCCGTGCGAGCAGTTGGGTGTCACCGCGGCTGGCGAAGGGGGCTCCGACCTGGTTGAACCTCCACCACGCTACCGGCTTGTCGCGAGAGACTAAGACGGCATACCGATCGAGCACTTCGCCGGCTCGGGCCTGAGTTGGAACCAGGGGCCGGAGAACCAGACAGGTCGTCAGGACGAGTGTCGTAGTGATGATTGTGCGCATGGAGACTACTTGTTGCTGATAGCGATCAGTCGAGAGTCGGTTCTCAGTAGCAGTTTACCACCCGAGACGGCGGGTGTGGCTTGCGAGGCTTCACCGAGCGGGTTCTTGGCCAGCAGTTTGTAGTTGGGGCTGGCGGCCACAACGACAACAGTGCCCTTGTTGTCGATGGCAAACAGGCGTCCGTCGACACAGATGGGCGACCCGAAGAACGTGCCTCCAATTCGCTGCCGCCATACGTTCTTGCCGGTTTTCATCGACACGCACGAGACGACGCCGATGTCGGCCCACAGATACATGTGGTTCTGGTAGATCAGCGGTGTCGGGATGTGCGGCACTGATTGGGAGACTCGGAACGCTTCGGCCACTTCGTCGAGATTTTTTCCGGGCCGAACGGCGACGATGTTCTTTCTGGCGGTGGTGAAACCGCTGGACCCGATCACCAGATCGCCGGCGACGACCGGTGATGCGATCGCTCGCTGCTTGAACGTACCGAAGACATCAATTTTCCAATTCCTGGCTCCCGACTCGGCTGCCACGCCCCAGATGCCCTGGTACGAGTGCACAAAGATGATCTCGGTACCGTGCCCGATCCGGTTGAAGACACAGGGGGTCGAATAGCAGGCTCGTTGTCCGCTTCGTGGCACCTTCCACTTGATGTGTCCGCTGATGGCGTCGACGGCCAGCAGGAAGCTGGGTCCTTCGTGGTCGTTGCAGAGGTAGACGGTGCCGTTGTGGACGATGGGTGAGGTGGCTGGTCCGTGCCCGCCTTTGAAGGGGCCCAGCGGGATTCGCCAGGCCGGCGTGCCGTCGTGGCGGAAGGCCAGCAGGGCTGAGTCTGTCTGAGACTGCCAGATGATGTAGACCTGTTTCGAGTCGACGGTTGGAGTGGACGAGGCGAACGTGTTCTGGCGGTGCTTTTTGTGGCTGGCGAACGGTTCGGCTTGCTTCCAGATCTCATGTCCGTCGACCAGGGACAGGCAGACGAGATGTCGGCGGCCCGAGTCGATATTGGCGGACGTGACGAAGACGCGGTCGCCCCAGGCGACTGGTGACGAGAGCCCCGTACCCGGGAGCTTGGCTTGGAAGTGGTACGAGTCGGGGTCCCAGGCCGAGGGGATGCCGGTGGCCGTGCTGATACCTGTCCCATTGGGGCCTCGGAACCGAGTCCATTCCTGGGCTTCGAGATCGAGGCTGGCCGACAGGCAGGTGGCGATCACCAGGATTCCGGGGATCTGGAGGCCGAGAAGCATGGTGGTCAATGGTCGAGTTTTCATCGATTCAGTTTCGCTTGGCCGCAGTGGGAGCGTCGAGCAGCAGGTCGGAATTGATCTGGCTGATATTGCGGCAGCCGCACGAGATCATGGCGTTTTCGAGTTCTTCCCGAAAGAATCCCAGCATTTGGCTGACACCCTGTTGACCGGCCACCGCGAGGCTCCAAGCCTGGGGCCGTCCGACGAGCACGGCTCGGGCGCCCAGGGCGAGTGCCTTGAGTACGTCGGTGCCTCGGCGGATGCCGCTGTCGAGCAGCAGTTGAGCGTCATCCTGCACGACGTCGGCGACCCGGGGCAGGCGGTCGATGGTGGCGGGCATGCCATCGAGACGTCGCCCGCCATGGTTGCTGACGACGATCGCGTCGACCTGTTCCACGATCGCACGATGGGCATCGCGGCCGGTCAGGACTCCCTTGATGATCAGTGGCAGCTTGGTGATGCCGCGGAGCCAGTCGACGACATCCCACGACATCGACAGGTCCCAGGCTTCGAGATTGAAGGCGTTCAGCTTGTCGTCGCTGATCGAGTCGGGCAACGTGTGGCCGATGTCACGCAGGTGCTTGAGCAGGATCTTGTGAGGGACACTGAACTGGTTGCGACGATCCGAATCCTTGCGTTCTCCGAGATCGACCGTGATCACCAGGGCCGTGTATCCAGCCGCTTCGACACGACGGACCAGCGAACGGGCGACTCCCTTGTCGCGCGGCATGTAAAGCTGAAACCATTTCGGTCCTGGACTCGCCGACGCGACGTCCTCGGCACTGTCGTGGCAACTGCTGCTCACAGCACAAATGGTCCCGGCCCGATGAGCGGCTCGGGCCGAACCGATCGCTCCGTCGGGGTGAAACATCTTCAGGCCGGCGACCGGAGCCAACAGCACGGGCATCTCGATCTTCTGACCCAGTACAGTGGTCGACAGATCCGTGCTGCCGACTCCGTGGAGGATCCGAGGCAACAGCCCGATGCGGCGGAAGGCCGTGACGTTGTTCGACAAGGTGACCTGGTCTTCCGAACCCGTGGTGATGTACTCCCACGTGGCCGAAGGCAACGTCTGTCGCGACAACTCGATGAAGTCGTCGACGACGACCGCTTCGGATGTTTCAGAACCGCTCGGACCGCTGGGAGACTTGCCGGCTGACGCTGCAGGGCTGGTGTCGGCT
>CAVOEV010000412.1:0-2800 GCA_963694825.1 Planctomycetota bacterium
ACAAACGACCGTGCAACGGATAGTCGTTGGTCACCTTCGCCGGGGAGTCAGGATCTGCATCATCGGAGGTCGCTGGCGACCCGAGGTGATCCAACCCGCCAGTGGCCAGCAATCCACCACCGAAATTGCGGAGCCAACCAAGAGCGACGGGCTCGCGGAGCCATGGTCCTTCAATTCCCACCTGTGAGACCCAGGCCAGCGGGCGGCCCGCTATCGAAGCGTGGCCGATATCGAATGCACGGTCGACGATGATCTCGAACTCGAGACCGGCGCCACTGCGGAACTCCAACAGGCGAGTTCCACGTCCGGCGCCGTCGGCGATGATCACGAGCCGAACCCCGGCAACCTGCGACAGTTGGCCAACGTGGGCCAGCAGTCCAGATCGGTCGAGCGGTTGGCCGTAAACGTCCATCAGGTGGGAGTGTTCCCTATCTGATCAACGGGAAGATCATCCTTCGAGGCAGATGGCCCAACGCAACGAACGATCATCTCACGGCCCTAAACGGCGGACTGAAGGCCCATACCCGGCTGAAACAACTTTGAGTTATCGTGTCCCAGTCAACGATGAGCGAGGTGTGCAAGGTGACGATTCCTCTCAACCAGATCACGTCCATGCCGGCGTTCTCAACGTACTTCCCGATGCCACCGGCACGCTATCGCAACGCCAAGTTCCAGTCCGTCTACTTTCGAGCGAGTCTCGACGCTATCGACAGGGTCTTGCCGGAGTGCTTTGAGCCGAGCGAGGACGGCATGTGTATGGCTCTAGGCCTGGCGGTGCCGTGGTCGGCAAGTTACGGAGCGTTCGACGAGAGTGCTCTCTCTGTTAAGTGCACCTATAAGGGACAAGAGGGCTGGTTCACGGCCGTCGCCTTTCTCAACTCCAAGTCCAGTATCCCCGCTGGGCGGGAGATCTACGGCACGCCGAAGGTGTATGCAGACTTCGAGATTGGGTTTGCCGAGCGGGTCATGTACACCAACACGATCGTCGGCGGGACCACCCTCATGAGCCTGCGGTCAACGATGCATCGTGAGGCCACGGAGGACGAGATGCCGTCGGACGATCCCATTTGGCGGCTCAAGGTGATCCCCAGCGTCGACGGAAACGGCCTCGACGTGATGCAACTGATCGACCTGACGAGGACCACAACGGACCAAGTCGTGCACGTTCGGAGGGCGGGCGACGGTGTCGTCCAGTTCAACCCCTCGCCGATCTACGACCTTTCGGACTTCACGCCACTCGAGTACTTCGGCGCCTATTACGTCGAGATGGACATGACAGAGAACTGGGGCGAGATTGTCAAAGATTTCTTGGCCGACTGATATGCGAGCCGAGCGGGCAGGTCGTCGGACGAAGTCTGATCAGCGGACATGCCTCCTGATGACCTCCAGAAACTGGTCGAGTTCTTCTTCGGTGTTGTAGAAGTTCGGGTCGCAACGGATCCCGCCGAGGAAGCTGCCGCAATAGATCCGCTCGGATCTAAGTTCGAGCTGAGCTTCTCGATACCCGGGAATTCTGAAGAACACGATGCCCGCTCGCTCGGCGGCATGCAGCGGCGTCCAGATGTCAACGCCCAATCGGATCAGGGCGTCCAGCAGGTATTGAGTCAGCTCGTTTACTCGCCGTTCGATGAACGGCCTACCGATCTCGTTCAACAGATCGATCCCGGCCAGAGCTCCGACGATGCCGACAAGATTGGGTATGCCACCTTGGAATCGGCTGGCACCGTCGTGAAGCTCGCAATGGCGTACGTCCCACTCGTCGACGTTCGATGCTGACATCCAGCCGACATTGGGTGGGGTCGCGCCGAGATGCTCATCGGAGAGGTAGAGGTATCCGACACCTGTCGGTCCCATCAACCACTTGCTTGCCGTGCCGGCCAAGAAATCGATCGGTGTCACTCCAACGTCGACATTAATGAGACCCAGTGCTTGCGCAGCGTCGACGATGAGTGGAACTCCGGAAGAGCGAGTCATGTTCGTCAGTTGTTTGAGGTCATATCGGAAACCGCTTCCGACCGTGACAGCGCATACCGACACACATGCGGTGTGGACGTCGATCTGCGCTTTGATGTCTTCGAGAGCGACACGCCCAGCGCGTTGCTCGACGAACCGGACATCGGGAATCGCAGCTTTACTAGCGAGCCACGGATAGGTGTTCGACATGAAAGCCAGATCAGTGAGCACAACATTCTGCTCGGGCGTTGGGGCGAGAATCTGTGCAGCGAGATTGAGACCTGCAGTAGTGGAGTCGGTTATCACGATGTTGTCTGACTTGGCGTGGAGCAACTGCGCCAGCCCGTCCTTCAGCAAGAGGAACCGTTCGTGTCCGAGGGGAAAAGAGGCCTCGCCCCCATTCGCACATTCATTGATGAAGTCGTTCATTGCCGTAACCACCGGCCGGGCGAGCGGATGGATGCTGCCGTTGTAGAGATAGGTCCAATGATTCACGACAGGGAACAGGTCACGAAGATCGGAGATCGTCTGCTCGTCGGTCACCGAAAAGCACCATATTCGGTCGAGTACGCCAGCTGACCCCGAACAAGCGTGTGCTCGACGTTGCCCTCCGGATCGAGAATAGCGATGTCAGCGTCCTTGCCCCGCGCAAGACTGCCCTTGCGTGAAAATATCCCGAGCACCCTGGCGGGCGCCTCCGTCGCCATCACCAGAGCGACTTCGATTGGGAGCGAGGCAACGGTTGCAAGGTTCTGGACAGCGTTCGCCATCGACATCACACTCCCGCACAGCGAACCACATGTGAGTCGTGCCACGTCTTCACCGGTTCTTGTTACCAAGTCCTGTC
>CAVOEV010000413.1:0-2777 GCA_963694825.1 Planctomycetota bacterium
GCCTTCTTCATCGGAGCCACCGCTGGGATCCGACTGGTCGCCTACCTCGATGCCGACTTCGTGCAGCAGATCGGCAGCACGATCATGCCGCTGATCGTCTCGGACAAAGAACTGGGACTGATGGTCGGCAAGTCGATCGGCAACATCATCATCATCATTGGTGTGCTCACCTGCCTGGTCTACTTCTTCTTCTCGTTCGAACACAAAGGCTTGGTCGGCCGCACGGCACGAGTCGGGATCTGGTTCCTGATGGTCACCTTCGGAGCCGGATTCGGCTTCACCGTCATGGGACGCATCTCACTGATCTCCGATCGGTTCAGCTTCCTCTTCTACGATTGGCTCTGGTTACCCAAACCAGGTATCGACGCCTAGCCACCTGGATCACCCCCAACACCTCCCTCGTCTCGAAGCACACACCATGGACAAACTCGACCAGAAGGTAGTTCTGATCACCGGAGCCAACCAGGGCATTGGCAAAGGCATGGCACAACTGTTCGCCTCGGAAGGGGCCCGGCTCGCCATCGGAGCTCGCAATGCCGAAAAACTTGGCGCGGTGGCCGACGAACTGACCGCCGCCGGAACACAGGTCGTCTCGTTACCGACCGACGTCACCGACCGGGATCAGGTTCAAAGCCTGTTTGCTGCGACGATGGAAAAGTTCGGGCGAATCGACGTTCTGGTCAACAATGCAGGAGCCTTCGACGGAGGCCGCATCGACGAGGTGACCGACGAGGGCTGGGACCGGGTGATCGGAGTCTGCCTGACCGGAGCCTTCAACTGCACGCGTGAGGCCTTTCGGATCATGAAGACCCAGGGCGGCGGCAGGATTCTCAATATCGGCTCGATCTCCGCTCAGGCCCCTCGACCCGGCAGCGGACCCTACGTCGCAGCCAAGTTCGGCATCTGGGGCCTGACTCAGGCCACCGCACTGGATGGCCGAGAATTCGGCATCACCGCCAGTTGCCTGCACCCGGGCAACGTCGCGATCGAACGACGACAAGACTCCGGCCGAGATTCGGACCAGGAACCGATGATGGAAATCTCGACGATCGCCGAAGCCGGACTGGCCATGATCTCGCTCCCCGACAACGTCAATTTCCTCGAAGGCATCGTCCTGCCAAGAGACCAGGCCTACATCGGCCGCGGCTAGAACCAATGAAAAACACCCTCCGAGCATCCTGCCGTAGCTGCTGTTGGCTTCTCTGAGCCTTTCCACCACGGCCGCCACTGGGCTGAATGTCCCTCTGAACACTCAGAACCAGCGGCTCTTCTCGGCCACCGTCACCAGGTCCTCGCCCGCAACATAGCAACGGATGTTCTCGAGCAACGTCGCCAGATGACGCTCGGCAATCCGAGGGCTGGCCGCGGCAATATGAGGCGTCAGCAGGACATTGTCCAGCCCCCACAAGGGATGCTCGGCTGGCAAGGGCTCGGTCTCGTACACGTCCAAGGCCGCACCGGCAATGACGCCACTTTGCAGAGCTACCGTCAACGCGTCCAACTGCACGATCGCACCGCGTCCAATGTTGATCAAGTAAGCCGATTCTTTCATGGCCTCGAATCGCTCGGCACCAAACCAACCTTCAGTCTCCGGAGTATGCGGAGCGGCGATCACGACGAAGTCGCTGGCCGCCAGCAACTCGTCCACCCGTTCCACACCCCAGACGTCCTCCACCACCCCCGGCACACTGCTCGCCAGTGGATCGACTCCCAACACAGTCATTCCAAACCCCGCCGCCCGACGACAGATCTCGGCTCCGATCGAACCAACTCCCACCACCCCCATCGTGCAATCGGACAGGTGCAGGTGGCTCGAATCAATTCCGCTGACCCAGCCCGGTCCACTCAAAAAGTCCGACCGCTCGGCTTCACCCCCGACCGGTGCCCACGTTCGGGCGATTTGTTGCCTCAGATAAACGTGCAGATTGCGGGCGAAGGTCAGCACGTAACCCATCACGTGGTCGGCAATCACGTCGTAGAACAGGCCGCGCATGTTGGTCAGAGTGCAGGGGTGAGCGACCAGTTCGTCGAAGATGTAGTGTTCGAGACTGGCCGTTGGAGACTGCACCCATTCGAGTTGACCAGCGACACCGAGCAACTCGGGAGTAATTTTCCCGAAGAACGCCGTCGCGTCGATGATCTCACCGGCTGCCGTCTCGGCGTCCGACGCATTGACCACCTCCATCTCGCCAGCCGCCTCATGAATCCGCTCGAGACGCGTGGCGTCGACGGGCGGATGGATGACAAGTTTCATCACAAGCGAACTCCAGAACGTGATTTCACTCGACTCATTCTGGCGTACGACGCAGATGGGTGCGAGGCCAGCTGGAGACCTCCAAGAGAAAATGTCAACCGACCAGTTTTCGATTCTGTCGCAGCTTTCGATTCCCTCTGAATCCGTCACAGTCCAACTTGCCCCACACACGATCCCAAGTCACAATGATGCGTCGTCGCACATTCGTTGCTCCGACAGGGCGGCTTCATCGCCCTGGCACTTCAATCGCCATTCGCAGCCAACTTGGCTTACTCCAGCACATCAGGGCCGCCCGTCATGCAAGTCGTCTCGTGTCGCGTCAACGAAGGTGTGGTCATCGACCACGAGATCTCGGTTACGGTTCTGGATGTTCAGGAGACTCATGTCCGCCTGGGAATTTCCTCGCCCAACCAGACTCCTTCCTACCGCGAAGAGACACTGTTCTGTGAGCTGGTCGAAGCCGCCGCAGAACTGCAACTGCAATAGCCCGTCGAGGGCCAACCCAAGGCCGGGAGCCTTGCCG
>CAVOEV010000414.1:0-2743 GCA_963694825.1 Planctomycetota bacterium
GACGCGAAACGCAGACATGCCAAAACCCCTCTGGTGAAACGTTCAGATCAACTGGAAGCAACATCCAGTGCCACGAGACGATTGTAGAGCGAGTCCCATTTGGCGACCACGACCCGAGTCCGCCATTGGTCGCCTCGCGACAAATCATCAACCGACCCGCCCGGCCGAACCAACACCTCGATCGACTGGTCCGTCTCGACCACAGTGCCCTGGACCGTCTGGCCATTCTGATAGGCACTGTCGACGACCGAACCAAACGTCGACGACACGCGATCCACCGTCACCAACACATCCAGTTCTCGAGTCGACCACGACTCCACAAGATCCTCTCGCTTGTTCCCAAACCGATCGGCCGCATTGACCTGCTCGATCAGGTCGTACAACTCCGCAGCCCCCACCGCACCCACCGCAGCCACCGCAGCCACTTCGGCACTCGGTGCACCGATTCCAAAGGCGGTTTCGTCAGCCGATTGCTGCGTCTCGGTACCGGGATCGGACTGCTCCCGATCCACCGACTCGATCTTCACCCCGTCACCGACAGGCATCACCAGCCGTTGGTCCCCCGAAGCAGGCTCTTCTAGAAACTCGGCCGGCAACAGTTGTACCGTCTGCTTCGACTTCCAATCAGGGAACCGGGGAATGTCGATCCGCACTTCAACAGTCCAGGTGATGTTGTTGTCGCTATCGTCAAAGCTGTAGGCATCCGTTTCAGGGAATGGCAGAGCGACCTGGCGTTCAAACCGCTCGTTGGCAGCCAACTGGCCCGCCGGTTCCAACACGTGCACCTCGTCGACGACCGTGTGAGTCCGAGTGGTGCGGTTGGTTCCATGCCCGGCTGTCGCCGACTCGCAACACGACATCTTCACCTCGATCCCGTTGATCAAGAAGTTCTTCTTCGGCGTGAACGTCAACTCCAATGGCCAGTCTTCACCAGCCCCGACCACCAGGTGAGGCATCTTCAACTGCACGTCGCCCAATCGGCCCGACACCATCTTCTTGCGGATCCAGAATATGCCGGCAACAAGCAGGATGATCGGCAGCAGCCACAGAGCTACGACCGCCACTACCAGCAGGACGACTCCCAGTAGAGTCAAGACGATCGCCTTGACGACCGGACCCATCTGCGTCGCGGTTTCGTCTTCGAATTCGATGATCTCGTCCCGCTTGCCCGTCACCTCCTCGGGCGTCTCACCCGCCAACAACACGTAGTCCTCTTCCAGCTTCGGGTCGATCGCCCACGGAACATCCACCTCAGCCCGCACATAGTGATCGATGTTGACGTAGTGACCGTGGTAGGTCAGAGGCTGGCGGTCGGCGACAAACGAGAACGGATACGTCCGCACTTCGCCCGCGAACAACTGGCTGTCCGTGTCCAGTATCTCCTCGATCCGCTCACCCGAATCCGTGTTGCCGTATCCGTGAGTCTGCCAGAAACGGATCAGCTTGATGCCGTTGCTCGTCAGGTCCTTGTTCACCTCGACCAATACCCGACCCGACACCGTCTCACCCCCACGGTAAGTTCGATTCTCCGCATCAAACTCGATCGAAATGTCACACTTCGACATCACTCGTCCTCGCGATCATCTTCTGAAATGTCTTGTAGAGTTCATACTGAATCGTGCGGATGTCGGGTCCGAACCGCTCGAATAGTCCGGCGGCCATGTCGAATGGCACCGCCGGGACACCTCCAGCATCACGGCGAACCCACTCGATTCGAGCGTTCAGGATCCTGGTCAATCGCTCGGGGTTCATCCGCTCGGCCACCGCCACCGTCCGCACCTGCCGACCCGCCTTGACCAGTTCGCGAGTGAAGTCCTTGTGAGTTCCCAGCACAAGCGGCACGCGGGATCGGAACAACCGATGCCGCTGCCACCACGTCAGTCTCTGGGCCTCGTCGATCATCACCGGATCGCCCACCGGCACCTCGCCTCGTTCCCCCTCGTCAATGTGCTCGTATCCCGATTCGGGAAACCGGGCCCGGATGGCCAACAAATGAGTCGTCTTGCCGTAACCCTTTTCGCCGATGAACTGCACGGCCGTACCCGGCTCGGCCAGCATCGCGTCGAACTCCGCCACCTCGACATCAGCCAACCGTGTCCAATCTTCAATCGAAAACGCTCCGAACGGGTTGCGACGAAGATTCAAATGAGCAAACGGCAATCGAGATCTGCTGACCGCTGTCGTCACTGTGGATCCTCAAAGAGACATTCGAAACTCATTCGAAACTCACTCGAAACTCGCCCAATCCTATCTGCTCATTCCATCCACACAAGCAACCAGAATCGACACTCGTCCTCAGTTGTCAGCGCCCGCCGATTCGGTAGTCTGCACACACCTCGCCACTCAGGCCAGACCATCTCGATGGCCGCCGTCGGCCTGGCAACCAGGTTCGCTCAGCTGAAAAACCTCGGCTGAAAACCTCTCTGCCTGGGCCTGACCGCCGCCGTCCATACTCGTCGGCTGCGTATCTGGCGACTCAAGACGCTGGGATAACCGTCCGCAACGGTCTCGGGATGGCAGATCCTGGCCCGAGGTGTCGACCCCGCGACCCAATTTGCACGCCCTAATGCTGGTAAATGAACTCCTGAGAATTCAACAGCGTCCAGACCACGTCCTCCCACCCACGCCGACGATCCGGGCTGGACGAGACATGAGTCAGCATCGCCGTGCGAGTCTTGGGCGACGGCGTCCGGGACAACGTCCGTAGATAAAGCGCGTCGAGAATCTCAGCGTCAGTGCTCCC
>CAVOEV010000415.1:0-2684 GCA_963694825.1 Planctomycetota bacterium
ACCTCGGTCTCGAATCGCTCGGCCAACAACCGACGCAGCTTGTTGGAAGGACGGTCCAGATTCTCGATCGCCAGATGAACCAGGTTGGGTACCGCCTTGGACCAGTAACCCGGCGAATCGCACAACGTGGCCACCGCTTCACTGTTCCCAGTCGACAAACTCTCGTGAACCTCCTGCAAGAATGCGTCAGCCTGACCAGCCTTGGCGAACCGTTTCTGAGCAATCCGGCGGCTGACCATGATCACGGTAAAAACACCAAACAGGGCGGTGACCGCCAGTGTTCCGTAAATCACCTTGTCGGCGATCTTCAGGACGTCGTAGAGAACTTCCATGGTGCGTGGTTCTTGTTGAATCTGAAGGGAATGGAAAACCGTCGGTCTGCCGGGAATCTCCTCACGAGCACTCCTGACAGGCCGGACTCAATTCAGTAGGTTCGTCTCAATTCGTCATCTCAAGTAGGTCTGCCGAGTCACCAGGAAGCGGTAGCCGCCGCCTCGCTTGCGAACCGAAAACACCGTGCGCCGGATTGTCTTGACCTTCCGGTTGCGAAACTCCTTCTCGAGCGTCGCCAGCATGTTCTCGGTCTTGGTCGGATAGAAATGCAGGATCATCGCACCGCGTGAATTGATGCCGATCTTCTGGAACAGCTTGTGATCCGTCGTCCTCAGACTGCCACTCTGCCAGTTCATGTACAACCGCTTCTCGTTGGCACCCGTCTTCACCTCACGCTTGACCGCTCGCGTGCTGAAATTCCTGACGTAAACGAGTTTCTTTTGCGCGGGGAAGAGTGCTCCGAGTTCGATGCCGAAGAAGTCCAGTTGCTTGGCATAATCGTTGGTTGAACTACCCTGAGCAAACCGGATGAACCACCTCTGGTGCCGAGGGATCCCGCCCTCGCCCGGCCCCGAACCCAACGGCCGACTGCCGGTTCCGGCCTTGCTACCCACCTTGCCGCTGTTCTGAGCCTGAGTCTCAAATTGCTGCTCAACCTGCTCGGCCGCGTTGTCCGAGATCTCCACCACGTTCTCAAAAACCTCCTCGATCTCCGTCTCCTCCGTCTCCTCCTCCGTCAACGACGGATCCTCGATCTCCTCCTCGGGCGACTCGACCTTCAACGTCTCGTCCGGCTGGCCGTCCTCCTCACCACCAGCCAACTCGATCAACTCCATCTCCGCCGGCCCCACTTCCTCGGCCTGCACCGTCGACAGATACAACGCCAACGTGACAAACGTCGCAAAGATCAGGCCGATGACGATCGAGATCATCAGGCTCGAGACCTGCTCGTAACGAGTCACCTTCATCATCGGGCTGACAGCCGCTGCCGTGCCAGTAGCCGGCCGCGGACGACGAGGTCCCCCGGTTTTGGGTTTCGGTTGAGAAGACCTGCGTTTGGCCATCGGGACAGTCTGGGTCAGGTGGAAGGTGAATCGAGTGGGGCGTGGTCTGTGCGGCGAATCGAATGGTTCAGCGTCTCGAGGATCGGGACGGGTTGTTCTTATTGGTCGAGAAGATCAGTTCATCCAGATCGTCGCGGTCGCTGTAACGACGGAACTGGAAGTACCAGGCTCGCCAGTTGCTGCGAACCTGCTGTTGCCACAAGACGATGGCCCGTTTCTTCTGGTCCTCATTGGCCGTGTCGGGAAGACTGTCGACGGGATTGGCCGCCAAGGGACGGCCGCGAACAAAGATCCCACGCGGTTTTCGAGTCAAAGTGCACAAGGCGTTTCGGGCTTCCATCATGACGCCCAGGTCGTCCTCGGCCAGACCCTCGAGCAGCAGTGGGACGACCGAGAGATCTTCGCAGCGACCCAGTGCCCAGAACGCCGTCCGACGAATCTCACCGTCGCGGTGCCGGGCCAACACCTTCAGCCGGTCCTTCTGACCGATCAGCTTCTCACGATCACCGACCTGGACTGCCTCGACCAGAGCCTTCTGAGCGTCACCGGTGTCGAGCAGCTTGGGGTTCTCGAGTTCGGCCAGCAACTGGTCGATCGGCAATTCGACCTTCTTCTGCTCGACCCGACCATTCTTCTCCTCAACCAGACCCAAATCACCCGAAAGGCCTCGGCCACCAGCCTGCATGCCCGCTCCAAGTGCTGCGGGAGCTCCGAGCCGCTTGTTGAGAATTCGGGCGGTGGACTTCGTCAGGAACAACACCGCAAACGCAGTCCCCTCGGGCGTACCCTTCGTTGCTCCCTGAGCCGCACCCTGGCCCATCCAACTGCCGTCGGATTTCTGAGCCTGGACCAGGTGGGACGACCCATCGGCGTACCAGTCGCGGTTGCCGAACTTGTCGATCTCCGCCAAGGCACACATGCGTTCCAAACCGTAGAGATAGTAAAGCGGCCAAGCCTGCAGACCCTGAACGTCGACGATCGTGTAGTTGCGAGACAACCAGCTGGCCCCGCCCTTCACACTGCTGTCGATCGCACCCACCGCCAAACGGGCACCGGTCGGCTCGGGCTTCTGCGACTTCGGCTTGTCGGCCGACTTCTTGTTCTCGTCCTTAAGCTTCTCGAAATCGATCGTCTGCAAGACGCCAAACTTCGGTGCCCCGGAAGCCTTCGCCTGAGCCGCCTTCTTCTTGGCCTGGCTGCCCAACCCCTTGGCGTTGGGATGCAAGAACAATCGAGTCACCATCAGGCTGCCCGCTCCAGCTGCCGTCATGCTGTGACTGGGCTTCC
>CAVOEV010000416.1:0-2683 GCA_963694825.1 Planctomycetota bacterium
GGCATGACTCCAGCCGTGCATGAAATGGAACGCACACAAGACATGGCCCAAATGGCCAATCAAACCGGCGGTCCACAACAGCCTTTGCTTCGATGCCGGAGCACGAACCACGCTCAGTAGAAGACTGCCCACCCAGCAGGCCACCACCAACCGTGCCGTCCAACGAGTCCACTCGGGGCCAGGGCCCACGCTCCACTCGGTAAGAACTTCATGAGTTTCCATGAAACACTCGTGGGCTGATTCCTGATCAGTCGCTCTCTAGACTACGAGACAAGAGTACTTCAAGATGCTCGCGAATCCACTCTAGTAGCGAACCGCCCAATGACACGCGTTCACGACCTCACCCGACGGCTGCAAAAAGACAACGGTTCGAAAATCGTACTGCTGGTCTCCGATGGACTGGGCGGACTGCCGCTGGAAGCCGGAGGCCGAACGGAACTCGAAACAGCCAATACGCCAAACCTCGATCAACTGGCAACCGTCGGAGAAACCGGAGGCAGTGTCCCGGTGCTGCCGGGGATTACGCCCGGAAGCGGACCCGGACACCTTGGCCTCTTTGGCTACGACCCGCTGGAATACGATATCGGCCGAGGCGTTCTCGAAGCACTGGGTATCGACTTCGAACTCGGACCCGACGACGTCGCCATCCGAGGCAACTTCTGCAGCGTCGACGAACACGGACTCATCACCGACCGCCGAGCCGGCCGGATCGCCAGCGATATCGGCGAGCGACTCTGCAAGAAACTCGATGCGATCGAAATACCCGGAGTCGAAGTCTTCGTCCGACCGGTCAAGGAATACCGACTGGTGATCGTCTTCCGAGGCGAAGGACTCGGAGGCCGAATCAACGACACCGACCCGCAAACCACCCAGGTGCCACCGCTGGAACCACTCGGAGCGGACGAGCCTTCGCAGAAGACGGCCGAGATCTGTAAAGAATTCCTTCGCCAAGCGGCCGAGCTGCTTGCCGACGACCGCCCGGCCAACCTGCTGACCATGCGTGGCATCGCCATGCTGCCAGAAATCCCCCGGTTCCAGGACGTTTACGGCCTGAAACCTGCCGCGATTGCCGTCTACCCGATGTACCGCGGACTGGCCCGACTGGTCCAGATGGACGTGCTCGATGCCGGCACAACACTCGAATCGCAAATGGACCGTCTCGAAGCCACCTGGGACGACCACGACTTCTTCTTCATCCACTTCAAGTACACCGACTCGACCGGCGAAGATGGCGATTTCGACGGTAAGGTGGCCAGGATCGAAGAACTCGATCTCGCCGTGCCGCGAATCACGGCACTCGAACCCGACGTGCTGATCGTCACCGGCGACCACAGCACTCCGGCCAAGATGAAGTCGCACAGCTGGCACCCGGTGCCAACGCTGATCGCCAGCCAACACGCCCGAACCGATGCCTCGACCGCCTTCGGCGAAGACCAGTGCCGAACCGGGGGACTCGGCCAGTTCGAAGCCCAGCACCTGATGCTGCTAGCCATGGCTCACGCCGGACGACTCGAAAAATACGGCGCATAACACCCCGCCACGGGCGGGTCAGCCAGTCCCTCGCAGCCGCTCACTTGTCCAACTTCGCCAACCGCTTCGCCGCAGCCTTCCTCGCTGTCTTCAACACCGCTTCGATCGAAACTGGCTTCCCCGACTGCCGCTTGCTCTCGTCGGCCGCTTCCATAAAGGCATAGATCTCGATCGTCTCACGCTCGGGAATTGACGACTTGCCCGTCCGGAAAAACCGCACGATGTCGACCACCAACGGCTTGTACCCGTCGTACTTGCCCACCGGTGACGTCCCCTTGGTACCCGTCGCCGTGCCGCCGTAACCCTTGCCCGGCCGCAAACCGACAAACGTCCCCGTACGACCACCCGCCCAGGTCCCCTTCACCACGTCCCGACCCGCCGTACTCTCGGCTCGCACCACCGTCTCGCATCCCGCACCCATCACCGTGAACAACGACTCGACTCCGTGGATGCCGTACCAGAAGAGGTCCGGGTGAGTCTTCTCGAGATTACACGGACTGGTCGTCTCGCACCGGGTCACCGTCCCGATACTCCCCGCTCGGACCGCCTGCGAGTTCTTGCCGTAACGAAGCGACGACGAACTGAATACGGGCGTCTTGTACTTCCGAGCCGCCATGAAAATCGCCACCGCGTCAGCCAGGCTGCCGGCGATCGGCTTGTCGATGAACGTCGGCTTGCCCGCCTTCAAAACCGGCAAGATCTGTTCCAGGTGAGGTCGACCGTCGTTGGTCTCAAGAAACACTACATCCACTCGCTTGATCAACTCGGGGATCGATTCGACGATCTCCACACCCAGGGCCTTCACCTGCTTGATGTAACCCGGTACCCGAGTGGTACTCGATTCGATGTCCGGACTCCCCTTCGGATAAGCCGCCACCACCCGACAACCAGCCAGTTCCGGCGCAACTATCTCGGCGTTCAAGATCTTGGAGAAGGCAATCACATGTGACGTGTCCAACCCAATGATCCCCGCACGAAGTGTCTTCGGCTTCTTGTCAGCAGCCACCGCAGCCACCGCAGCCACCGCAGCCACTTCAGCCACTTCAGCCACTTCAGCCACTTCAGCCTTCTCAGTCACGGGCGTCTTGGCCGATTTGTTCAAGGCCGAGAGGTCCCAGACGCAGACGGTCTTGTCGTAGCTGGCCGAGAACAA
>CAVOEV010000417.1:0-2662 GCA_963694825.1 Planctomycetota bacterium
TACTCGGGGATGAAACTGACCCGGGGACCATCCTTGGCCGATTCGTCCTGGGCCCCGGCGACGGCCTTCAGTCCATCCTGGTTCCCGCCGCTGTCACCGATCAGAACGATGTGTCGGAAGCCGTGAGTCTTGTAGCTGGCGACGATGTCTGTCAGCAGTGCCCGGTAGGTTTCCTCGCGGACACTCACCGTGCTGGGGTACTTCATGTGGACCGTCGGCGGCTTGATGTCACCCTCGGGGACGAAGTCGACGATCGGGGCAATCAGCGCATTGCCCAGTTCCCGGGCGATCGACTCGGTCATCGCCTGCAGCACGACCCCGTGCTTGTTGGCGACCAGGTAGGGGCCGTTCTGTTCGATGCCGCCGGTGGCGATGATCACGGTGTCGGTGCCGGCTCGCATGGCGTCGCGGACTTCCATCCAGGTCATCTTCGCGATGAACACCTCCTGGGCTGCATCAATCGGTCTCTTGCCATCGGGGTCGGGCGCGACGGGGCTGGGCTGGGGGGCGGCCAGTGCGGCGACCAGGGCGACGGAAGCGACAAACAGGTGGCGGATCATCATGGCGTCCTCGTGGGATGTGTCGTTGGTGGCATGGGATTGTCCGGCAACATCACCGGTGACGCAAGCTGGCCGATGGTCGCGTGCTTCCGGCCGGGATATGCTGTCCCCTGTTGCCCGTGGCTTCCCTGCACATTCTCGTTTGCTTTTTCGGCTCTATCCAAGCGGATCCGCAGCGACCAGGATGAAATCAACTGAACGCGATCTGACAGGATCGAAACGGAGATGTCATGAAGCGGCTGAACGTGATGATGGCGATGATGGCGATGATGTTGTGGAGCGTGGCGTCGGCGTGCGGCCTGATGCGAGAGGTGCAGGCGGCTGAACCGATCCGTGTGGTGGTCTGGGACGAACGTCAGCCGCGGCAGAAACAGGCCTATCCCGACTTCCTGGGCAACCAGATCGCCAGGGCACTCTCTGTCCGCCCGGGACTCACTGTCAGGTCGGTCGCCCTGGATGACGCCGGGCAGGGCATTTCGGACAAGGTGCTTGAGAGTTGCGACGTGCTGATTTGGTGGGGGCACGTTCGTCAGGGACTGGTCAAGCCCGATGCCGGACAGCGGATCGTGAAGCGGATCCAGGCAGGAAAGCTGTCGCTGATCGCGTTGCATTCGGCTCACTGGTCGACCCCGTTTATCGAGGCGATGAACGCGAGGTCCAAGGACGAGGCGTTGGGCCAGGTTCCGCTCAAGTTCCGCAGCAAGGCTCTGCTCAAGCTCCTGCCTCCCGATCCGCCCCTGTACCGGGCACCCACCAGAAGTGCGGCACTGACACCGGCCTCCACGTTCCTCCGCAACAAGGACGGTCGCTACGAGGTTAACCTGCGGTTGCCCAACTGCTGTTTCCCCGCCTACCGGCCCGACGGGAAGCCGTCGACGATCATCACCAAGGTCCCCTCGCACCCCATTGCAAGGGGCTTGCCCAAGACCTGGACGGTGGCTCACACCGAGATGTATGACGAGCCGTTCCACGTGCCGGCACCCGACGTGGTGGTGTTCGAGGAGCGATGGAAAGCGGGAGAGAGATTCCGCAGTGGGATGGTCTGGAATCTCGGCAAGGGCAAGGTCTTCTACTTCCGTCCCGGCCACGAGACCTACGGTGTCTACTTCGAGCCGATGCCTTTGAAGGTGCTCGAGAACGCTTCGCGGTGGCTGGGTGAGCAATTGCGTTAGGAGAGACTGGGCTTTACGCCATCGCGGCTCCTGCCTAGAACAGTCGTTTCCCACCCCACCTGTCTGCCCTGCTGCCCCCCTCGTGTCTGCACTCGATTCTGCCCTGGGCGTTTCTTCCTCCGAGCCCCGGGTCTTGGCTGCGCCGAGGAGACGGTTACACCCGGCTTGGGTGATGCTGGCCATCGGGACTCTCGGCATGTTCATGTCGGCGCCGGGCCAGTCGTTTTCGGTGGCGGCCTTCATCGATCCGATGCTTGGCGATCTGGGTCTGCAGCGAACCGATTACTCGATCGCCTACCTGGTGGGCGGTTTGATTGGCGGCACGCTGTTGCCGGGGATCGGGATCCTTTTGGATCGACTGGGAGCGAGGGTGCTGTTGCCGACATTGGGTCTGTTGCTGGGCTGCGCCTGCCTGTGGATGTCGTCGATCGATTCGTTGTTCGGCCTCTCGGTCGGATTCACCCTGGTTCGCAGCATCGGCCAGGGTGCGATCACGTTGTCGGCAACGTGGTTGGTGGGCGAGTGGTTCGAGAGTCGTCGCGGGTTGGCGATGGGAATCGTCGGCCTGGGCGGTGCCGTTTCAGTGATGACCATTCCTCAGCTCAACAACCTGCTGATTGACGAGTACGGTTGGCGTTCGGCGTGGTGGGGCTTGGCGGTGATGGTCTGGGGCGGCTTGGTGCTGCCGGCGTTGCTCCTGGTCCGCGATCGTCCAGAACCTCTTGGGTTGCTGCCCGACGGGCGGTGGCACGACGATCCGGCAGTTCGAGGATCGGCGTCGAGTGAGGAGTCTGCCACGGAGACGTCCGAGGCGTGCGCGAGTGGCAGTTCGGTCGTTGCGGGCGATCTCTCGTTGGGCCAGGTCGTTCGGTTGAGCAGTTTTTGGAAGTTGCTGGCTGTTTGGAGCAGTACGGCGATGGTTGGGACGGG
>CAVOEV010000418.1:0-2661 GCA_963694825.1 Planctomycetota bacterium
GCAGCCACCGCAGCCACCGCAGCCACCGCAGCCACCGCAGCCACCGCAGCCGAGGCGAAGGGTGCATCGCGAGTGAAGCTGAAGAAGGCGGTCAAGTACGGCATGGTGGCTGGCAAGGGGAGTGTCGAGGAGAAGTTTCGGTTGCTGTTGGATGCTGGATTTGCGGGTGTTGACATCAACGTTCGGCTGGATCACGACGAGGTGAACCGGGCACAGGACAAGACGGGTTTGGTTGTCCATGGCGTTGTGGGTTACGACCACTGGCGCAAGCCGTTTTCGCACCAGGACAAACAGGTTCGTGCCCAGGGCCGCGAGAGTTTCCTGGGGGCGATCCGGGACGCCAAGGCCTACGGTGCCACCAGCGCGCTGCTGGTACCGGGCGTCTGCAACAAGCAGGTGTCCTACGCGGACGCCTACAAGCGGTCGCAGGCCGAGATCCGTAAATGTCTGCCGCTGGCCGAGGACCTGGGCATCCAGATTCTGCTCGAAAACGTCTGGAACAACTTCCTGCTGAGCCCGATCGAAACGGCTCGTTTTGTCGACGAGTTGAAGAGTCCGTTGGTGGGTGTTTATTTCGACGTTGGCAACGTCGTACGTTATGGCTGGCCCGAGCAGTGGATTGCGACGCTCGGCGAGAGGATCAAGAAGCTGGACATCAAGGAGTACAGCCGCAAGCTGCAGAACCAGAAGGGTCCGTATGCCGGCTTCGGTGTGAAGATCGGTGACGGCGACTGCGACTGGCCGGCGGTGATGAAGGCGTTGGCCGCGATCAACTACTCGGGTTGGGCCACCGCCGAGGTTCGTGGCGGCGACGCCACTCGGCTGCAGGACATATCGCAGAGGATGGACCGAGTCTTTTCCGGTTGACCTGCTGTAGAGGTCTGCGATTCAGTCGTTCTGGTTCTTGATGTTGGCCGGTGCGTCGAGTCCGTATTTGCGTCTGAGTGTTTCGGGCGGAGTTTTCAGCGGTCGAATGATGCGAAAGCCGACGAACAGTGCATCGGTGTGGTACCAGATGCTTTGGGGCAGTTGCGGGTCCTGCATCTTCCATTCATCGCTCGAGAAGATCCTCTTGGCGGCTCGCAGCGTTTCGGGATCGTCGTCCCAACTACCGCCGCGGACGATTCGGGGGTAGAGAGTCTTGGATTGTTTGAGCAGTTGCAGCGCAGTGAAGGGGCCGGTCTTGGTGGCGAATTCGGAGTAGTGTTTGGCCGAGTAGGCATCGAGCACCCATTCGCTGACGTTACCATGCATGTCATAGAGGCCCCAGGGGTTGGGTTTCTTGAGCCCGATCTTGTGGTAGGCCTCTTCGCTGTTGTCGTAGTACCAGGCATAGTTGCCCAGTTGTTTGGGGTCGTTGCCGAAGTGGTAGGCGGTGTTGGTTCCGGCGCGGCAGGCGTATTCCCATTCGGCTTCGGTCGGCAGCCGGTAGAAGTGTCCGGTTTTGGCCGAGAGCCAGCGGCAGTACATCTTGGCGGCCAGTTGGGTCATGCAGATGGCGGGGTACCCGTTGTGTCCCATACCGAAGGTCATGTCGGTGTAGGGTTTGGTCGGTCGAGTGACAACATCGGCGGTCTTGTCGAGCGGTGTGGGTTTGATACCGGCGAGTTTGCGACGCTGGATGTCGAGATCGAAGCTCCACACATCGTATTCGTCCCAGGTCACTTCGTGCTTGCCCATCCAGAACGGTTCGATTTCAACTTTCAGCCGAGGCCCTTCGTCGGCTTTCCGTTCGGCTTCGGAAGCGGGGCTACCCAACAGGAACTCGCCAGCGGGGATAGGCAGCATTTGAAACGTTGTTTGAGTGCCGGGAATCTTCTGCGAGTAGGCCTTCATCTGGTCGGCCGTTTTCGCTTCGGCTTCCTTGGGAGTCAGTGGTGGTGCGGCTGTTGAGGGTTGGCACGTCAGGTTGCACAGAGTGACCAAGGCAGCGAGTGTCGACCGTGCGATGCGATCGGACAGAATCCTGTTGGCAAGACGGGGTTGTTGTGTCGAGTTGCCAGGGGTTAGCTTGGACATGTTGAATCCGCGAAGCGAGGGGTAAGTGCCTTGAGGCAAAAGGACCGGACGGTGTTTATCGGCGCGACTTGTGTGGTCCTGGCCTGGTTTCAAGTTGGGTTGGCTGACGAGCCGTTGTTGAGATTCGAATTCCACCGCAAGGCGATGGGAGTGGATTTCCGGATCGTATTGTACGCGGCCGAAAAGGGGGCTGCAAAGGGCGTTGCGGAGGCTGCTTTGGACCGGGTGAGTGAAATCGATGCCACTTGCAGCGACTACCGTGGCGACAGCGAATTGCGACTCATGTGTGATGCGGCCCGGCCCGGTATCCCTTTTGCTGTGAGTCGAGATCTGGCGAATGTCCTGGAGGCATCTCAACGGGTCTCTCGGCAGACCGACGGAGCATTTGACGTAACGCTGGGTCCGCTGACGAAGTTGTGGCGTCGTGCTCGTCGTCAAAAGGAGCTTCCGGGTGCAATTCGTCTGGCCGAGGCTCGCAAGCGTGTGGGTTATGGCTTGTTGAAGGTCGATGGTCCGCGTCGGCGGGTCACGTTGAGGCAGGCGGGAATGCGATTGGATCTGGGCGGAATTGCCAAGGGGTACGCGGTGGATCGGGCGATGGAGGTGCTGATTGATCGAGGTTTTCGCAGGGCGTTGGTCGAC
>CAVOEV010000419.1:0-2658 GCA_963694825.1 Planctomycetota bacterium
CCGCTCGGAATGCACGGCGAACACCCGTCGGGTTGCGCCAAGCGTATCCGCAAGCTGTCGTGCGGTGTGTGATATCTCTGATATCGGCAGGAAGGACGCCATCGCAAGAAGAGTCGCCAGCGGCAGCAGTCCCGAGTCGAGCCGCCCTTCCGAAACCAGCCACGCTCCGACACCGACCATCGCCAGCCCACCGATTCCCATTGTGATCTCCAGATAGGCACGTTGCAGGGTCAGCTCTCTGAAAAATGGCAGGCGAATGCGAACTGCCTCGCGGGCTCGGGCCAAGAACTCCGTCGCACGCTCTGGTCCTCGCTGGAAAGCTACGATCTCGTTAATGCCCTGTAGTGTGTCGACCGCATGGGCGTTGAGCAGCCCCAGTTCCTCGCGAGATCGGGAGCCCAACCGGTCCACCTTGCCACGGGCTAGGAAGGGACTTACGGCAGAGATCAGCAAGAACGGCACAAGGGTCAGGGCAAGGATCGGATCGAAGGTGAACAGTGTGACGAGAACAGCGGTCGGCACCACCACAGCGACGAACGCAGGGGCGACGGTATGGGCGAAGAAATATTCGATTGTCTCCACGTCCTGGGTCGCCATGCCAACCAGGTCCCCGGTCCTGCGTCGCGCCAGGTATGCCGGCGCGAGCTGATCTAACTTTCGGTAAAGGTCTATCCGCATCTCGGCCAGCAGCCGGAACGCCATATCGTGCGCTACCCACGATTCGAGCCACGTCAGCACCGCCGCTAGCGGCGCCAGAAGGCCCAACGACACAAGTAACCAGCCGAACGGTTCTCCGTCCTTCACCGCTGCAACAGCGAGCGCGGACGCGACTCCGATGCCGATGATGCTGGAAAATCGGGCGATGCCCAGGAGGAATGTAAGCGTCAACTTGCCCTTCCACGGGATGACGAGTCGGAACAACTCCTGGATGGTCTGACGCCAGCCCATGCCCTCCGCCCGCAGAATCGCCTCGGTCGGAGCCATCTCGGCCGCCTGGCTTGCGAAAGCTTCCCGCGTCTCTCCGACTGGATTCGGCAAACCTATCTTGGGTGATCGGCCGCTGGACCCAGCACTCACAACCTGATCTCGCATCAGTTCCTTATAGATACCACCATCCGCCAGTAACCGAGCGTGGGAACCTTCTTCCGTGACGCGTCCTTCGTCCAGGACGATGATTCGATCCGCACCGATCACGCTGGACAGGCGATGCGCGATTATCAGCGTTGTTCGGCCTTCCATCAGCCGGTTTAGCGCTTCCTGGATCAGGTATTCATTCTCGGCATCTACCGCGGAGAGCGCCTCGTCAAGGACGAGCACCGGCGCATCACGTAAAAGAGCACGCGCAATAGCTATTCGTTGCCGCTGACCGCCCGATAGTCTTACGCCGCGCTCACCGATCACCGTTCCGTAACCGTCCGGGAGTGCTGAAATAAAGGTATGAGCGTTGGAAGCGCGTGCCGCGTCCTCGATCTGTTTCGGAGAGGCATCCGGGTTGCCGAACCGCAGGTTGTCGATGACTGTGCCGTGGAATAGGTAAGTGTCCTGGCTCACGACGGCAAGATGGCCACGGATTTGATCAAACGACAACTTCCTAAGATCAACCCCGCCCATCGTCACGCGGCCGCCGTCCGGGTCGTACAGGCGCAGGATCAACTTCACGACCGATGTCTTTCCTGAGCCACTTGGACCGACAAGCCCGATCTTTTCGCCAGCGGCGACAGAGAACGTAAGGCCGTCGTGGGCAGGTTTGCGGCCGCCCGGGTACGAGAAGGTCACATCCTCGAACGACAGGGTCGGCTCCATCTGCGACAGGTCATAATCGACCGTTTTTGGATCGACCACCGTTGGCTCTGCGTCCTGCACGGCAAACACACCGGACGCCGCCGAAATCCCGAGCAACCCCTGGTGGAAAAGCTGTGTCAGTTCCCGCAAGGGACGGAAAACCTCTACCCCAAGCATCAGGATCACCAGAAGTACGCTTAACTCAAGCCCGCCGGTCTCTACCCGATGCGCGCCCCAGCCGAGCGCGACGGCAGCGCCTATCGAGATCGCTGCTATCGACAATCCACCCGAAAACGCATTTGTCGCCAGCACCCACATAGTGCTCTTGAACACTGCTCGCGCCCGAACCGCCAGCATCCGACCCTGCGCCTCGCTTTGGCCAAACGCCTTGAGCGTCGCGAGTCCTTGAATCGAATCCAGAAAATCTGCCCCGAACTCACCGTAAGCGTCACGCCGACGTGTGCTGCTCGCCTGGTTCAGCCGGTGGAACAGTGCAGGGAGGAACAGCGCCGCTATTGCAGAGACAAGAAAAATCGAAGCCGTTGGCAGGTCCAGGAAGGCCATGAACACAAACACGCCGATCGGCGTGAGGATGGCCACGAAGAACTGAGGGAGGTACTGGCCGAAGAAGGTTTCAAGTTGCTCCACCCCGTCGACAAGTGACAGGACGGTGTCGCCGGTTCGTTGCTGGTTGAAGTAGGACGGCCCGAGCTGCATCGCCTTTTCATGGAGATTGGCTCTGAGCGCAATCTGGACGCGTGCCGCCGTGTGGTGCGACACCATCTCCTTGTAGAACTGAAGCGCGCCCCTGAGAAGCACTACCCCCGAAACACCTGCTATTGGAACCACCAGCGACCCGGCCTCACGGCCATCGAA
>CAVOEV010000420.1:0-2652 GCA_963694825.1 Planctomycetota bacterium
GGTCGGTCCCGGGTCCGGATCCAGACTTAACACCACCCGGTCAATGTACGCGTCACGTCCCTCCAAACTCGGACGCTTCAATCGAGCCCGCAACAAAACCAACCGCTCGCGAAGCCGAGCCCCGAAACCGTCCAAAGTCAGCCGCTGCCAACGGCCGCTGCGAGTCACCCGCGGACCAGGCACCAGATCACTTAGAACTCGACCCGTGACCGGGTCCTTTTGATGAGGGTACACGACGCGGACAGACAACTGCACACCCGGCGAACGACTCCACACCCAGACACTCACCGACAACTCGTCAACCACTCGTGACTCGGGAATCGGCTGACCCCAACTGGCTCGGGTCCCCAGACGATTCGTGCGGATCACCACTCGCTCGCAGCCCGACGAATCAACTCCGCCTCCCGACTCGCGACGATGCAACAACACCTCGCCCGACGATGACGAAAACTCGACCAACGAAGACAACTCGCCCGATTCAAAACTCTCGCTAAATCGCTCGGCCGATTCCAACGACGGCGAATACCAAGACAACAACACCAGCAGCAGCCCACACCGCAGCCCACACCGCAGCCCACACCGCAGCATCCGACATTCCAAGCGGGATTCGAGCTGGTCGAACACGGGCTGAGGAGTCCTTTCCTCCGGCCGCACGGCCACGGGTTGTGGTCGATGGAGCCGAGTGCGCAAAAGCCTGTCTCACAGGCGACAGTTTGCCGAAGCGAGAGTCTAAGACAACAGCCGATTGGGGCCAAGACCGGCGTGGCCGGCAGGCTTGCTGCCGACATAAAGTGTCACCGACCCCAGCGTCAAAGGCCGGATCGTCACCTGCTCGAGACCCGCCTCACGCATAACGTCCGCAAACGCCTCGCCACCAGGAAACTCGGCCGTCGAAGCCGGCAGGTACGCATAGGCCCCGTCCGGATCCGGCGACAACCAGCGACCAATCCGAGGAACGATGTGATGGAAGTAGAAACGAAACAGACTGCCCAGAACCGGCAGACGCGGCACCGATGTTTCGAGCACAATCACAAAACCACCCGGGCGACACACCCGAGTCATCTCTCGCAGTCCACCCAATGTGTCCCCCACGTTGCGAATGCCGAAACCGACCGAAACGACCTGGAACAGGTCCGACCGGTACGGCAACTTCAACGTGTCCGCGCCAAGAAAGACCACTCCCCCATCCTCGACTCCAAGCCGATCGGCCGAACGGATTCGGCCTTGCGACTTGGCGCGGGCGCGGACGAGCATCGCCTGAGTGAAATCCGAACCGACAACTGTGGCCGATCGGCCTAGTCGATTCAGTCGATCCAGCCACGACAGGGTCAGATCGCCCGTTCCACAACAGACATCCAATACCGGTAACTCCGGGTCCAATGACACGCTGCGAACCGTTCGGCGACGCCACAGACGATCCAACCCCATCGTCATCAATCGGTTCATCATGTCGTATCGAGGCGCAATCGCACCGAACATCCGCCGGATTCGCTGTTGCGACTTGTCGATCGCCATCCGCTCGCCACCTCGTGGTCCATCCCCACGAGCAAGACTACAAGAGCATCCACGACGCGAACAGCCGACCCGGACAACTGCCTCACTCACGACTGCCTCACTCACGACTCAATCCTCACTCCTCACTCCTCACTTGGGAGAATCCGACAGATTGCTAGACTGAAACCAACAACGACTAGGCGTCGGAACTGGCCGGCAACACAAGCCGGCAACACAAGCCGGCAACACAAGCCGGCAACGAGAAAGAGCATCGGGTGTCACGCGAACTGGTGGTGGCGATAACCGGAGCCAGCGGGTCGGCCTACGGGGTCCGATTGCTGGAAGTACTGTTGGCCGCCGGCCGACGAGTCCACCTGGTCATCAGCCCATCCGGCAATCAGGTGATCGCTCACGAACTCCAGATCCCACTCAACACAGACACTCTCGAACCACAGCATCTGCTCGAACTGCTCGGACTCGATCTCGAGTCCAACGGCGAGTTGATCGTGCACGACCACCGTGACTTCACCGCGGGAATCGCCAGCGGTAGCTTCTCGACCGCCGGCATGGCCATCTGCCCCTGCTCGATGGGGACTCTCGCCGCGATCGCCGGAGGACTCTCCAACAACCTCATCCACCGAGCCGCCACCGTGCACCTCAAGGAACGACGCCCGCTGGTGCTCGTGCCGCGAGAAACTCCGCTGGGAATCATCGAGCTCGAGAACATGAGATCCGCGGCGGTGGCCGGAGCCGTGATCCTGCCGGCCGCGCCGGGGTTCTATCACCAACCCGAATCGATCCAGGATCTCGTCGACTTCATCGTCGCTCGAGTCTGTGACCAGCTCGGAGTCGAAGTCGAACTGACGTCGCGGTGGGGCGACAATCCCCCAGACGACTCGCCGTCTGGCTAGTCGTCCAATTCCGACGCACCGCCCTCATCTGGCTTGTCGTCATCGGCTTCGTCGTTGCCACCAAGGACGACCGGCTGAAAGCCCTCCTCGATCTGATCTCCGTCCACGGTCAACAGCACCGCCGGCCGGTTGTCCGACTCCCACTTCTCCAACAACTCACCCCAACGACTCTTCACATTGTCCTCGAACTTCGCCCAAGCACCCCGGCCCTTGCACTTGGGAAACGTCGAACAGCCCAACCACGGAC
>CAVOEV010000421.1:0-2629 GCA_963694825.1 Planctomycetota bacterium
CCGAGCCGTCCGATGTGAGCCAGGCCGACATCGTCGACCTGCGTGCCATCGACCGAAAGTTCCTCGAGCGATGCCAGGCTTTCCAGAGACTTCAGTCCGTCTCCGGTGATCGAGCGTCCCAGTGCCGTCAGCTGCTTCAGTCGCGAGAGTCGACCAAGATGCACGAGTCCTCGGTCGGTGATCGCACGTGGGAGGATGAGTTGCTGGAGGTTGAACATTTTCGAGAGGTGGGCCAGGCCGGCGTCGGTGACGGCGGTGTCGTTGAGTTTGAGGGCTTGGAGTTGATTGAGGCGAGCGACATGGACCAGGTCGTCGTTTGTGACCTGTCGGTACAGCACCATGTCGCCGTGGCTCAGGCTGCCCTGGACGAAGGCGATGTCGAGATCGGTTCGCGGTGCGGCCAGCCGACAGACAGCCTCGAGCGTGACGCGAGTGTTTCGGATCGACAGCCGTTTCAGTGCGGCCAGTGGGGTCAATTCGAGCAGACCCTCGTCGGTGACACCCGTCTTGTCGAGCACGAGCGTTTCGAGTTGAACGTGGGCTGCGAGGTGTTTCAGGCTCGCGTCGGTGATCGCGGTGGGCAGGACAAGGGCCTTGAGATTGCCGAGTCCTGAAAGAGCCTGCAGTCCGTCATCGTCGAAGTCGGTGCCGGCGAGATTGAGGCCGGAAATGCTGGTCAGGGCTCCGAGATGCCTGGTGAATGCGTCGGCGTCGATCGGGAGGTTCTGGAGATTGAGGACCTTGAGGTTGGTGAGATTGCCGAGGTGGGCCAGGCCGTCGGACGTGACCCCGGTGTCGCCGAGGTAGAGTTGTTCGAGGCTTTGGAGGTTGGCGACCTGTTTGAGGCCGGCGTTGGTGAGACCGGTGTTTCGGAGGTCGAGGGCTGTGAGCTGCTCGAAGGTGGCAATCCGGGCGACGTGCGAGTCCTTCAGCTGGCGGTTGCGGTAACAGCTGATCGACCGGACTGTCCCGTCCGTATCACGCGTCAGGTTCGCTCCGATGGCCTCGAGCGTCTGCTCGGCCGACTTCGCTCCATCGGCCGGTGCCGCATTCGGCTTGGCGGTCGCACTAGCAGCGGAATCCGGTCCGGGATCCGGTCCGGGATCCGGTCCGGGATCGTTACCGCCCCGGATCGTAATTTCCGGAGCTGGTTGCGTATCATCGCTTCCGCATCCGGCCACGCCCAGCAGGCCAATGAGCCCAATCAGGCCAAGCCGAGCGATCAGAGGTCCGGCTGCGTTCACGACACGCATAAAAAGGGCCTCGCCGTGGTGAATTCCATGTTTCTCAACAGGCTACCAGCACGGCCAGCCTAGCCAACCCGAGTGGATCGGGCAAACCTCGAGTGACCGGACTTGTGACCAGCCATGGGATCGGGACACTTGCATTGGCATTGGGTATTAGGAAGATGACCCGAGGTGACTCACCACGATTCGGGGTGAGTCGGGGTGATTTGTCAGGATTCGGAAAAAGACACCAGCGAGAACCGTTCGGCAGTGAAGTTTCGCGTGTTCCGACCACCGCCCGATTCGTTTGGAATCGACAGGGCGGCGTTATCGATTGCGATAGTGTGTGTGGGTCTGACGTTGTCGTCGGTAGTTGCGTCGGAGCCCGAGATCGAGTCGTTTCACTGGGGTTTTGACGGCCGCGGGGTGGCTCCGGCCTTCAACCCTCTGACGGTCATCATCCACAATCCCGGCGAGGGGGATCTTCGAGGCGAACTCGAGTTGACTCGACTCCGCAGTGGTTACTGGCCGGTGGGTCTGCCGATTCGTCTGCCGGTGTTCGTGTCACCGGGAGCTCGTCGTCCGGTTCGTTTTTATCCGTATTTATTGGGCGAATACGATGACTGGCGTCTGGATTGGATCGATGCCGAGGGGACACGTCGCGAGTTGAACACGAGTACGTGGAAGCTGCGATTGGGCGACCCGGCGACGGTTCTGTTGGTACGGCCCGACCGGTTGACGAGTCGCAGCGATCGGTTGCGGAGTTTGGACGAGTCGTGGTTTCCGTCGGTATCGACGGCGACGGACGGCCTGGCGGGCGTTGTGCTGGATCACGTCCCCCGCTGGCAGTCGGCACGCCGCCGAGTGTTTCTCGAATGGCTGTCTCACGGGGGGACGTTGCACTTGCTGAATGGTCCTGACGGTCGGCCGGTGGTCCTGGGCGGTGACTTCCGAGACCTGGCTGGCGGCGGCACGTTGACGCGGTACGGGTCAGGTCGAGTGATCCGGCATGGGTTTGGTGTCGACGAGATACCCGCCACGTTTCCGACTCGGACGGCACCGGTGAAACGCGACGCGGCCGCCACGTCGATGGCCATGTACGGCTTCGACCCGTACGGTTCGATCGATGATTCTGCGATGTTCAGCGCGTTGCGGAGCATGACTCGTCCGGTTCGCAACTGGCCGTTGATCTATCTGGTCTGCCTGGTCTACATGGCGGTACTGTTTCCCGGCGGGTTTGCCTACGGGCAGGGTGAACGGGACTACCGCGTGGTGCTGGGTGTGCTGGCTCTGGTGGTGCTTGTCTTCAGCGGCATCTTCTTTCTGGTCGGTCGCCGTGACGATGCGGCGAGACTGACGATCCGCACGGCTAGCATGGTTCATCATCTTGGTGACGGGGACTT
>CAVOEV010000422.1:0-2615 GCA_963694825.1 Planctomycetota bacterium
CCTGGGGTGTGTCAGGTTGGGCGTCTTGCCAGAGTTGTCCGAGAGTGGCTTGGGCGAGGTAGAGCAATTCGTCGGAGGGTGGTGGCGAGTGGTCGAGTCGTGTCTGGACGAGTGACCAGGCGGCGGAGGGTTTCTGATCGTCGAGTTCGATCCAGGCCCGTTCGGCGAGCAGTCCGTCATTGTTGGGCGAGTTGTTGGCATCGAGGAATCTGCGTGCGGAGGTGAAGTCGAGGCCAAGGCGGGCGACTTGTGCTCTGAGTCGAGTGCGGGAGTGTTTGAGAGTTGTGCCGAGTCCTCCGGGCGACATTCTCTTGAGCATTCGATCGGCGGCGATCAGGTCGGCGGCTCGGTCGGGAGTCCCGGGCGTCATCATTCGGACTCGATCGAGGTGTGCCCGGGCGAGTCGCCAGCGGGACGTGGCTAGCAGTAGTTGCCGTCGGTTCCGTGGCAGCGAACTTGAGTTTTCGAGTCGTCGGCCGAGCGGAGCGAGTTGGTCGATACCGTGTTGCAGTGTGGTGAGAGCTTTTCCGCGTCGTCGTCGATCCAATGGAGCGAGGTCCGCCAGTCGGGCCAGGTAGCCTCCACGTGCCAACGCGATCAGCGCCGTCTGCACCTGGACTCTGAGTCGCTCGCCGTGATTGGGGTGGCGGTTGCTGAAGTCGACGAGAACCGAGCGGGCCCGATTCCAGAGATCATCCTGTTGCGAGCCGGCTGTGGCCTGGGCGTGTTGGACGAGGGTGCGTGAGAGTTGGAGAGTGGAGTCGAGTCGTGCGTCGGGGTCGAGGTTTTCTTGTGCGAGTTCTTCGAAGCAGACGCTTTCGGCGAGGCTGAACAGGCCACGTTGTCGGAGTCCATCGAAGTAGTGATCTCGCAGCGACGGTCCGTCGGCGGCCAGTAGTGTCGAGCAGGCCGTGAGCACGAGGGCTGCGGTGGTGGCTGCGGTGGCTGCGGTGGATGTTTGTTTTGTCATGAGGACGACTCGCGAGGCGGACCTTAGGCCAAGTGAGTTGTCGTCGGCAAGAGGATTGCGGGGGTGGGTTCAGTGGTTGTGCGGGTCATCGGCGTCGGCTGGGTCATCGAGACCGAAGTGAGCGAGGTCGAGGGGATTGGCGTCGGCTGGGAGTCCGGGTTGAGCCTGAGCGGCGGCGTCTTTGAGTTTTCTGAGTACGAAGGACTTGTGATTGGCGACGTCCTGTTCACTGATCCCCAGCTTGGTGGCGACATCCATGTTTCTGAGTCCGGCGACGAGCAGCAGTTCGGTGCATTGCAGGCGTTCGAGTTGTCCGTGTTCGATCCAGTCCTGGATGAGTTGTCCGAGGGCATCGCCGAGCAGGTCGGATTCCGATTCTCGTCCTTCACGGCTGCGTATCAGGCTCGAGGCAACTCGTTGCGATCCGGCCGGTTCGAGTCCGGCCGCGCTGGAATTGGCCGGTTGCAGCGGCAGTGTGGGTCGTCGTCCCTGTCGTCTGAGCACGTCGGTCAGTTTGTGAGCGGCGATGGAGAACAGGAAGCTTTCGAGTCGTGTTCGGTTGGAGTCGTAGTTGGGTAGGCTGGTGAGGAATCCCATGAGGGTTTCCTGGACAACATCTTCGCTGGTGGTTCGGTTCCCGATCCGGCTTTGCACAAACGCGAGCAAGCGTCCTTCGTACAGAGCGATGAGTTCTTCCCACGCCTCGGGTCCTCCTTCACGAACCCGAGCGACAAGCAGTTGATCGGAATCTTGTGGCATAACGAGATTATGAGTGGCCGGGCGAGGTCGAGCCAGTGATGGAATCAGTTGGCGACGATATTCGAGGCAACGAGTCCGGCGGCTGCGACGGCGGCGACGGCGGCGAGTTGCAGTTTGCCGCGGTGTGTGGCGTTGGAGGCGAGATCGAGACGGATGTAGGCGTGGGCGACGACAACCAGCAGGCACAGCAGGCCTGCCAGGGTACCGATGGTCTTCAGTCGTTCGATTCCGACGCTGTGTTTCCAGTACCCCGCGGCCCATTGTCGGCTGGCGTCGGAGATCTCGAGTCTCACGACACAATGGTGCATTGGGCTGGAGGGTGCGAGTTGGCTGAGTTTGTAGGGTCGGGTGATTGTGATTTGGTTGGTGATGAAGTGTTGTTGGTCGAGTTGTTCACCGGAGAGTTCCCAGTCACCGGCTTGGCCGTAGAGGTGTTCGACTTCGAATTTGAGTCGTTGGGCGGCGAGGTCGAGTGCTTCGCGGCGGGCTTCTTCTGCTGTCGCATGCGGTTTGCTGGCGATGGCGGTTCGCAGCAGCGGTCGTCCGTTGTCGTCGTCTTCGATGAGTGACCGGCCGGTCCAACTGTGGCCATCGACGACGAGAGTCGAGTGAGATACGGGATTGGGGGGTGAGTTTCGGATTGAGTTTCGGTCGAGAGTTGGAGCGGCTTGGAGGGCGACGGCGATCACGATGGCCGCAGCTGGAGCGCCCCATGCGGCGGGCACGGCGGCTGCGAGAAGGCTTTTGAGGCCATGATGTCCATGATGTCCATGATGTCCATGACGACTGGACCAGGCGACTCGGATGGCGATCGCCGCTGCCAGCACGGCGAGCGCGATGCCCCACGTTGTGGTGAAGCTGGGTGCCGCTGCGGTGTTGGCTGCGG
>CAVOEV010000423.1:0-2598 GCA_963694825.1 Planctomycetota bacterium
ACTCGAACTTTGCCATCGCCGCACCACTGGGCGGGACACTCCTGATCGCCGGCTGGTTCCTGCTCGCCGCAGGTACCTGCCAATGCCCACTCTCAAAACAACCCGAATAAGCCCAGCCAGCCAAAACCGCCAGCCAAAACACCTCAACGCCAAGTTCCGCATTGAATCCCGCCTCCGATACCCCCTCGTTCCTAGTACCAGAAAGTCCTTCGATGACCGATACCCCACGCCTGATCTTCGACGCTCACCTGGACATGGCCTGGAACGCCTTGGAATGGAATCGCGACCTGATGAAACCGGTTGCGGAACTCCGAGAATTCGAAAGTCAATTCGAAGGGATCGTACCGGGCGATTGCACGGTGAGTTGGGACGAGTTGCGTCGAGGCCGAGTCGGGATGACCATCTCGACTCTCTTGCCCCGACTCCACCGCAAGGACGCCGCACTCTCTCACTACCAGTCCCGCGACGCCGCCTACGCGATCGCTCATGGTCAACTGGCCTACTACCGGTCGATGACAAACCGAGGCGTACTCCGGGAAATCACCGACACCGCGTCACTCCGCGAACACGTCGCCGCCTGGGAAAACGACCCGCAGGGCGACCTGCCCATCGGCTTCATTCTCAGCATGGAAGGCAGCCCCCCCATCCTCTCGCCAGCCCAGGTGGCTGAATGGTACGAGGCCGGACTGAAGATCCTGGGCCCGGCACACTACGGACCGGCCCCCTACTGCTTCGGCACCGGCAGCGAAGGCGGATTGACTGCCGACGGTCCCGAACTGCTTCGGGAAATGGAACAGGCCGGAATACTGCTGGATGTGACTCACCTGGCCGACCAGTCGTTCTGGGAAGCCCTCGATGTCTACTCGGGCCCCGTACTGGCCAGCCACCACAATTGCCGCAGCCTGGTCCCCGGAGATCGACAACTCGCCGATGAACAGATCCAGGCCCTCATCGATCGCGATGCCGTCATCGGTGCCGTCTTCGATTGCTGGATGATCAAACCGGGGTGGGTGATCGGAGTCACTCAGCCGGGTGAAGTCACGATGGAACACATCGTCGATCACATCGATCACATCTGCCAAATCGCCGGAAACTCCCGACACGCCGCCCTGGGGACCGATCTCGACGGAGGCTTCGGCAAGGAACAGTCGCCGGCCGACCTCGATACGATCGCCGACCTCGGAAAAATCGGCGATATTCTCGCCGCGCGAGGCTACTCGAGCGACGACATTGATGGCATTCTCTACAAGAACTGGGTCGATTTCTTCTGTCGAGCATGGGGCGAAAACTAGGTCGGATCGCACAACACCAAAAAAAACGCCAATCCGAGCCAAGATCCCCGACTCCACGACGAAATACCACCAGAAACAATTCTGGCAGGCACTCGGTCGGTGAGTCTGGTCTCCCGGCGATGGCCTCCACGGGTACAAGTCAAAGGGGACAGTACCATGTTGAAGAGAACCTTGATTGGTGCGGCCGTCATGGCAACTCTGGGGACATTCGTGTTCGGGCGTGACGTCTTCAGTTACGCCGCCACCTGGGGCGGGACAGTTCGCGACGCGGTCAAATCGGAAGTGCCGCTGGAATTCGAAATCGACCGGGCTCGGACCGAAGTCGAAAACCTGGTCCCCGACATCCGTGACATGATGCACATCATCGCCTCGGCTCAAGTCGATATCGACCACAAGGCCAAGGATGTCGAACGCAAAAGCGACTCTCTGAAATCGAAAAAGAACGCCATGCTCGCACTGCGAAATGACCTCGATACCGGGCAAACTCAGTTCGTCTACGCCCGACACGCCTACTCGGCCGACGATGTCCGCAAGGACCTCGAGAAACGCTTCAAATTCTACAAGGTAGCCGAAAACTCTCTCGAAAGTGACGTGCAGATCCTGACGGCCTGGCAACGCACCATGACCGCCAACCAGGATAAACTCGATACCATGCTCACCGCCAAACAGGATCTCGAAGTCCAGATCGAACAGCTCGAAGCTCGATTGAGAACCGTCGAGGCGGCCGAAGCCACTGCGACACTCGACTTCGATGACTCGAAACTGGCTCGGGCCAAGAAACTTATCCTCGAACTCAATAAACAACTCGATGTCCGAGAACGACAAGCCAACCTCGAAGGCGAAGTCAATGGACTGATCCCCATCGAAGTCGGACACGAACCGACAGAAGCGTCGATCACAAACCGCATCGACGACTACTTCGGACCCACCAAGACCGACTCGGATGGATCGGTCGCCAAGAACGGAAACCAGTAGACTCCGCGCTGACAACTCGGCCGGGTCACCGCGAAAATAAAACGCAGTGACCCGGCCGCTCCGCGCCACAACCCCAACCCCAACAGCCCGGCGGCCTGCCCATGGTCCCGCCAACCACACACACGCTATCCTCAAGTACTGGACAACTCCGATGCCCAGCCTGACGGAAACCCGCGAGATGCCCGCTCGACGAACCAATCCGAACGGCTCACTCTCGACCAACCACGACCGGTCACTGCTCTGGATCGATGCCGTCGGAGGCTTCCTGCTGGTGACTCGACCGGCCGTCACCATCGGAGGCCCCACCGGCGCCGACTCCGATATCCAACTG
>CAVOEV010000424.1:0-2585 GCA_963694825.1 Planctomycetota bacterium
AGAATCGCGTTGACCCGCACTCCGAAGCCGGACCATTCGGTCGAGAGTTCCCGGGTCATCTGCACCACGGCACCCATGGCCATCGAGTACGAGAGATGACGGCGGCCCAAGGCACTGAGACTGGCCAGGGAGCCGATGTTGATAATGCTCCCCCGGCCCGCGGCCAGCATCCTCTTGCCCGCCTCGCGGCACGACACGTATCGACCGATCACCAGCCCGTTGAAGGCCTCGAGTAACTGCTCGCGAGTCATCTCGACCGGCTCGGCCAACACCCCCTCGCCGGCCACGTTGCCCACAACATCGATCCGGCCGAACTCGGCATCGATCGTCCGATACAACTTCTCGATCGCCTCGCAGTCCGAGACATCGCACACAACCGACAACGCCCGACGACCCAGACCCTCGATCTCACTTGCCGTCTCTCGGTTCGACGCCTCGTCAATGTCCACCACCACCACGTCGGCACCGGCACCGGCAAACGCCAACGCCATCGCACGACCCATCCCACGGCCCGCCCCCGATACCATCGCCACGCGGTCACTCATGTCAAATGTGTCCGACGGTGTCATCGACGTAGGTCTCCAGTGAATGAACCAAACGCTTCGTGGTGCTGATGCAGACAACGAAACAGGGAGCCGGACCCCAGCGGTCCCGACTCCCTGTTCCAGTTCAACCCGGTCGCCTGACCCAGCGACTTGGTGTCGGTCGTTTGTGGATCGAACTAGTGAGCCAAACCGGTCAATTGACCTTGAGCAAGAAAACCGGCCAGTCGGGCTCGACGCCTGGGATCCTGCAACTTGTCAAAAGCCTTCGCCTCGATCTGACGCACACGCTCGCGAGTCACTCCGAAGATCAGACCGACCTGCTCGAGAGTATATGGGTACCCGTCGCCAATGCCGTATCGCAGCTTCAGGATCTCACGCTCACGATAGGTCAATGTCTCCAGGACCTGGTTCACTTCCTTGCTCAACATCTTGTTGGCTGCCACCTCGGCCGGACGAGCCGAACCACTGTCCTCGACAAAATCGCCCAGGTCCGTCTCGTCAGTGTCCGAAATCGGTCGGTCCAGACTGGCGGGCGAACGGGCCACAGCCAGCATCGCACGAGCCTCCTCGAGCGGTACGCCGGCCGCGTCGGCCAGCTCCTCCGTCGTCGGCTCGCGATAATACTCGTGCAAAAACGTGTTGCGGGCCTGGTTCAGGGCCCACATGGCCGATGTCATGTGCACCGGCAAGCGGATGGTCCGACCCGCGTCGGCGATCGCTCGTGTGATCGCCTGGCGAACCCACCACGTGGCGTACGTCGAAAACTTGTGACCTCGCAAGTACTCGTACTTCTCCACCGCTCGCATCAAACCCGAATTGCCCTCCTGGATCAGATCCAGAAAACTCAAGCCTCGCTTGCGGTACTTCTTGGCAATCGAAACGACCAGTCGAAGGTTGCCGTTGGCCAGGTCCTGCTTGGCCTGCTCGTAGTCCGCATCCGCAATGCTCAGACGACCCAATCGCTCGGTGATCGAACTAGGCGTCTCCAGTGTCAACTCCTTGAGTTGCTGCAGCTCGGCTCGAGCCTTCGTCACCCTGTCACTCTTGATCCTCGCTCGACGGATCGTCCCGTGCAACTCGGTCATCCGAGCCGCAATCTTCTCGTACTGCTCGAAAATCGGGCCCAGCTTCTGCTCGCGAAGACCCAACTCCTCAAGCAACTTCACCATCCTCCGTCGAGTGGTCTCCATTCGCTCGGCCGCGACGAGACGAACTTTCTGAGTCGTTCGTGAACGGTTGACCAATCCGAAGTCCTCGGCGAATTGCGCCCGCAGACGAGCGATCGTCGCCAAGTTGAGACCAAGACGGCCCTGCACCTGAGTCTTCTCGCGACCTTCGGTTACGCAGACTTCAATCGTCCGGTCGAACGGCAACTGGCTGTTGTACACCTTCGTCAACATGTCGACCGCCCGGTCGAAAATGTACACCGCACCCAACACCAAACGACGGTACTGCTTCCGAGTGATGTCGATCCGCTTGGCAACCGATATCTCCTGCTCGCGGTCCAGCATCGGCAGTCGACCCATCTGACGCAGATACATGCGGATCGAATCCGCCGTCACGCCCTGGTCACTCCCACCATCGCCGCCTCGCTCGGCCCTCTGAGGCTTCGGAGCCAACGAGCGGGCGATGTCGCCACAGGCCGGTCGGTCCGCACGTATCCGCAAACCACGCTCCGCCAATGCCTCGAGCAACAAATCCAACTTCTCGCTGCTCTCCGCCTTGTCCGGCAGATAACCACACACATCGATGAAATCGATGCCGTTCCCGGCAATCGCCGATGCCACCAACTCGTCAAGCTTCTTGTCAAATCCGAACACGTCTCGTCTCCTCACACTTCGGCAACTGTGTTTGTCTTGTTTTCTTGTTTCTGTTGTTCTTGCTTCTTGCTTCTTGCTTCTTGCTCTTGTCTTGGCTTGGCTTGGCTTGGCTTCTGTCTCGGGTCAGGCCACCGTCGATGCGTCCGCTTCACTCAATACGTCATGAACGGCCGAGGGCGTTTGCGCCTGCGAAAGGAACTGTCGGAAGAGGTCTTTCTGG
>CAVOEV010000425.1:0-2508 GCA_963694825.1 Planctomycetota bacterium
CCCGTCGATGGCTGAATCGGAACAGTCACCCGAATCAACGAACGACGCCGACGACGACCAGACCCTCGAGCGGGCTCGCCAGCACGATCGCCATTAGGCACCGATTCCGACATCACACTCGTTTCGATCAGTGACTGGAAATGGAACAAGAACACCGTGCATTCGCGCACGAACCGGGCATCCACACATCTGGATTCTATCGGATTGGACCATCGATAAACGGCAAATGGACCGGCTATTCGGCCCGAATCACCACAGCAGCACTCTGGCCAAACTCGGTCCGGTTGCACGACATGGCCACAGGATTGCCGGTTGGACGAGTTTCCTGTGAGACGATATCGAGTCGACAATCGGGGTCAGCCGAACGGAACCCGGCCGTGGCGGGCACCTGCCCGTGACGCACGGACAACAGGCAGCCGGCCAATTCCATCGCTCCACCACCGGCGTCCGAATGGCCCAGGTAGCCGGCCAAAGCCGTCACCGGGACATCCGTCGCTGATGCCCCCAACACCTCCTGAATCGCAGCGGCCTCGATCGCGTCATCTCGAGGCGACCCGGTGGCTCCTGAGTTCACATGACCCAACTCGCCCGGCTCGATCCCCGCGTCTCCCAATGCCCCGGCGATCGCGTTCTTCAACCCCTCGCCACCACCACCGCCGCCAGCATCCGACCGCCCATCACAACCCGCTCCACAACCCAGCACCTCGGCCAGAATCGTCGCACCACGCCGATTGGCAGTGTCACGCCTCTCGATCACGAACGCCGCCGAACCCTCGGCCGGCACCGCGCCGTCACGCCCGGCGTCGAACGGACGACACGACGTCGCCGCGTCAGGTTCACCTTGAGCGAACTTGCGAATGAGATCCCATTTGACCAGGTCGATCGGTTGCAACAATGAACCGCTGGCTCCGACCAGCATGCAATCGGCCGCACCTCGCTCGATCACCCGGACGCCTTCGGCCATGGCCAGCAAAGCCGACGTGTCTCGCGAAGTGATCGTGTTGTTGGGGCCGCGAGCGTCCAGACCAATCGACACATGGCAGGCCGACATGTTCGGCAGCCGCTTCAGGAGCCACATCGGAGCAATTCGGCCCAGGCTGTCCTCGCCCCATCGCGTCCAGTCAATCGAATCAGCAACATCTCCGTCATCTCCGTCATCTCCGTCATCTCCCAGACCGGTCGCCGCCGCCAGGTCGTCGGGCAAACTCGAAATCCGACCGGCACCAAACGAAACACCCACACGATCCGGATCCAGGTCGCCTCGACCAAGACTCGCGTCGTCGATCGCCAAACGACTGGCCGCTACACCCAGTTGGATGTCCCGAGACATCACCTTCAACAACTTGCGTGACGGGAGAAACTCAAGAGGATCGAACCCGTTGATTTCGCCAGCCAGCCGCGGCAAGCCAACACCAGGGAACGGTGAAGACAACCGGGCAATGCCACCACGCCCGGCCGACAGACTCGACCAGAACAACTCGTGACCGATCCCGATCGGCGACACCACCCCGACACCGGTGATCACGACACGCACTGCGTCGTCGCCCAAAGCCATGAGTATCCTTGAAGTCAGGAACAGAAAAACGGATCCAGCCGAAACAAGACGATCGTTGCAGCCCAAACGGGACGCAATTCTGCGAGCCGCTCCCAATCGTGTCAACATTCCGGGGTCAACTCTTTACACTGGCACTTCGAAGTAGCCCCACTCGAACACGGCTGAAAAGTATCTAGTGTAAAGAGTTGACCCCTTGCGAGGAGCGAGAGTGGCGGAATTGGCAGACGCGCCAGATTTAGGATCTGGTTCCCGAAAGGGATTGGGGGTTCGAGTCCCCCCTCTCGCACTTGTAACGTCCTCGGTTCGCTGAACAACCAGATTGAGTGCAATCACACGACGGATTCTGCCGATGCGCACTTAGGTACCGGTCCCGCGAACGCATCGATCGGAGCCGATGTTGCAAATCACCCGAAAACGTGGGAATCTAGTGGTTCAGCCGGTCCGGATATCCGCAGGAAAATTCGGACGTCGCACATTGAGGACAAGACGATGCTGAAGTTCTGGGATCGGTCGATCAGGCACTGCGACGGGGTCTCCCGCCGCCAGTTTCTGGCTGCCGGTTCCGCCGGCTTCGGTGGCCTGACACTGGCCAACTTGCTGCAGGCCGAAGACGCCGCCGGGATCGGATCCTCGCAAAAGGCCGTCATCAACATCCATCTCGACGGCGGTCCGCCTCAGATGGACACCATTGACATGAAACCCCACGCGCCAGCGGAAATCCGTGGCGAGTTTCTACCGATCCAGACCAGCTTGAACGGATTCCAGATCTGCGAACTGTTCCCCAAGATCGCCGCGATGGCCGAGCGGTTCTCCTACATCCGCTCGCTCGTCGGATCGGCCGGTCGCCACGACGCGTTTCAATGCCAAAGTGGATACGGGACCAACGAGCTGAAAGGCCAGGGCGGCCGACCGGCGATCGGCTGCGTGATCAACCGATTGCTGAGTTCGACCGA
>CAVOEV010000426.1:0-2505 GCA_963694825.1 Planctomycetota bacterium
GCAGGCGACCGACCTGGACCCTCGAACTCTTCAACCGCAACTTGATCGACTCGATGTCCAGCGTGTCACCCTGCTGACGCCCGGCAAACCGTTTCGGGTCCTTCCCCTCGCGGATCGCCTTGCGACGCAACACCTCGCGAACCGCCCGGTAGCAGTTGATCAACCCGTGACCGGTCTCGTCGTCCACCCCCTCGGCCGCCACGTCGGTGGCCGTTGAAGTGATGATCTGCTGCAGGTCCCACGGCAACAGGTCGGGGTCGGCCGAGAGCATCAGCGCGATCGATCCGCAGAACATCGGGCCGGCGAACGAGTTGCCGTTGAGACCTCCGGGGCGGGTCGTGCCATTCAGCCACAGCTGCGGCAACCCCATGTTGAAGGCGCACACCTCAGGCTTCTGCACCCGGCCCCCCTGGTAGTGCCGAGTCTTCCATTCCACCGGCCCCTTGCTCGAAAACGGTGTCCTCGAAAAATTCCTCTGCACACCCGCCGCCGCAAACACCGCGTCGGGGATGTCCTCGGGAGTCCGCATCTGCACCGGCACGCGGGCCTGCTGGGCAAAGTTGCCGGCACCGGAAACGAAGCAGATCCCACAAAACGAACCGTGCTCCATCACCTTCCTCCAGTGCGAACGGTACTCGCCGAGACCGGGGATCGAAAAACTCATGCTGTACGTGTCAGCTCCCTGCTCGATGGCCCATTCGATGGCCGCCTCAAGTCGCCCTGAAGCGATCACGCCCGTCCAGGTCCCCTCGGGCGCGATCCCAAACTCGTACTTCCGCCCCTTCGCTCCGGTGCCGCAGATGATCGCCGCACACATGAAACCGTGCTGGGCCCGCGGGTTGAAGTCTCCGCGACCAACCGGTACCTGTGTCAGGTTGGCGTTGTGCTGGTCGAAGTTGTATCCGTGGACATCGTCGATCAGCCCGTTGCCATCATCGTCCTTGCCGTTGCCGGCAGTTTCCCCGGGGTTGCGGTACAGGTTGCCGGTGACGTTTTGAGAGTAGACGAAGTTGAAATCGTGCACGACGTTCAGTGTGCCCCGACCCGTCACGCCCAGTTCCTTCCAGACCCGATCGGCCTGCAGATAGCGGATGTACCACGGGTGCTGGTACCGGTCCGGGTCGAACTTTGGTTTCCCCGCGACGGCAAACGACACGGCCGTCCCACGGCTGGCCGGACGACTCGCCCGTGCCGGACCGGCCACGTAGAGCTCCTTCACACCAGCCACCTTCCTCAACGCCGGCAACCCGGCGGTGGTCGTCGTGCAGGTGAACCCGTTGATGATCCAGTAACGCCTCAGGTCACTGATCGTGCCGGCGTCGACCAGCTTGTCGAGATCGGCCGAGGCGGCCTTGTGCGAGGTGGCACTGAGTCCCTTGAGTTGCTTGATCACCTCGACCCGTAACTTGCTGCGGGTCCAGTCCCCGAACTCCTTTGCCCGACGTCGATACGCGGTGCCGTCCTCGAGGAACTGCTTGTCGAACCACGCCGTCACGCGGATCCGCCGTGCGACGTTCTTCCGCTTCTGTTGGTTCTTCTGCTTCGCTTGAGCCCGCTGGTTCAGCCCACCGGCACGTGCCACTCCATCACCGGACGCAACAGCGGCCGTCGATGGACTCTTCGAATCCGTCAACGACCACAGGGTCAGCGAATCCTTGTCCTTGATCAGGAATCCGTCGTTCAGCAGCACGGGTGGCGCCCACGTGCCCCCCTCGGCCACGCGGTATGTTGCCGCCACCCGGAATCCTCGTCCGGTGGCCGCGACGATCTTCAACTGGCCATTGTCAATCAGCGCGACGACGTGTTGAGGGATCGCCAGGAACATCGCGTTCCGGCCGGTTCGCCGCGGTCCCTGCCACAGCACCTCGCCGGTCTTGATGTCCAGGCAGAACAGCCGACCCTGGCCGTAGTGCGAGAAACCATACATCAGCTTGTCGTTGACAACCGCCGAACTCATGTCCAGCGCCACCTTCTTCTGGTGCCACAGCACCTTGACTGACCAGGACCCGCCCTGGAGTTGTGGTTCCAACCCCACGATCCCGCGGTTCTCACCGCCCAGGAACACCCGCCCGCCGTGAAACGAGGGGGTTGGCATGTTCTGATCGGATCCGACGTGCGGGAAGGGGTACTCCCAGAGGAGCTTGCCCGACCCCGCATCCACGCCGACCAGTGCCTGGTGATTCCATTCCACGACCTGCAACACACCGTGAATCTCGACCAGCAGCGGCGAGGAATAGGACGGGCCATCCTTGCCCTGGCTCCAGATCTCCTTGCCGGTGGCCACGTCCAGGGCAACCAGCGTGCCCCGCTCGTCGGTCCCGAAGTGAACGATCACCCGTTTTCCGTCAACGATCGGTGACGTCGCGGCGCCCCAGTAGGGGTGACTCTTCTGGAACCGTGAATCGTAATCGCGGTTCCAGAGCCGTTTGCCCGAAGCGGCATCCCAGGCAACCAACTTGCCCGTAATGCTCATGGTGAAGATCCGGCCGTCGGCCATCACCGGCG